>JBNJGM010000004.1:35050-67854 GCA_051747685.1 Thermodesulfobacteriota bacterium | reverse complement strand
GGGTTTTCTGGGATTGGGGGCTATTCTTGTCCGGCCTGCTGCAGAAACCGGCGCAACCCCTCGCGGTAGGAATCGTGTTTGAAAAAGGCCGAGCCGGAGACCAGGGTGTCAGCGCCAGCGGCCGTGATTGCGGCAGTGTTGTCCAGGGTGACCCCGCCGTCGACCTGGATGCGCGTGGCCAGGCCCAAGATGTCCAGTCGAGCGCGCAGGGCTTTGATTTTCTCCAAACAAAAGGGGATGAAGGACTGGCCACCGAATCCGGGATTGACGCTCATGATCAGGACCATGTCCAGTTGCGGCAGGAGGTAGTCGATATGTGAAAGCGGGGTGGCGGGGTTGAGCGCGATGGCGGATTGAGCTCCGGTTTCAGCGATTTGGGAGATGACCCGTTCCAAATGCAGACAGGCTTCGGCGTGCACACCGATCAGGTCGGCCCCGGCAGCGGCGAAATCCTCAATATACCGGCCGGGATCCTGGACCATGAGGTGGACATCGAAAAAAAGGGAACTTTTGGAGCGGGCGGCTTTGATCACCGGTGGGCCCAAGGTGATATTGGGTACGAATTGTCCGTCCATGACATCCCAATGCACCCAGGGTATCCCGGCCTGTTCCAAGGCCGTGAGTTCCTCGTCTAGGCGGGCGAAATCCGAGGAGAGCAGTGAGGGGGAAAGGATACACTCGTTCATGATTTCTCCGGGGAGGCAGAATCCTTTTCGCCAGGAGACTGGTCTTGGTCCGCAGTGTCTTCTTGCATGGGAAAGTCCACCTTGATTTTGAACATGTTTTCGGCCGGGAGATTCAAAATGGGGATGCCGGTTTTGGCAGTGATATCCTGCAAGGTGGCTTGAATGTCCTCCCAGGAAGGGGCGATTAGGGTGAACCAGACGTTGTATTGATGACGCCGCCGGTAATTGTGGGTCACCCCGGGATGGCGGTTGACCTCGGCAACAAAGGCGTCGAAGTGCGCCTCCGTGACCCGGGCGGCGCAGAGCGTGCTTTTCCAGCCCAGTTTGCGGGAGTGGAAATTGGCCCCGATGCGTCGGATTACCCCCTTTTGTTGCAGGGCTCGCACGCGGGCCAGGGTTTCTGCCTCGGTGAGGCCGACATCAGCGCCAATGGCCTCATACGGGCGCGGGACTAGGGGAAACGCGGTCTGGATTATGTCCAGGATCTGACGGTCGGTGGTGTCCATAGCAATCCGGTCGCAGGTCTTAGGGTGAAGGGGGCACCGGTTCTCCCGGCAAGGCTTACGTTTCTGATGCCGTGGGCTCGCGCAACCGCTTGGGGGTGTAGGTGCACAAGGGTTCCTCGGCCAGGTAATCGGAGCGCATGGTCTCGGCCCGGGCGCGACAGCCACCGCAGACGTTGTGGTACTCGCAGACCCCGCATTTGCCGGTGTAGGCTTTGGGGTTGCGCAGGTTTTGAAATTGCGGGGAATTGGCCCAGATCTCCGCAAACGGGGTCTGTTTGACTTGACCGCAATCGAGTTCCAGATACCCGCAGGGCTGGACTTGCCCGGTGTGCGAGATGAAGCAGAACCCGATACCACCTAGACAGCCCCGGCTCACGGCGTCCAAACCGAAATTGTCAAAATTGACCTCCACCCCTTCCTCTTTTGCTCGCTGGCGCAGGATGCGGTGGTAGTGCGGGGCGCAGGTGGCCTTGAGTTGCATGTCCGTGGTTTTGCGGAAATCGTAAAACCAATTCAAAACGGATTCATACTCCGCAGCGGTGATGATCTCCTCTTGCAGATCGGCGGCCCGACCGGTGGGAACCAACAGGAATATATGCCAGGCCACCGCCCCGAGCTGTTGGGTCAATTGGAAGATATCCTTGAATTGGCCCATGTTGTTGCGGGTCACGGTGGTGTTGATTTGAAATTCCATGCCCGCGTTTTTGAGATACTCGATCCCCTGCATGGCTTGGTCAAACGCGCCGGGAGTGCCTCGGAAAACATCGTGACTGGCGCTGTCCGGGCCGTCGATGGAGATGGACACCCGTTCGATGCCGGAATCGACCATTTCCCGAGCGTTTTCTGGGGTAATAAGGGTGCCGTTGGGGGCCATGACACAGCGCAGCCCGTGGGATTTGGCGTGGCGTACGAGTTCGAAAAGGTCGTCTCGCAGCAGCGGTTCCCCGCCGGTGAAGATAATGATCGGATTGCCTGTCTCCGGGAAGGTGTCGATCAGTTGCTTGGCCTCTGCGGTGCTCAACTCCCCGGGGTAGGGATCCAGATGGGCCTCGGCGCGGCAGTGTTTACAGGCGAGGTTGCAGGATCGGGTCACTTCCCAGGCGATCAGGCGCAGGTTGGGGGTGGAATCATTGCCGTGGTGCGTCATGGTGGCTCTCTTCGCTCGCGGCGCCAGGCCAGCCCTTATTTTTGACCAAGGGCGGTTTTGGGGTCGCGTGTTTGGATCATGGACAGAGCGACTGGGCTGGTTAGGCCAACCAGTCCAGGGCCTGTTCGGCAAAATAGGTCAAAATCAGATCCGCACCGGCGCGTTTGATGCTTGTCAGCGATTCGAGGGCCACGGCCTGTTCGTCGATCCACCCCTGTTGTGCGGCGGCCTTGATCAAGCTGTATTCCCCACTGACATGGTACGCGGCCAAGGGCAGGGCACTGCGTTGGCGTAATTGTGCCAGGATATCCAAGTAGGCCAAGGCTGGCTTGACCATCAGGAAATCAGCGCCTTCGGCGGTATCCGCCTCGGCTTCGCGCAATGCCTCCCGGGCGTTGGCCGGATCCATCTGGTAGGTCTTGCGGTCCCCGAATTGGGGAGCGCTTTCCGCGGCCTCGCGGAAGGGGCCATAAAAGGCTGAGGCGTATTTGACCGCATAGGACATGACCGGGAGATTGTGGTAGCCGGCTTGGTCCAAAGCCGTACGGATGGCCTGAACCCGGCCGTCCATCATGTCCGACGGGGCCACGATATCCGCGCCGGCTTCGGCGTGGGACACAGCGGTGGCGGCCAAAAGCTCCAGCGTGGGGTCGTTGAGTACGGTGTTGCCCTGGACCAATCCGCAATGCCCGTGGGAGGTGAATTCACACAGGCATACATCGGTGATAACCGTGATTTGTGGTATGTCGGATTTCAGGCGCCGCACGGCCTCCTGGACGACGCCGTTGGGGGCGTAGGCCTGTGAGCCGCGCGGGTCCTTTTCTGCTGGAATGCCAAAGAGCATGACCGCTCGCAGTCCTTTGTCCGCAGCGCGGCGAATGCGTTCGGACAGGGCTTGGAGGCCAAGCTGGTGCTGTCCGGGCATGGAGCCGATGGGCCGGGCGGCCTGCGGATCCCCCTCAGCAACGAAATAGGGCTGGATGAGGTCGTCGGTGCGCAGGCTGGTTTCGCGCACCAGATCGCGCAGCGCTGCGGTTTGCCGTAAGCGGCGGCCGCGAAAGAAACTGGTATCAGACATGGGATCCCTCTTTATTGCTATGCTCTAGGCTCGGATGTGCCGTGGTTCTGGTGACCCTAGAGAGTGCTCGGGGCAAGGCGGCGCTATTCGAGTCCGATTTCCGCGTCCGTGAGATAGCAGGCCGGATCCTGGGCCCAGATATCGCCGTAGTAGGCTTCGGCCCGGGCCCGGAAATTGCCGGCGCAGATGTTCAAGTATTGGCATTTGGCACAGCGCCCGCCCACATGGGCTTTTTTATTTTTGAGCTTGTGCAGAAGTTCGATGGAGGAATCGGTCCAAATCTCGGAAAAGGGGCGCTCCAGAACATTGCCGAAGGTGTGGTTGCGCCAGAATTGGTCCGCGTGGACCCGCCCGTCCCAAGAGATGCACCCGATGCCCCGTCCGGAGTTGTTGCCTTCGTTGAACTGCAAAAGCTCCATGACTTCTTGGGCCCGTTCGGGGTTTTCTTGCTGGAGGCGCTGGTAGACGTAGGGTCCGTCGGCGTGGTTGTCCACCGTTAATACCTCTTTGGGGTGCCCGGCGTCGAACAGGGCCTTGGTCTCGTCCATGATCAGATCGACCAACCCTCGGGTTTGCTCATGGGACAAATCCTCTTTGATCAGTTCCGAGCCCCGGCCGGAGTAAACGAGATGGTAAAAGCAGACCCTGGGGATGTCCCGCTCTTTGAGGATTTCGAAGATGGTCGGCACTTCTTCGAAATTGCGCTTATTGACGGTGAAGCGCAGTCCGACCTTGAGTCCTTCGGCCTGGCAGTTGTCCACCGCTTGCATGGCCTTTTGGAATGCGCCAGGAACCCCGCGGAATGTGTCGTGGGTGGCTTCGCCGCCGTCGAGGGAGATGCCCACATAGGAAAGCCCGATGGATTTGAGTTCTCGGGCCTTTTCCGGGGTGATCAATGTGCCGTTGGTGGAGATAACCGCCCGCATGCCTTTGGAAACCGCGTAGGCGGCGAGTTCGGGCAAATCTTTGCGCACCAGGGGTTCGCCGCCGGAAAAGAGCATCACCGGCGATCCGAAGGCGGCAAGGTCGTCGATGATGGCTTTGCCCTGATCGGTGCTGATCTCGTCGCTGCCCTCGGGATCAACGGCCTGGGCGTAGCAATGCACGCATTTGAGGTTGCAGCGCTGGGTCATATTCCAGACGATCACCGGTTTTTTGTCTTCCGAAAATTGCAACAGGTGCGAGGGCAATTTTCCGGATTGCCGCCCGTAGCGTAAGGCGTCAGAAGGTTCAATGGCGTCGCAATACAGTTTTGAGATTCCAATCATATATACAACCCACTTCGGGCTAGAGGTTACAACCGGGGGTCGAAAACGATGTCCACCGGTACATACATCAGGCCGGAATCTATGCCATGCGGAGTCGAAAAAGTCCATGCGTGTGGCCGTCTTCCGGGAGGGGGCGTTGCCGCCGCCGTGGCCTGTTTATTGGACCCGGTCCGTTGGGGGCGGTACGGTTTCCAGACTGTGGATAAGCATCTGTCGGGAGCGTTGGAGGCTGTCCCGAAGCTCCAGGCGTTTTTGCAGGGAGAGGTGCCGGAACCGGCGCTGCTCGGTCAGGGAATGGAGTTGGTGCATTTCCCGTTCTATGCGCTGCAACCGGGCCTGGAATTGGCTGTCACCGGGCCAAAGCCGCCGGGCCATGCCGATAAGTTCCAGCATTTCCGCGGCGGCGTGCCGGAAGGAGTCCGGGGAGGTCTCACGGCGCAGCCGCCGTCGGTTGCGTATCCATTGCCACATCGCTCGCAGGCGGGAGCGCACCGGTTCCTCCTTTTATATCGCTGCCTGGAGCATGACCAGGACAACGGAAATGGCTGCCAGCACAATAAAGGGCAAAAAGAGCGCCAACAGGACGCGGCCCAGGCTGGTTTCGTGTACGCAACTCAAGCCAATGATGGTGCACACCATAGCCCAGATTCCCCCCATCATAGGCCCGATAACAGGAATGACCGCCAGGACAAAAGGGGCGCTGCCGTAGGCCACCGCCCGGAAGGTGCCCTGGAATCCGGCCTTTCCCGAACGCAGGGCTAAAAGGCAGACATGGTTGATCCCGGAGACGAAAAAAAGGACCCCGGCCAGAAAAAGGGGATAGACAATCAAAATAAGGGCGGAGCCGAGTCCAACCAGGCCTATTTGGGTGTTTTGCCCCATTTGCGGGCTCAGGCCGACCATTTGCCAAAAAAATTGGGCCAAGGCCTGGACTTCGGCAATTAAGAGATAAAACACTAGGGGCATACTCAGCCCGAAGTTGATGGGCATCTGCGTGAAAAACCGCCGGGGGCCGAGCATGGCCTGGGTGATGGTCAGGCGCAGGCCGGTGAAAAACCCGTGTTCCTCCAAATTTTCCCAGGGCACGCTGCTTCTCGAGTGCGGGGGCGCCTCATCGGGTTCGGGCTCAGCCTGCAAGGCCTCAAGCGAGGCCCAGATATCCTGGCGCGGTGGTTCGGTGTCTTCCGTCGGCGGGTCCTCGGGCTGTGTGGAGGAGAGAGCCTCTTGGGGCGGTTCTTCCGCGCTCGGCGTTGCATCGTTTTCCCCAAACGCTGGCGGTGCGTGTTGCGGCTCTTCGGTGCGGGCCGTCTCTTCGGCTTCCCCGGTGTGCGGATCCTGCGGCTCCACATCGCGAAAGGGGAATTTGTGCCCGCATTTGGGGCAAGTGGCGAGCCGGGCCCGGGCCGGGATTTTGTCTTCAGGCACATTACGGACGAATTCGCATTTCGGGCATTGTATTTCCATTGCCAAACCTCTGTACGGATGCAGTGCGGTGTTACGCCCCCGGCGGGTGGTGTTTTTCGTAGGTTTCCAAGCAATGGCGCAAGCAGAAACTGCAATTTTCACAATGGCCTTTGTGGTCGCAGAAACGGGTAAATGCTTGGAGCCAATCCGGGCCGGTCCGGGGGCAGTGTTGGACAAATTTAATAAAGGCGATCAGGCGCTCTAAGGCTTCATCGTCGATATGGTGCTCAAGGCGACAGGCATTGGCTTCGGCCACCTCTGGAGCGAGTTGGAGAAAGGTTTGTAAAAATTCGGCCAAGACCCGGTGCCGGTGCACCACTTTGGTGGCCACCCGAAATCCTTCAGCCGTCAGCGTGACCGCACTATAGGGTTGGTAGTTGACCAGTCCTTTTTCGGACAACCCCTGCAGGGCGCCGGTCACTGAAGCGCGCTGGACCTGGAGATTGTCGGCGATATCCTTTGGCCGCGCCGCTTTATGCTCGGATTCAAGCAGAAAGATGGTTTCTAAGTAGTCTTCCTGAGTTGGCGAAAGCTTGGCCATAGCCCTATTGTCCCGGATACAAGGTTAAGTAGCACGGGACAAAGTACGTGATTTGTACGCTGAAGAAAAGGGGCGTTCAAGGTTTCGCCTCGGGCAGTCCGCCCTGTCCGGGCCCTGCGGGCCGCAACCACAGCGGCGGGCTCGGGGGTTGAAGTTCTGCACCTGGGTTCGGAGCGGTACATACGGCCTGGAAAAAGGGCGTGCGCCACACGTCCCTACAAGCTCAGCGCAGCCCACCGGCCTGCTGTGAACAGCTTTCTCGCCGTGAGGAGGGTCTCATCCACGGTGTCAAAAGGGGGAAGGACGGCCCTAGGGTCAAGGGGAAAATACTGTTTCACGGCCAATGGTGCCTTTAGGGTGAAAAGGAGGTGCCGGAGGGGCGGGGGTGCAAAAAATCAGGAATGGTGTTGCGGGCGGTTTCCGGGTCCAAGCCGCGTTTGCCGGCGATGGCGGGTAGGTTGGTTTCAGCGTCGGAAACCCGCAGGTACAGGGGATGGAGCGCCTCAAAGGCAAACGGGGCGGCACAGGCGTACTGGACAAGGGCGTCAGGGTTCGGGTGGTCCCATTGGGGGGGCAGCACCTTTGCTTCGGGCAGGGCGCTCGTCCAGTGTTCCGGTTCCCCGCGCAGCCCGCTGCCCACCAAAGTCAGCCGCCGGGGGCGGGTTTGTAGGATTTCGATGGCCTTGTCGCTGCCCTGGGGCTGGACAGGCCCGAGGGGGTGCCCGGAAGAGGCAGCGAACCCCTGGAGGTAGACCAGACGTTGTCGCGCCCGGGTGACGACCCAGAGTTCGGAGGAGCATAAAGGCCACACACCGGAGGCAATGCAGGCCAAGTAGTCGAGGCCGGCTAAAGGCAGTCGGGCCCCGCGGGCGAGCCCAAGGGCTGTGGCCAGGGTCAGGCGCAGGCCGGTAAAACCGCCGGGTCCGTGGACGCAAGCGATGCCGCGCAACGAGGCAAGGGACAAGTGGCAGGTGCTAAGCCCGTGGCGCACTGCCGGGGCGAGGTAGGGCATAGCCCGGCCCGGTGTGTGCAATTCTTGACTCCAGAGCAGACCAGAGCAGGACCCCAGCACGACCTGAAGCCGGGACTCCGCACCGTTTATGACCAATACGGGTGCATTAGTTGGTGAACAAGCGTTGCAAGTCATTGTATATCGCCAGGCCCATAAGCGCCAAAAGCAGAGTTAACCCGAATTTGTTGACTCGTTGTTGCCATTTCGGGTCCAGAGGGCGTCCGGAAACGGTTTCGAGCAGGAAAAAAAGGAGATGCCCGCCATCCAAAATCGGGATGGGCAAGAGATTGAGCAATCCGAGGTTGATGCTGATAAGCGCGGTTAATCCCAGCAATTGGACCAAGCCTTGTTCAGTTTGCTGGTGGACCATTTGGGCGATGAGGATGGGGCCGCCCACGGTTTCCAAGGGGATGACGCGTTCCACAAGCTTGACCAGGCCTTCCCCGGTTAATTTGACCAGGCGCCATGTCTGTTGGTTGGCCGCGGTAAACGAGTCCAGAGGGCCCATATCGATGCGGGTGGTTTTCCCTGCGGCGATGATGCCCACGATGGGAACTTGGGTGCTTTCCCCGAAAATGTTTTCCCGCGATTGCATGGTCGGGGTGACGGTAACGGAAAGTTGTTTCTGGTCCCGCTGTACTTGCATATCCAGGGAAGTGGTGCCGCTGTCCTGGATCTGTTTTGCCACCTCGTTCCAGTATTGGACCTGTTGCGCATTGATGGACAGGATCCGGTCGCCGGCCTGCAGTCCAGCTTCGGCCGCAGGGGTGTTGTCCTGGATTTCGCCTATAACGGGCAGCATCGCTTGCTGACCGTAGGAGGCAAAAATGACCCAATAGATTAAAATGGCCAGGACAAAGTTAAATATCGGTCCGGCAGCGACGACAATCATGCGTTGCCAGGGCGGGCGCTGGGCAAAGCTGTCCCGGGTGCTGAACCCCTCCGGCAGTTCTGCTTCCGGGGATTCGCCCACGAGTTGGACATATCCCCCCAGGGGAATGCTTGAGACCTGGTACTCTGTACGGCCTAGGCGAAATCCCGTCAGGCGGGGGCCGAATCCCAACGCAAAGGTGCGCACCCCGATGCCTAGGGCCCGGGCGGCGGAAAAGTGCCCCAATTCATGGAAAAATATGAGCAGACCGAGGACGAGGATGATGGCGATGGCGCTAGTGAGCATACTTCCCCTTAAGCGGTGGATGCGGTGAACGAGCGGACGGCGAGATGACGGGCTTGGCGTCTGGCCCAGGCGTCTACCTCGTAAATGGATTCGAGCTCGGGCAGGGGCACGGGGGTGTGGGATTGCAATGTTTGATCGAGCAAGCGAGCGATGTCCAAGTAGGCCAACTCATGGCCCAAAAACAGCTCCACGGCGATTTCATTGGCGGCATTGAGTACGACCGGGTAGCTCGGGCCGCTGGCCAAGGCGTGGCGGGCCAATCCCAGGCAAGGGAACCTGCTTTCGTCGGGTGGGGTGAAGTGTAAACCGCTCAAGCGCGTTAAATCCAAGGGGGCCAGATCGAGGGCGAGGCGCTCGGGGTAGCTCATGCAATGCGCGATGGGAATTTGCATATCCGGCACACCAAGGTGCCCCAACAACGAGCCGTCGTGGTACTCCACCAGGGAATGGACAATGCTCTCGGGGTGGACGACGACCTCAATATCGTCCATGGCCACTCCAAAAAGATGGGCGGCCTCAATGCATTCCAGTCCTTTATTCATCAAGGTGGAGGAGTCGATGCTGATTTTTGCGCCCATGGACCAGTTGGGATGGGCCAGGGCCTGCTCGGGCGTGACCTGGTGCAACTCCTTCTGGGAGTAATTCCGAAAGGGCCCGCCAGAGGCGGTGAGCACGAGTTTGCGCAAGGACCGGAGGTCATCCCCGGCCAGGGCCTGGAACATGGCGTTGTGCTCCGAGTCCACCGGCAGGATGCAGGCCGGAAAATCTTGACACAAGCCTCGGAGCAAGGGGCCGGCCAAAACCAACGATTCCTTATTCGCCAGGGCGACGATTTTGCCCGCTCGAATGGCGCTGACCGTCGGAGGCAAACCCGCCGCACCGACTTGCGCGCTGAGCACGAGATCGGCTTCGGTGAGGGCAGCCATTTCGCGGTACCCGGCTTCGCCTATGGCCCATTGTGGGGTATAGTCCTGAGGGAGGTGTTGGGCGACCGCGCTTCGCACTGTGGTATCCAGGACCCCGAGCATCGCCGGGCGCCAGTTATGGGCTTGTTCGGCCAAAAGGGCAGCGTTGCTTGCGCCGGCCAGGCCGATGACCTCAAATTTGTCCGGGTGCTGCGCCAGCACTTTCAGCGCGCTACAGCCGATGGACCCGGTGCTCCCGAGGATGACCACTTTGCGTGGCGCAGCAGTGGCGCTGATATCAAGGCGGGAAATATAGGAGGCTGTTGTGTTCATACAAATAGGGGCAGCAAGATTGTGATGGCGGTATACACCGGCAAGACAAAGAGCAGACTGTCGATGCGATCGAGCAGTCCACCGTGTCCAGGGAGTAACCGCCCGGAATCTTTGATTTGGAGTTTGCGCTTTAGTGCTGATTCAAAAAAATCACCGAATTGGGCCGCTATATTGAGCAAGGCTCCGATCCAGAGCCAATGGTACCAGGCAGCTGTACCAAAAGCGAGTCCGATTATCAGGGTTACGGCAATGCACAGGCCCAAGCCGCCAAAACAGCCGATCCAGGTTTTTTTGGGGCTGACTGTGGGCCAGATTTTACACTCTCCCCAACAACACCCCGCATAATACGCTCCCGTGTCCGAAGCGAAGGTGGCCACAAGCACCAAAAGGATTTCGATGGGAGGAAGGTGGATAAAAAGCTGTAAAATTCCGGGTATATACAGAAGCCCGAGGCTGAAGATCATAGCGTCTGCAGGTTGGGCGTTTTCTGCATCGCGGGCGTATTGGGCGAGGAAAAAAAGATTGCCGGCCCAGACCGCAAAGATAAAGGGCAGGGCCGCGGGATGGGGGGAGGCCGCCTGCCAGGCGATTACCGCACCGGCACACAGAAGTCCGGCGATTTTGCGCCGGGCCTGCGCGGCCCAAAAAAAAGAATAATATTCCCATAAGCCGAGAAGGCTCACGAGGCCGACCACAATTCCTATGCCGCTGGGACCGGAGGCAAGGGCCCACCCCAAAAGCGGCAAAAGGACTACAGCGGTGAGCAGGCGTTGTACATGGGAGCTTATAAAAGACATTGTTCAGCGTATGTTTCCGAAGCGGCGTTGGCGGGTGGCGTATTCCTGCAGGGCCGCGTCGAGTTCGGTTTCATCGAAATCCGGCCACAGCACTGGGGAAAAAAGGAATTCCGTGTAGGCGCATTGGTACAAGAGATAATTGCTGAGGCGTTTTTCCCCGCTGGTGCGGATCAGCAGATCCGGATCGGGCTGGTGGGCCGTGGACAGATAACGGGCGAAGACTTCTTCAGTGACCATTTCCGGGGCGATTCCCTCGCGGAGCATGTGCCGACAGGCCTGGAGGATATCGTCCCGGCCGGAGTAGTTCAGGGCCAGGTTGAGGGTCATGGCCTGGCCCCCGGCGGTCTGCCGGCAGACATATTCAATGGCCCGCCTCGGGGTGGCGGGCACGCCCTGGAGTTCGCCCAAGATATTGAGGCGTATTCCCTGTTCCTGCAATGCGCTGAGTTCTCGGCGCAAAAAACGCACAAGAAGATCGAAAAGAAAACTGATCTCTTCTTTGGGCCGGGACCAGTTTTCCCGAGAAAAGGTGTAGAGCGTCAGGTACGGGATGTTCCGTTGCCGGCAGGCGGTGACAATGGTTTTTGCGCTTTGCGTACCCGCCTTGTGCCCCTCGCTGCGGGCAAGGCCGCGTTGGTGGGCCCAGCGGCCGTTGCCGTCCATGATGATGGCCAAGTGGTCTAGGGCAGCAGAGTTCATAAATAGCGTCAAAGTGGGTATTCGAACCGGGGACAGAGGTCCCCGGTATGTGGATGGTGTCGGATCAGCAACAGGGTATGGGGATTAGATCTCCATGATCTCTTTTTCTTTTTCCGCCAAAGTCTTTTCGGCCTTCTCCACAAACTCGTCGGTCAGTTTTTGGATTTTTTCCTGGCCGCGGTGCATATCATCTTCGCTGATGGTTTTGTCGTTTTTCTGTTTTTTGAGTTCTTCATTGGCATCGCGGCGGATGCTGCGAATGGCGATCTTGGCTTCTTCGGTATGTTTTTTCGCGATCTTGGCCAATTCTTTGCGCCGCTCTTCAGTCAAAGCCGGAATGGCAATACGGATAATCTTGCCGTCGTTGACCGGGTTGAGACCCAGATCCGATTGCATAATACCTTTTTCGATATTTTCAAAGCTGCTGCGGTCCCACGGCTGGATGGCAATGGTCCGGGCGTCGGGAATGGAAATAGATGCCAATTGGTTCAACGGGGTTGGCGTATTGTAATAGGAGACCTGGATATCCTCCACAAGCGAGGTTGAGGCCCGTCCGGTGCGCAACCGGGAGAATTCCTTTTCCAAGTTGGTGATCGCTTTCTGCATGCGGGTTTTCGCGTCGCTGAAAATACGTTCCATACGGTTAGCCTCCTTGCACCAGTGTGCCCACGGCGTTGCCCGCGACAACGCGCTGGATGTTGCCCTTTTCAAACAAGTCAAAAACAATGATGGGCAGGTCGTTGTCCATACACAGGGAAATAGCGGCTGAATCCATGACCCGGAGTTTTTCCTGTAAGACCTGGATATATGTGAGGGTGGTGTACAGATGGGCGTCGGGAAATTGTTCAGGGTCTTTATCGTAGACCCCGGCCACCCGGGTTGCCTTTAACAGGGCTTGGGCCCCTAATTCCATGGCCCGAAGCGCTGCTGCGGTGTCCGTGGTAAAATACGGATTTCCGGTGCCAGCGGCGCAGATGACCACCCGTCCCTTTTCCAAATGCCGGATCGCGCGCCGACGGATATACGGCTCGGCGACCTCGCGCATCGTTATAGCGGACATAACCCGTGTGGACAATCCCAGTTTTTCGAGGTTGTCCTGGACAGCCACCGCGTTCATGACCGTGGCCATCATGCCCATATAATCCGCTGCAGAGCGTTCCATGCCTTTGGCTGAGCCGGAAACGCCGCGGAAGATATTCCCACCACCAATGACGAGGGCGACTTGCGCCCCTTGCTCAGCGACATCCACGATTTCTTGGCTAATGACCCGGATCGTAGTGGGGTCAATACCAAAATTGTACGGCCCGGCTAGGGCCTCGCCGCTGAGCTTGAGTAAGACCCGCTCGTATTGCATTTGTGTCATACGCCCACCCCAAAAAAAACGGGCCGTGTGGCCCGTTTTTGTCAACTACGTTATTCGGTTTCCTCTTCGTGGTCTTCACCGAGACCGAGTCGGACAAAGGAGCCGATGGTGATCGTGTCACCGAGCTCTTTGCCCACTTCCTGGAGCAAATCGCGGATGGTTTTGGAATCATCCTTGATGTAGGGTTGCTCTACTAGGCAAACCTCTTTGTAGAATTTTTTTATCCGGCCTTCGACGATCTTTTCGGCGATGTGCTCGGGTTTGCCCTCGTCTTGGGCCTGCTTGAGGAAAATGGCCTTTTCTTGCTCTACATTTTCTTGTGGCAGATCCTCAGGGCTGACGCTCAGCGGGGTGACCGCAGCCACCTGCATGGCGATGTTTTTGCCCAAATCAGCCATGGCCTGGCTTTGGGCAGCCTCGGGTTTGGTGCAACGCAATTCGACCATGACCCCGATTTTGCCATTGGCGTGGATGTAGGAGCCGATCAGGCCAGCCGGGGCTTGGACCTTGAGAATTTCCTGCCGCCCGGGTTGGATATTCTCCCCGATCACGCCGACAAACTTTTTGATCTCTTCCTCGGCGTTGGCGGGCAAGGTGCCGTTGGCAGCGACTTCCTGGGCCATGCTGTTGGCCATACTCACGAATTGATCGTTGCGGGCCACAAAGTCGGTTTCGCATTTGAGTTCAAATAGGGCACCGCTCATGCCACCGTCAGGAGTGGCGAAGACGATGACTCCTTCTGAGGTGGAGCGGCCAGCTTTTTTCTGCGCTTTGGCCAACCCTTTTTCCCGCAGGGCGGTCTGGGCGGTGTTCATATCGCCTTCAGCCTCTTGCAAGGCCTTTTTGCAATCCATCATTCCGGCCCCGGTTTTCTCCCGGAGCTCTTTGACCATTTGGGCTGTGATATTCATTTTAGGCTTCCTCCTCACTCGTCTCGGCACTCTCGTCGGGAACCTGTTCGGCTGCGGCCGTCATTTCCGCTGCTTCGGATTTTTCCGTCAATTGCTCTTCCGTGGGCTGTTCGTCACGGCGGGCCAGGCCTTCCTGGCAGGCGTCGGCCACGCTGTCGACGAATAATTTGATAGCCCGGATGGCGTCATCATTGCCGGGGATAACGTAATCCACCAGGTCCGGATCGCAATTTGTGTCCGTGACCGCTACAATGGGGATGCCGAGTTTGCGGAACTCGCGGATGGCCAACTCTTCCCGCTTGGGATCAATGACAAAGGCGAGCTGGGGCAAATCTTCCATGTTTTTGATCCCGCCGAGAGCGGCCTGGAGTTTGTCCAGTTCCCGTTGCATTCCGGCGATTTCTTTTTTGGGGAAGCGGTGGATCGTGCCGTCTTCGAACATGGTTTCGAGGTGTTTTAAGCGCTCAATACGGTGTTTGATGGTCTGGAAGTTGGTCAATGTGCCGCCCAACCAGCGGTTGGTGACATAAAACATCCCGCAGCGTTTGGCGTCTTCGGCTACAGCCTCCTGGGCCTGGCGTTTGGTGCCAACAAAAATGACGCTCCCGCCGTTGGCCACTGTATCCACGATAACGTCGTGGGCTTTGCGGAATAATTGGACTGTTTGCTGCAGATCAATGATGTGGATCCCTTTGCGGGCGCCGAAAATAAAGGGCCGCATTTTGGGGTTCCAGCGACGGGTCTGGTGGCCGAAGTGGACACCGGTTTCCAGCATCTGCTTCATTTTGATGTACGCCATAGATTCTCCTTACAAGTGGGTTAGCCTCCACTCCGGCCGCGTGGTTCCTTCCTTCGGATCCCGACCAACCGGGACACCCACCGAGGGGGCCGGAGTGTGCGAATTTGAAACGAGTCCTCTTAAATCAATTGCGGGCTGCTGACAACCCCTTTTTGGGGGCGGCCCCGGGGAAATCAGTCGGCGCCACAGGGAGCGGCGACAACGGGGTTGCTCAGGGTCCCGACGCCTTGGATGCTGATTTCCACAGTATCGTTGGGGGACAGGGGGCCTATCCCGGGCGGGGTTCCGGTCAGCACTATGTCACCGGGCAGCAAGGTCATGCATTGGGAAATATAGGCCACCAATTGCCACGGGGTCCAGATCATGTCCTTTGTCTGGCTTTGTTGGCGCACTTCACCGTTGACCCGGGTGTGTAGGGCGAGTTCTTCGGGCGGGGGGAATTGGGTGGCAATCCAGGGACCGACAGGGGCGAAGGTATCGAATCCCTTCGCCCGCGCGTAGAGCCCGTCGCGGCGTTGGATATCCCTGGCAGTGACGTCGTTGGCGCAGCAAAGCCCCAGGACATGGTCGGCGACCGCTTCACTGCCCAGATTGCGGCAGGGCGCGGCGATGACCACCGCGAGTTCGCCCTCGAAATCCACGCGGGAAGATTGCGGCGGCAGGACGATCTCCTGGGCCGGGCCAAGGAGCGCTGAGGGGGGCTTCAAAAAGATTTGCGGTTCTTCGGGCACGCGCATGCCCAGTTCTTGGGCATGCGCGTAATAATTTAGCCCTACGCAGACGATTTTGCTCGGCTGAATAGGGGGGAGCAGGGTCACTGTGTGCAGGGGGAGTTTGGGGCCGCCGTCAGTAGGGACGATGAGGGTGCCCTCCAGGCGGGCCTGAAACTCCCGGCCCTTATGTCGGGCGCGGACAAGACGCATCGGTTTCACCTTTGGTTCTCTGGTTCCGTCTTCGCCTCTTAGACGGTGATGACGAGGGGGACGATGACCGGATCGCGGTCAAGGACTTTGCGGAAATGGCGGCGTAGGGCCGATTTGATGCGGCTTTCCATTTTTTGCGTCGCCCCTTGGGGCATATTGGCGTACACGTCGAGCATGACCTCTTTGGCCTCGTCAAGGACATGGGAGAAATGGCGTTCAAAGACGAAGCCTTTGGATTGGACCTGGGGGCCGAGGATGATTTCACCGGAGGCCTCTTCAATGACCAATAGGGCGACAACCATGCCTTCATCACCGAGCAGGCGCCGTTCCTTGAGGATGGTCCGTCCCACGTCGCCGACGCCTTTGCCGTCAACTAAAACGGATTCGACCCCAATGGGGTCTTCCAAGCGTACACCGTCTTGAAAAAGGGTCACGGGCTGGCCGTTTTCCAACAGCAAGCACCGTTCCGGGGCGACGCCGCATTCCCGGGCGAGTTCGTTGTGTTTGTGCAAATGGCGGTATTCGCCGTGCACGGGAATGAAAAATTTGGGGCGCGTGGTCTCCAGCATGGTCCGCAGCTCTGCTTTGTGGGCGTGGCCGGAGGCGTGGATGGCCTGGACCTTTTCGTTGAGCACTTCCGCGCCGAGTTTATACAATTTATTGATGACCTTGGTAATGGCCTTGGTGTTTCCGGGGATAAAACGGGAGGACATGATAACCAGGTCGCCTTTGTGGATACGCAGCTGGCGGTGGTCGCCTTCAGCAAGTCGTGTCAGGGCGGACATGGGTTCGCCCTGGGAACCGGTAACCAAGAGAACCACGTTCTCATCCGGCAGATGCGCGAGGTCTTCCAGACCCACAAAATCCTCATCGGCGAACTCAAGCAGCCCCAATTCGCGGGCGGTTTCGATATTCACGTTCAGGCTGCGGCCGCTGACCGCGACTTTACGGCCGTACTGGTGGGCGAGATCGAAAATCTCCTGGATGCGCTGGATGTGGCTGGAGAACAGGGTTACCAGCATCCGTCCCTTGGCCTGGGGGAAGATACTGTCCAGCGAGGCGCGGATTTCCCGTTCGGTGAGGGCGTAGCCCTCCCGTTCGACATTGGTGGAGTCGGACAACAGCAGGGTCACCCCATCAGCGGCGAATTCGCCAAAGGCCTCCAAGTCGGTGGCGTGGTCTCCCAACGGATTGCGGTCGAGTTTAAAGTCGCCGGTGTGGATAAAACGGCCTACCGGGGTTTCAATACCCAGGCCGTAGCCCTTGATAATAGAGTGGCAGACGGGGAAAAAATGGAAGCGGAAATCGCCGAGTTCGGCTTTTTGCCGCGGCTGCATAGGGTTGAAGGCGACCCGGTCCGCGAGGTCGTGCTCCCGGAGTTTGTTCCGCACCAAGGCCAGGGTAAAGGGGGAGCTGTATAAGGGCACCTCAGGGATTTCTTTCAACAGCCAGGGCAAGGCCCCGATGTGGTCCTCGTGGGCGTGGGTCAAGACGATGGCTTTGAGTTTGTCTTTTTTTTCCAAAATGAAATCGAATCGGGGGATGACCACATCCACCCCGAGATGGACCTCGTCCGGGAACATCAAGCCGCAGTCGATCAAGACGGCCGAGTTCGCGGATTCCAAAAGCATGCAATTGAGCCCGATCTGCCCCAAGCCGCCTAGCGGCGAGAGGGTTACAGCGGGCGCGTCGTTGTGTTGAGCCATTTTTCAGTCTCCGTGAAATAGTTGTACATGTAGCGCCATATTGTGTTGTATACCTTCTGTCTCTCCTGGAGAGAGGAATAACCATGCGTAATACATAACAGCCGCCCCTGGAGCAGTCCCCGGCGAAGAATTGGGCAGGGAGAACCGTTCAGGGGCGCGTTTTTTGCGAGGCAAAACGCGGAAGGGGGAGAACCCTTCCATAGAGAAAAATATTTGTGCAGGATCAGCAGCATGTAAGGGGCAACTGTATATAGATGGTTGTCTGCCCGTGCCTGGTGCAACAGGGCAATACATGGCCTTCCTGCTATCCTGCCTGTCTACCTGAATCTGTGTACAAGGACAAGGTCTCTGTGTCGCAGTGGGGTGCGCTTGATGGATGACTGGTGGTGGGGCTGGCTTGGGGGCTACCTGGCCCTGGTTCTGCGATTTTGTCATCTGGCCTGGAAAAAGGGCGTGCGCCACACGCCCCTACAAGCGGCCGCGTAGCCCTTCTGCCTGCCGCGGGCCTTCTGCCTGCTGCTCTCGCGCCAAGTGCGCTGTGGATTATTTATCCCCTGTGCCGTGTGATCTGGTACTTGTGCCGGCTAGGAGCGAACACTGCCTAATTCGCTCAGGCAGCTTACAGGGCGGGTTCAAAACCCCAGAATCGGGGTTTGCGGCGCTTACCGTGTGCGTGGGAAAATAGAGTTTGGAAGGGGGGCTCCGGGGAATACCCTAAGCCCCTGCTGGAGCAGGGGCTTAGAGTCCGGTCGGGAGGAACAGGTTATTCAGCCCGCTGGCTCTCGGCGATAACCTTTTCTTCAATATTGGACGGGCATTCCGAATAATGGTCGAATTCCATGGTAAAGGTGCCTTGCCCGCCGGTCATGGAGCGTAGATCCGGGGCGTATTTCAGGACTTCAGCCATGGGCACGTGGGCGGTGATTTCGGTGATGCCTTGGTTGGTTTCATAGCCAAGGACTTTGCCCCGGCGACTGGAAAGATCGCCGATGACATCGCCCATGTACGCTTCGGGCACGGCGATATGCATTTGGACGATGGGCTCGAGGAGCTTGAGTCCGGCCTGCTCCGCTGCTTTTTTAAAGGCCATGGATCCCGCGACCTTGAAGGCCATCTCCGAGGAGTCCACGCTGTGGTAGGAGCCGTCGTACAAGGTGACCTTGAAGTCGACTACAGGGGCGCCGGCGAGGATACCCTTTTTGGCGGTTTCCTGGATGCCCTTGTCGACAGCCGGGATGAAGGTTTTGGGAATGACCCCGCCGACGATGGCGTCTTCGAATTCATACCCGGTGCCGCGCTCTAGCGGTTCAACGCGGATCCAGCAGTCCCCGAACTGGCCGCGGCCGCCGGATTGTTTTTTGTACCGCCCCTGGACATCGGCTTTGCCTTTGAAGGTCTCCCGGTAGGGGATTTTGGGGGTGTTGAGCAGGACTTCGACCTTGTAGCGGCGTTTGACCCGCTCAATGGATGTCTCGATATGGAGTTGGCCCATGCCGGACAACAGCATGTCCCCGGTTTCTTCGTTGCGATCGAGGTGCAGGGTGATGTCCTCGTCGAGCATCTTGTGGATGGCGCTGAAAATTTTGTCCTCGTCGCCTTTTTCCTTGGGCGCGATGGCGTAGGAAAGCAGCGCTGGCGGCAGTTCCGGCTTGCGCAGGTAAAAGGGGGCTTCCGGGGCGCAGAGCAGGTCCCCGGTGTCCGTGTCCTTGAGCTTGGCCACAGCCACCAAGGCACCTGGGCCGACCGTGGTTTTACACGGCGATTGCTGTTTGCCGAGCAGGTATTGCAGATGGCCGATTTTTTCTTTGCTGTCTTTTTCCGGATTCAGGAGTTGGACATCTGGAGACAGGGTGCCGGAGAGCACACGCAGGATGCTCAATTGCCCGGAAAATGGGTCTACGATGGTTTTGCAGACGAAACAGGCCGTGGGTTCGTCAGGGCTGCAGGGGCGGGTGGCGCCATCCTGGCCGGCCCAGGGAGCGCGTTCCAGGGGAGAGGGCAGCAGGTTCTGGATCAGATTGAGCATCAGGGTGCCGCCTTTGCCCGAGGCGGCTGCGGTGGCGCAGACCGGGACGATAGTTCGGTTGCAGACCCCGATATGCAACCCTGCACGGACATCTTCCTCGGAGAGTTCGCCCTCCTCGAGGTATTTTTCCATAAGCTCGTCGTCGCTTTCAGCGATATTTTCTAGGGTGATTTCCCGCAGCTCTTCGACTTGGTCGACCATGTGCGCTGGAATTTCGCCTTCCTTGACTGTGCCCCCGTCCTCAAAGAAGAATGCTTTTTGGCCGAGGATATCCACTACGCCGCGGAAATCGTTTTCCGCGCCGATGGGCATATACGTCAGGACCGGTTTAACGCCCAGAATGGAGGACAGCCCCTCAAAGGCCTGGTCGAAATCGGCCCGCTCGCGGTCAATTTTATTGATGGCGATAATCGCAGGAAGCTCAGCGTTTTGGACTTCCGTCCACAATTTTTTGGTCAATGGCTTGACCCCGTCCACCGCATCGACCACAAAGACCGCGCTGTCCACCGCCGTGAGCAGGTAGGGCAGGTCCCCGACAAAATTGGCATCCCCGGGGGTATCAATACAAAAATGGTCATTTTTCTGCCAGGTGTAATGGGCGAAGGAAGGCTGAATGCTCCCCACGCGCTTCATTTCCTCGGGCTCGTAGTCTAAAACCGAGGTTCCCTTGTCTACCTGCCCCAGCCGGGTCGTGGCATTGGCCTGGAAAAGGAGCATTTCGGCCAATGAGGTTTTCCCGTTGCCGCTGTTGCCTACCAAAGCGAAGGTTCTTTGTTTCTGGAGCGTTTCCTGCATTCCTGTCTCCCTTACGAAGTTAGGGGGTCGTTGCGATGAAAGGCCCTTTAGACGCTATTTTCCGGGTCCGGTGCGAGAGGACATTGGCCGCGGATCCAAGATATTTCTTTCTCTCAAGAGTTTAGACCTATAGAGAGAGGTCTTAAATGATGTCAAGCTGGTCCTTGATTTTGATCGCTGAATCAATCTCGGCGCCAGGATCCGCCCGGACCACACTTGGCTCGTGCCGGGTGGTGTAGGGGCGAAGCATAAAGGAAAAAACGGTGGAGAAGAGCGAACAATCTGAGGAATGTCGTTTGGTGGACCCGCACAGTCTGGATATTAACGGACCCTGGTTTGTTGATACTGCCCCTGTCGAAGGAACGTTTGTGGATCATATGCGACGCATGGGGCAGATTGAGCCCGTGGTGGTCTTTTTTGATGCGCTGCGTGGCCAATGGCGGGTATGGCACGGGCGCAAGCGGGTATTGGCCTGTCGGCAATTGGGCCGGGAGGTCATCGCCTGGGAGCGCTCGGGGCCGGAAACTCTGGGGCATGCCCTGCAGGTCTATCTTGCGGCGAACTGGAATCGGGAAATGAGTGCGGGCCAGCAGGTGCGCTGCCTTCGGGTTCTTGCCCCCGAGATGGATTGGGACGCATTGGCCACTGAAATCCTGCCCCTTTTGAAGGTGGCCCCGCAAAGCCGCCAAAGCCGCTCGCTCGAAGCGTGGCTGGCCCTGGAAAGCGAATGGGACCTCTGTTTGGAGCAGGGGCAGGCGCCACTGGAATGTGCGCTGGTGGTCAGTTGGTTTTCCGCTTCAGAGCAAGCCGTTTTGCTGCCGTTTTTCCAGGAACTGCGCTGGTCCAAAAATAACGCCCTGCATTTTTTGCAATGGCTATGGGAGGTGCGTTGCCGTAGCCAAAAGACGGTAGAGGTCATAATCTCGGAGTTAGAATTGCCAGAGATCGTCCACTGCGATTGGTCCCCAAAGGATCGTATCCAGCGTTTGGTGCAGTTGGTGTGGCAAGCGCGTTACCCCCGTTTGCACCATATGCGCGAACAGGCCCGAGCGGCTCGGCAGCGGCTGGTTCGCGGCCACGCCTGGCGTTTGGAGCACGACGCTTCCTTTGAGCGCCCCGAGGTGGTTGTGTCCACACGGCTGCGGCGGGAGACTGACTCAGAAGCGGTAGTCCAGGATCTGGCCGCGTTGTGCGCATCTCCTGAATGGAAGGAGCTTTGGCGTGCTTTGGATGGGGAGGGCGAGGCATGACCGAGGGCCACACGTATGGTGCTACGCTGCCGGCGTATTTACAGTCTTTGAGCGAAGTACTGGTTGATCCCGCCGTGGCCGACTCCGCCATAGCACAGCGGGTGCGCAACCACCTGCCCCACGTGCCCTGGACGGTTCTCAAGCGCGACGGGGAGCTGCCTGAGCGGCCCGGAGGGGAGCAGACCGTATATCTCAAGTATTACAAGGGCCGTTTTCTGCGCTTTTGTCCAGGGACGCGGGCCTATCGGTGCTGCGGGTACCGCATCGTGCATATCGGCGAGAATTGTCCGTTGTCCTGCACCTATTGTATTCTCCAAGCCTATTTCCAGGACCGGGTGCTGAAGGTTTGGGCCAATCAGCACGATCTGTATACCGAACTCGATCGGGCCTTTAGCGCCAACCCGGATCGGCGGTATCGATTGGGGACCGGGGAATTTACGGATTCCTTGGCCCTCGAACCGCTGACCGGCTACAGTCGGGATTTGGTCGGTTTTTTGGCCCGCTATCCCCATGTTTGCCTCGAATTAAAGAGCAAAGTCATTGATTTGAGCTGGATGGACGCGGTCCACGACCCGCGGCGGGTGTTGCCGGCCTGGTCCCTGAACGCCCCGGAAATCCATGATCGGCAGGAAGCGCAGACCGCGAGTCTGGAGGAGCGGCTGCAAGCGGCCCGGGAATGTGCCAGTCAGGGATTCCGGGTCTGTTTGCATTTTGATCCGATAATCCGTTACCCAGGATGGGAAGTCGGGTACGATCGCATTGTGGACATGATCTTTGACTATCTGCGCCCTGCGGATATCGCCTATATGAGCCTGGGGTCCTTTCGGTGCATGCCGGAGCTAAAGCCCCTTATCGCCCGAAACCATCCCCAGGCGCGGTATATTTACGACGAATTCATCACCGGTGCGGACGAAAAATTGCGTTTGTTGCGGCCGTTGCGGGTGGAGCAGTTCCGGCGCATTGTCCGTCGGCTCCAGGCCCGAGGATTGTGGGAACAGCTTTACTTCTGCATGGAGTCGGATACGGTATGGCGGCAGGTTTTTGGGTATACCCCGCGGGAACTCGGCGGCTTGCACAACCATCTGTTGCGCCGGAGTTTCGATCAAGAAGCCGCGCAGTAGCCCAACATTAGGTATACCATCCTGGATCTATGCACCGGGGGGATGCCTGATATTCACGCATTGAGAGTCCCAGCACAAACCACAAGGAGAGCGCCATATGGCAGGACAGAAAGTAGGGTGGATCGGTACCGGGGTTATGGGCCGGTCCATGTGTATGCATTTGTTGCAGGCGGGATATACGTGTGCGGTGTACAACCGGACGAAATCCAAAGCCCAGGATTTATTGGAGGCCGGCGCTACCTGGTGCGACACCCCGGGTGAGGTTGCGGCACAAAGCGATGTGGTCTTTAGTATCGTGGGGTTTCCTCCGGATGTGGAAGAGACCATGTTCGGCGCAGAGGGCGTGCTGGCCAAGGCAAGGCCGGGAACGGTGGTCGTGGATATGACGACTTCCAAACCGGCGCTGGCCCGTCAGATAGCGGACAAGGCGGCCGAGCAAGATGTGCAGGCCCTGGATGCCCCGGTGTCCGGGGGCGATCTTGGGGCCCGCAAGGGCACCTTGGCCATCATGGTCGGCGGGGAGAAATCCGTGTATGAGCAGGTTTTGCCCCTTTTTGAGATCATGGGCGAGAACATTGCCCACATGGGCCCGGCAGGCGCCGGCCAGGACACCAAGATGTCGAACCAGATCCTGATTGCCGGGACGATGATCGGTGTGGTCGAATCCCTGCTTTATGCCTATCGCACGGGGCTGGATCTGGACCGGGTCATCGATGTTATCGGGACCGGAGCCGCCAGCAGCTGGTCTATCAATAATCTCGGGCGGCGCATCGTCCAGGGGGACTTCGCGCCGGGATTCTACATCAAGCATTTTGTCAAAGATATGGGCATCGCCCTTGAGGAGGCCCAACGGATGAACCTGTCCCTGCCCGGCCTGGCCCTGGTGAACCAATTCTATGTCGCCGCCCAGGCCCAGGGGCTGGAGGATCTTGGTACCCAGGGATTGTACCGCGTGCTGGCCCGGCTCAACGCTCAAGAATAAGGTTCTTGGGGCCTGGGGATCAAACAGCCCGTGTCCCGGCCGTGCGCCGGGTCGCGGGCTGTTTTGCGGTGTAAGGGTGGGGGTAGCCTGGAGCCGAGGGGCACGGAGGCAGTTCACCACCGCTATTGCCCCTTGGCCATTTGCCGTTTGGGGCAGGAGTTTTCCAGAAAACAGGTCTCGCAGCCGCCGCGGTAGGGCAATTCGGTAATGATACCATATTTGGCGCTCAAGACGCCCTGATTGGAAAAGGTCAAGTCCAATTTTTCCAAGGAACGTTTGAGGATTTTATTCGGTTCCGGGACCGGGGCGCAGCCAGCCATACCAGCATCCGGCAAAAGCTCGCTGACCGCGGCCATGAGCAGGGCTTGGCCTACGGTTTGCAATTGATAGGATTCATTCGGGGATTGTTCCCACAAGGCGTCGGCTTTGGCCTCAAATGCAGCATCAAGATAGACAACGAGGTACCCTTTTTTCTCGCCGAATTGGTAGGCTTTGAGATGGGGAAAGGCCTCATGCCAGCGGGTTTCCAAGTCCTGGGCGGTCTGGGCGTCCAGGCGGCGTTGGCCGGACAAGAGCATATAGGTTTCGAGGTCAAAAAAGGGAGTGACCCGGAGTGGCTTGGGGAAAAGTTGTTTCATGGCGCGAGCGTCTCGTTGGGTTGGAGGTGGTGGTGCCCGCAAGGGCGCCCAGGGGCGAACAGTTCAGTCGTGTTCTGCCACAGGCGCTCGAGCTGGGCGGTTGAAAGGGCCAGTCGGGATTGCAAAAGGGCCAATTCCTCGCCGGGATCAAACAGGGGATAGTCGCTGCCGAACAGTATCCGCTCCCAGGGATGTCGGCGGACAATGGCCTCTAATTGGGCCTGCGGGAGAAAGGGCAAGGCGCTGGAGGTGTCCAGATAGATATCACAGCCAGCAAGGTGGGTGATAACCTCGTCCCAATGCAGGTAGCCCCCAAAATGGGCGGCGATAAGGGTCAATTCAGGAAAGTCCGCATGAACGGCCGCGACCTTGCGTGGACTGGAGGGATTCTGCGCCGGGGGCACGTTGTCCCCGACGTGGACCATGCAGATGAAGCGGCCTTGCAGGGCCTCGAAAATGGGCCGCATACAGGGATCATCCAGGGCGATACCCTGGAAATCGGGGTGGAGTTTGATCCCCACGATCCCGGCGGCGGCAAGGCGTTCCAATTGTTCAGGCCACCGGTCGAAAGCGGGATGCACGGTGCCAAAGGCGATGACTTGTTCGTAGTGACGTTCGAGTTCAAGGGCCCAATTGTTGGCCGGGATCACCTGATCCGGTGTCGTGGCCGCGTTGTGCACGACGACCCTGTCCAGGCCTGCAGCGTGAATGCGGTGTAAAAGGTCCTCGATGTGCCCGGAGCCCGCCGCAGGGATGCCGTAGTGTTCTTGGAGTTGGGCAAGAACCTTTGCGGCGATTTTGGGGTGGAAGGCGTGGGTATGGATGTCGCAGCGGATCATGGGCCCAAAACAAGGGTTTTCAGCCATTCGGGCACGGGCACGGGGCGACCGGCGGAATTGGTGCAGGCGTGTTGGGTGGAGCCGGTGGCCATCAGCACCTGCTCGCGGGAGAGGTTATATATAGCGTAGACAAAGGTCAGCGAGGCCCGGCGCCATTCGTTGATACCGGTGCGCACGGCGATTTCGTCCTCGTAGCTGGCTGGACTGCGGTAGCGGCAGTGGGCTTCACGCACGGGAAGGGTCACTCCCCGGGTTTCGATGTCCTTGTAGCTCATCCCCAGTTCGCGGATGAAAAACGAGCGGGCCTGTTCGAACCAGTGCAGATAATTGGCGTAATAGACCACGCCCATAGCATCGGTTTCGCCGTAGGAGACCCGGTGGTTCCAGGTGTTTTCCGGATGGGGAAACGCGGGACTGCTCATGGCTTCGTAGTAATGGTTTGTAAGACGAAGGGCAGCAGATCTTCGCCGGCGGCAACGCTGAGGCCTGTGGCGGCTGCCGTGGTTTCGGTGAACCGGGTGTGGCCAGTGTTGGCCTCCAGGCCCGGACCGGCAAGGAGAAAAGGCACCGGGTCGCTGGTGTGTGTGCGTTCCTGAATGGGAGTGAGGTGGTCGCAGGCGACCAGAAAATAGGCCTGATCGCCGAGCGCATGGCGCAGCGGAGCGAGGATGCGGCTGTCGAAGCGGGCGATGGCCTCTGTTTTTGCCTCAGGATCCCCGGCATGACCGCATTCGTCTGGGGCTTCCACATGGAGGTAGACGAAGTCGCCGTATTCGAGAAATTCCAAAGCCGCTTCGACTTTGCCGGCGTAGTTGGTGTCCAGCAGGCCGGTGGCTCCGGGAACCTCGGCCACTTCCATCTGCGCGGCCCGGCCCAACCCTTTGACCAAGTCCACCGCAGAGACCACCTGGCCTTTGCTGCCGAAACGGTCACTGAAATCGGGAAGATGCAGCGGTTTGCCCTGTCCCCACGGCCAGAGGGCTGTGGCCGCGGTGTCTGATTCTTGGAGCCGGGCCGCAGCAGAGGCGAGCATGGTATTGAGGGGCGGGCTGGTGGCAAAGGCCGCGAGATCCGCGTCGATGGGGCGGTCGAGGATGTCGTGGGGGGGACGGATGGGCAAGGCGGCCTCTTCACTTTCAGCCCCGCCTTTTTGTAGCAGCAAGTGGCGGTATTGGATGCCGGGAATGAGTTGCCAGGTGCTGTCCCCAAAGGCGGCATTCAGTTCCTGGATCAAGGCGCGGGCAGTGTCGGTGTCGATGTGCCCCGCCGCGTAATCCCGCAGGACCGCCTCAGGGGTCCAGCCTGTAGTGGTAACCAGATTCAGGCGCCAGACCAGGTCGTTGGAGGCCAAATGCAGGCCCTGGGCCGCAGCCTCAATGGGCCCTCTGCCGGTGTGGTAGGTAGCGGGTGGATACCCGAGCAGGGCCATATTGGCCACATCGGAGCCCGGTCCCATGCCGGCGGGGATGGTTTGGGCCTGGCCCTGTATGCCGGTAGCGCACAGGGCGTCCATTTCAGGGGTCGCTGCTGCCTCCAGCGGGGTTCTGCCGCCCAAGGCCGGGACCGGAAAATCGCCCATCCCGTCGGCTATACAAAAAACGAGCTTGGGGCACATAGCATCTTCCCTTTGCAATATGGGTTGGCATTTTGGGCGCGGTGCAAGCGCCACAGGTGTTGTTACCCCAAAATCCGGTAATGCACCGTCGGGGCGCAGACAAAGCTCAGGGCATCAATCTCGCTGAGCGCGTCGCGAACATCCTTGAGTTGCGCGGCGTGGGTGAAAAAGACCACCGGGACGCCGCCGCCTTCCTGGGTTTCTTGTTTCTGGACCGCTTGGGCGATGCTGATATTCCGCTCGCCCATGATGCCGGAGATAGTGGACAGGACCCCAGGTCGATCCTGGACGGTGAACCGGAAATAATGTCGGAAGACGGTTTGTTCCGGGGCCAGGATATTGGCAGCGGGGAGTTTTTCTTCGATAAAGCCGGTGTTGTTCGGTGTGGTCGAGCGTGCCAGGGCCATAATATCCCCAAGTACCGCGCTGCCGGTGGGCAGGTCCCCGGCGCCCTGGCCGTAGAGCATGATCGGACCAACGGCGTTGCCGTCAAGCAAAATGGCATTGTAGGGGCCATCGACTTTGGCCAGGATGTGCTCATCTCGGATGAGTGCGGGGAATACCCCCGCCTGGAGGTGGCCGGAGCGGTCCTTGACCTGGGCCAAAAGTTTGATGCGGTAGCCGAAATTACGGGCCATTTCAATATCAAACGGATGCATGCCGCTGATGCCCTGCACCGGGAGTTCGGCAAGGGGATAGTCCTGGCCGTGGGCCAGCCGGATGAGCAGGCAGAGTTTGTGGGCCGCGTCCAGCCCCTCGATGTCCAGTTCGGGGTCGGCTTCGGCGTAGCCCTTGTCCTGGGCCAACTGCAGGGCGTCGCTAAAGTCCATGCCCGTGGCTGACATTTCGGAGAGGATGAAATTGGCGGTGCCGTTCAAAATGCCGGTGAGGGTCTTGATCTTGTTTCCGGCCAGGCTCTGCTTCAGGGTCTCCACGATGGGGATGCCCCCGGCCACGCTCGCTTCGTAGTACAGGCCAAGATTCTTGCGATTGGCCAGGGCGAAGAGTTCCGGGCCGCGTTCGGCTAAAAGGGCCTTGTTAGCCGTGACCACTGGTTTGCCCTGCTCCAGGGCGGTGCGGATCAGGGCATAGGGCGCCTCTATGCCGCCCATGAGTTCGACGAGGATGTCGATTTCCGGGTCGTTGACCAGATCCTCGCTGGAGGTGGTGAAGGTGGTTTCCTTGGCAGGGGGAAAGGAGCGTCCTTTGTCCGGATTGCGCACCAAGACCGTTTTAATGATCAGCTTTTTGCCCAACCGCCGGGCGATCCATTCACTGTTTTCTTCCAGAATTCGGGCCAGGCCGGTGCCCACGGTGCCATATCCAGCCAACCCCAAATACATAACATCCTGTCCCATTTATCCCCCGAGAACTTTTTTCAACCCACGGATAGCTTGCTTGGTCCGGTGTTGGTTTTCGATAAGCGCGAAGCGTACGTGTCGGTCCCCGTAATGGCCGAAGCCAAGTCCGGGGGATACCGCCACATGGGCCTCACGAAGCAAGAGTTTCGCGAATTCCACAGAGCCCAGGTGCTGGAACTGTTCTGGAATTTGGGCCCAGAGAAACATTGTGGCCTGCGGCGATTCGACGTTCCAGCCGATGCGGTTGAGGCCGTTGACCAAAGTGTCGCGGCGCTCGCGGTAAATATCGGTAATTTCGTGTACGCATTGTTGGTCTTCATTGAGCGCAATAATGGAAGCGATCTGGATGGGTTGGAAAATCCCGTAATCCAGGTAGCTTTTGATGCGGGTCAGCGCGTGGACCATGTCCTTGTTGCCGCTGCAAAATCCGACGCGCCAGCCAGCCATGGAATAGCTTTTGGACATGGAAAAGAATTCAACCCCGACATCTTTGGCCCCTTCGGCCTCAAGAAAGCTGGGGGGGCGGTAGCCGTCAAAGGCGAGGTCGGCATAGGCCAAGTCGTGGATGACGTACATATTGTGTTCTTTGGCGAAGTCCACGATTTTTTGGAAAAAGGCCTTGTCCACCACGGCGGTGGTCGGGTTGTGCGGATAGGAGATGATCAGCAGCTTTGGTTGGGGCCAGGTCTGTTTGGTGGCCATGAGCAGGTCGTTGAAAAAATCGCGGTCCTTGGCAATGGGAATGCGCCGCACGTCGGCCCCGGCGATAATGGAGGCGTAGGTGTGGATGGGGTAGGTCGGGTCCGGAGCGAAGACAACATCCCCGGGGCTGAGCATAACCAAGGCGAGGTGGGACAAGCCCTCCTTGGCCCCCATGGTGACCACGGTTTCGCTGTCGGGATCGATATGTACGTCGTAACGCCGCGCGTACCAATCCGAGATGGCGCGCCGCAGATTGGGGATGCCGCGAGAAGCCGAATATCTATGGTTGTCGCATTTTTGGGCCGCCTCACACAGTTTATCGACAATGTGCTGGGGGGTGGCCAGGTCGGGATTTCCCATCCCCAGATCGATGATATCCTCTCCTTGCCGCCGCAATTGCATTTTGAGTTCGTTGACAACGGCGAAGACATAGGGAGGCAAGCGGTCCATGCGGGGAAATTGGTGCATAAACGACTCCTTCTCAGTAGGGCAAATGTATATATTAGCCAGCAAAACATGTGGCTGTCAAAGGAAAGGCGCGCCAGGCACCGCTTGCAGAAATGGGTTGACGGGCAAGCTGGATATCGGTACACACTACTCCTTCTTGCGGAGAGGTGGCCGAGTTGGCTGAAGGCGCTCGCCTGCTAAGCGAGTAACGGGTTAACCCCCGTTCGAGGGTTCAAATCCCTCCCTCTCCGCCAAAAAAGTACTATGGAATCCCGGTCTGCTATCAGGCCGGGATTTTTGTCGTTAAACGCATGACTTCCCCCTTTTGACCTTGAATCAGGCGGCGTTTTATGGCTGAAAAAAAGGCGTATACATCCCCAAGCGGCAATGCGGGCCGGCCCTGGCTGCGCTTGGAACGCGCCAATGTCCGCTTGGGAGAAGCGGTGGTGCTCAGGGATTTGAGCTGGGCGGTGTGGCCCGGAGAGCACGTGCTGGTGACCGGTGCCAATGCCGCCGGGAAGTCGACGTTTTTGCGCCTCTGCGCCGGGCTCGTGTGGCCGGAAAACCCGGCCAGCCGAGTGTACACCCTTGGTGGACAGACAACAACAAGCCCCTTACCGCTGCGCCAGGCCAGCGCCTGGGTGGCGCCGGGGCAACAATTGGCCTACCAGAGCCGGGGGGCCGGGGTCGTTGTTTGGGAAATCGTGGCTACAGGGATTACTGGCACGCCCTTTTTATATCAGCCGCTGTCAGTGGCGCACCAGCAGCGGGTGGCGCACACCCTCGAGGCCTTTGGGTTGCAGGCGCTGGCACAGCGGCCGTGGGGCGAGTTGTCCCAGGGCCAGCAGTGGCAAGCCCTTTTGGCCAGAGCTATGGCTGGGGCGCCGCAGGTGGTGTTTTTGGACGAATGCACCTCCGGCCTGGACGCGGCGTCGCGGCAGCGTTTTTGGGATGCGGTGGAAGCCGCCGTGGCATTAGGGGCCGAGATTGTGTTGAGCACACCATGGCCAAAGCAGGTGCCGGCCTGGTTGGAGCGTAGCGTAGTGCTGGAAAACGGTTGCCTGGCTTCGGGAAAAAGCGCGGGCCAAGCCGCCTTTTCGGCCCAGGCGCAAGAAACCGGGCTGCCCTATGCCGAAGGGCAGAAAGGAAAGTCGGGCCGGACGCTGATTCGCTTGGACCGTGCTCGAGTGCGCCATGCGGGGCGCGATCTGGTGGGACCGATTTCCCTGGAGCTCTCGCAGGGGTGTGTTTGGGCGGTGCGCGGCGCCAACGGCGCCGGGAAAACCACACTTCTGCGGTTGTTGGCCGGGGAGGCCCAGCCGTATGCCGGTCAGGGACGGGAGTATCCTTTTTTGCCAGCCTCATGGACCCGCATAGAGCGAGAGGCGTGGATCCAGGCGGTATTTGCCTCGCACGGCGTGGATTTTTACGTTCAAAACGCCTCAGCCGGAAGTGTCGCGCGGTTAAAACTCCCACAGGCGCAGGAATTATGGGATCGATTCGCCCTAGGTGCCATCCACTGCCGCCCCTTTGCCCAGCTTTCCTCAGGCCAGCAGCAAAAGGTTCTGTTGACTCGGGCTTTAGCCGGTGCGCCCTCAGTGCTCGTTTTGGACGAACCGTTTACCGCCTTGGACGCTGCAGGGCGCGCAGTGTTGCACCACATGGTCGCCGCCCATATCGCTCGTGGGGCCGCCGTCGTCTACAGTGCCCACACCGAGGCGGACTGTTTTACACAGACCACGGCGACGTTGTGGTTGGCTCAGGGGCAATGTGTGGCTTGGAATTGAGGCTTGCACTCGGGCGCCCCTTGTCAGCAGGCAGTTTTTGGCTTATAGATCTAAGGTTTCTCGGAGAGGTGGCCGAGTCCGGCTAAAGGCGGCGGTCTTGAAAACCGCAGACGGGGCGACCCGTCCGGGGGTTCGAATCCCTCCCTCTCCGCCACGGATAGTATAGGGGTTGGAGTTATGGTATGACTCCAACCCCTTTTTGCGTCCATAGGGGCCTTGGCGAGGGACCGAGATAGGCTGTGCTTGGGGGCAGGTACACCAAGGGAGTTGTGACCTATTGGAAAATATCGCCTCAATCTATGGGCCCAGCTCGAAAAGGGCCTCCACGGCGGGCAAGCACCTTCTAGAAGGCAGTGTCCCACCGGCAAAGGGTGTCAGGGGGAAGCGGACTGGGAGGCCCGGCCTTGGGTGAGCCATTCGATGGCCGTATGAATCCGGCGCGGGGCAGTGGCGTCCGTTTTCCAGGGCAAAAGGGTGATTTGGTCCTGGTGCGCTTTGATTGTAGGGCGCACTCGTTTGGCACAGGATGATGAGGGGGTGTCCGCCAGCATCCACGCCACGGGGAGCGGGAGTTGGGTTCCGGCAGAACAGGTCTGGGGGCATTGGGCATGAGGATCAACCTGGACCAGCAAGCGCTCCATGTCCCGGTTGAGGGGAACGGCCCGGAACAGGGCGGGGCAAAGGCTCGGCTCGGTCCAACAACAAACGTGGGACGAGGTTTCGGAGAAGGTGTGCCGCAGGGTTTGCAGTGTTTGCAGAATGTGGCGGGCCTGGTGCATTTCGTCTGGGAGCTCGGCCCCGCTACGCCAGCTTTCTTGGGCCACGGCTGCGACCTGGAGTCCTTGGCTGGCCAGAAGGTGCGCGAGGGCCTGTGCACGTTGGCTGGTGCGCATGGCCACCAAAATAAGGGGCTCTGGGGTTTTGCGGTCCATATTAAAGACATGCACGGGAAAGGTGGTCTGCCCGTAGCTTACGGTTACGTCGGTCTGGGACGCTTTGATGCGCTTCGGAAATTGAGCCGGCCCCTCTTGGGGGAGCCAGATGAAGCGAGAAATGCCATCGTCGTCAGGAAGAAATGTGACCGAGCCTTGTATCGGGGTGTCCTCAAGAAAGGCGGGCCCATAGGTATAGATATGCTTGGCAAAGGGTTTGAGGGTCCGTAAGAGGCCGGACTCGCTGTCATACAGGATGAGACGCCCCCAGGTGTCCCGGCCATCTATGATTGTGACCTCGTGGCGACCAAAGCTCTGGTAGTGTCCGATGTAGTCCTTTGTCTGGTACTCTTTGGCTGCGAGGCCTTGGAGAGTGCGGCTTTCCGCCCCGTGTTTTATACGATCGCCGTGTTCGTTGCGCACCGTCACCCCCGCGGTCTCGGAGATGCCCGCAGAAGGGTATTGCGGCACTGTACCAGCAGCGTTTTGCGGCGTTTTGGGGCTCGGTTGAGAGCCGGTGGGATTTTTTTGAGAAGGCTGTGCCGAGGAGCCTGGGGACTGGTCTGTAGCCTTTTCAGGCGTCTTCGTGCCTGGCTGCGAGTCCGCGGGATCCTCCGGGGACGATGGCCTAGAGGAGGCCGGTGGCGTGTCCGGGGCTTTGGCGTTTGCGTCTGGCGCGAGATCGGGTTGGGCCTTGGAAACCGTTTTCTCTGCCTCAGGTTCTGGGGAGGAGCGGGGCTTTGCTTGGGCAGGAGGTTTTGGGGGTTCTGCCGGGGGCGTCGTCTTTTGGGAGAGGTGGTCTGCATCCACGAGTTCCATCTCCAGCAGGGGCTGCAGTTTCTCCGATGCGTCGAGATTAAAGCCTTGCACGGCAGCGACGACAATACCAATATGAAGGGCAAGGGAAGTAAGGAGGCAGACAAGGCGCATGGCAGACTCCAATCGGCGCGGGTAGGCTTTCGAGACCATCTTCCCGTGGTTTTCGACCTGGTTG
>JBNJGM010000004.1:23737-34950 GCA_051747685.1 Thermodesulfobacteriota bacterium | reverse complement strand
CAAATGTGGTACGGGAGGATGTATGCCAGAGCGAATTCTTGTCCTTGGTATGGGCGATGTGCTCCGCCAGGACGCTGGCGTGGGAGTACATGCTCTTGAGGCGCTGTATGCAGAGCGTTGGCCTGACGAGGTGGTCTTTGCCCACGCCAATGGCCTGTCCGTTCAGGAATTTGGGGCCTTAAAAGGGTATTCCGCGGTTTTGGTGCTCGATGGGTTCCGCGGCGGTCGGTTGCCGGGAACCGTGTATTGCCTCAATGAAGCGGACCTGGACGCCGGGTGGGGCGAGGCCATATCCTGTTCGCGGAAGGACCTTTTGCACAGCCTCTATGCAGCGGAATTGCTGGGCCACAAACCTGAATTGCGGGTCTTGGGTATGGAACCCGAGGGATGGGATTGGGGTCCAGACTTATCTGAGACCACCGGGGCCGCGTTTGCGGATTTCGTGGCCCAGGCCCGAAGTGAACTCACCAATTTGTTGCCGCTTCTCGGTCCCAACTAAGAGGGGGAGGCGGGTCGGATGGGGGCCCCCTCGCTGTTTCTCAGGAAACGGCGAGGGGGCCGTTGTTTGCGTGTTCGCCCGGGTCGAGGCGGCTGTGCGTGTCCACTGGCCTGGAAAAAACGATTAAACACCGTACAGACCGTGGGCAAAGCTACCTCAAATTGGGTCCGTCGATATCCACAGGGTATGTGTGGGCAGCGGTAGGCCTAGGCGTCGTTGGGGTCTTCTGGCTCTAAGCTGTCCATGAGTTGCATGGTGAGTTTGAGAAAGTCCGCCTCGGTGAGGATACCCACGAGGGTTTCGCCATCCACAACGGGCAGACAGCCGTATTTATGCTTGAAAAGGATCTCCGCGGCCTCCCGCAAGGAGGTCTCCGGGGCTATGGTGATCACGTCGGTGCGCTTTATGGCCTCAATGGGGATGGAGGCATCGAGTTCGGCCTGGGTAGAGTGGTCGACTTCCGCGAGTTTGGATACCGTGGCCTCCAGGATATCGCGGTGGGTGACCAGGCCGGAAAAATGGTTGCGGTCATCGACAATGGGTATATGCCGGATGCGGCCGAGTTGCATGATCGAACGGGCCAGATACAGATCGTCGGCATCGTGCATGGCATAGGGATCAGGGGTCATGACGTCGCGCACTTTCCACATACAAAGGCTCCTTGGCGTGTAGGTTGCAATGCCCCGAAGCAGGCTAACGGGATGGGGTCGAGCGGATTTGAGCATAGCCTGAGCGATCAGGCACAGCATTTAAAACCAGCAAAGCGTATTCTTCCGGAGGCTGTCAAGGTTCTCCATGAACTCGGATTATTCCACTCTCCTTGACCGACGCCGCTGTCGCGAGCGCATGGTCCGCGAACAACTGCTCGAGCGTGGGCTTGATGATCCGCGGGTCGTGGCGGCGATGTCTGCGGTGCGTCGCCACCTTTTCGTGGACGAAGCCCTGCAGGGCCAGGCCTATGGGCCGAGCGCTCTGCCCATAGGGTGCGGGCAGACGATTTCCCAGCCGTATGTGGTGGGGATGATGACCACCTGCCTGCAGGTGCAGTCCGGCAACAGAATATTGGAAATCGGCACCGGTTCGGCCTATCAGGCTGCCGTATTGGCGGAAATGGGCGCGGACGTATTTTCCGTGGAGCGGATCCCACCGTTGTATCGCAATGCCCGGAACCGGTTGCGGGCATTGGGGTATGGACGGGTGCGTTTGAAATTGGATGACGGGACCATGGGGTGGCCGGAACAAGCACCGTTTGACCGCATACTGGTAACGGCCGGGGGGCCGGAAATCCCGGTACCGTTATTGTCCCAATTAACGGATCAGGGCATCATGCTGGTTCCCGTGGGTATGAATAAACGCCAGCAACGTTTAATCCGTTTGCGGAAAGACGCGGGGAAGGTTTTCAAACAAGAACTCGGCAAGGTTTCGTTTGTCGATTTAGTGGGGTCCCATGGGTGGTAAAACCAAAGCTCCCCGTTCTGTTATTGCCCTGGTTGTAGTGGCCTTGAAAGGATTCGTCATGGGGGGCGCGGACATCGTCCCCGGGGTCTCCGGGGGAACCATGGCGTTTATTACCGGCATCTACGAACGCCTGCTCGCGGCGTTGGCCGCTTTTGACCTGCACCTGTTGCGGTTGTTGCGTCATCGGCAATTCCGCCAGGCTGCGGCCCATGTCCAACTCGATTTTCTGTTGGCCTTGAGCGTCGGGTTGCTCGCTGCCGTGGTTTCCCTCTCCGGCCTCCTGCACGGCTTGCTCCAAACACAGCCGAGCTTGGTCTTCGCCTTTTTTTTCGGGCTGGTCCTGGCCTCGGTCTGGGCGATCGGCCGCCAGATCCCGCGGTGGGGAAAAGGGGTTTGGGCCGCGCTCGTGCTGGGCGTTGCCGGTGGCGTGGCGGTGACCAGTTTTGTCCCGGCAGAGAGCTCGCATTCCCTGGCGGTGATTTTTGTCAGCGGCGCGGTGGCGATTTCGGCTATGCTCATGCCGGGAGTCAGCGGGGCCTTTATCCTTTTGGTGTTGGGCCAATATGAATATATTACCGGTTTGTTGCGTCAGCCACTGCGCCCGGAGGCGCTGGTTGGACTCGGGGTGTTTTTTTTGGGCTGCGCCTGCGGTATAGCCGTGTTCTCCCGGGTGTTGCGCTGGTGGCTGTCCCGCTCATATGCGGCTACCTTGGCATTTTTGACCGGATTTATGCTCGGGGCGGTGCGGACGTTGTGGCCCTGGGCGGCAGCGCAGGGCCACACGGCCCCGTTCGGGGCGATTGTGGCGTGGCTCTGTTTAGGTGTTGTACTCGTCGTCGGCAGTGTCCTGGCGGCGCATTGGAAGGAGAAAAAAACGGTATGAGTGATTCAGAACAATCCTGCGCAAGCTGTACGGGCAAGTCGCATGGTGGCGGAGGATCCAAGCAGGAGCTGCAAGACCAACTCATTGCTTCTACGCTGGAAAAGATCAAATACAAAATATTCGTCATGTCCGGCAAGGGCGGGGTGGGGAAAAGCTCCGTGGCCGTCAACCTAGCCGCCGGGCTGGGCGCTTTGGGATACCAGGTGGGGCTCATGGATGTGGATATCCACGGACCATCTGTTCCCTCGCTGCTTGGTTTAAGCGGTCAGTTGGAGACGGATCGGGGGCGATTGCTCCAGCCCAAGCGCTATAACGAGACCCTCGGCGTCGTTTCCATGCAGTCGTTATTGCAAAACGAGAATCAGGCCGTTTTGTGGCGTGGCCCAATGAAAACCACGGCCATCCGGCAATTTATATCCGATGTGCAATGGGGGGAGCTGGATTTTTTGGTCATTGATTCTCCGCCAGGCACCGGAGATGAGCCGATGACCGTTTTGCGCACCATCCCGGATGCGCTGTCGGTGGTGGTGACCACCCCGCAACAGGTTTCATTGACGGATGTGCGCAAGGCCCTCAATTTTTTGCACCACGCCAAAGCCAATATCCTCGGCCTGGTCGAGAATATGAGTGGTTTGGTTTGTCCGCATTGCGCCGGACAGATCGATCTCTTTGCCAAAGGCGGGGGCCGGGAACTGGCGGCGAGCGAATCTATTCCCTTTCTCGGGGAAGTGCCCTTGGATCCGGCCAGTGTCATAGCTGGAGACCGGGGGACACCGGTGGTGCTTATGGATGAGGATCTGCCGAGTAAACAGGCCTTGCTGCGTTTGGCCGCGAATGTGGCCGAAGCCGCGAGTGGAAGTCTGGAGGCGGCAGCCAGTCACGGCTAGTGGGAGTGCCTCCCTGTTGCCGTGGATCCGGTTTTGTGATTGTGTCCGCCATCCTGGAATTGTGCACCTGGTTCCGGGGATGTGTCACCGGCCTGGAACAGGCGCGTAATGCAGCTGCGGCAGAGGGCGCGTTCAGTGCGTTATCGGTCACTGAGGCAAGGGGAAGTTCGTGGGCTTCGGCCTTGCTTTCTTACGACAGGCCTGGCACGAAGAGAAAAATATCGATTCCAATTGTGCTGTCTTCTCGGTGTTTCTTTTGCGATAGTGGCCTTCGGAAATTGTGGTGCTGAACCTCTGGTGTAAAGTGCTGTCGGAGACCCCCCGTGTTGTTGCGTTACGCGTGCCTCGTGTTTGTGTTTTTGGCGGTGGCGGCCCCACCAGCCCAAAGCGGGGCTATTTATTATTACCGGGATGAGCACGGCGTCACCCATTTTACTGATTTGCCTTCGTCGGAAAAATTCAAGCTCTATTCCGTTTTTGGCAGGGAAATTGAGGGCGACCGCGAGGAGATTCTCGGATTGGTACGCAAGTTCAGCCGCGCCCATCGCGTTGATCCCAATCTGATCCAGGCCGTGCTGGAGACGGAATCCAATTATCAATCCCAAGCGGTATCCACTGCCGGGGCCGAGGGATTGATGCAGATTATGCCCGAAACGCAGCGGGACTTGGGGTTGCACGAGCCGTTTGAGCCGGCGGCCAATATTGAGGCCGGGGTGCGGTATTTTAAGAAGCAATTGGACCGCTTCAGCGAGCTCCCGTTGGCCCTTGCCGCGTACAATGCCGGGCCGCAACGGGTTTTACAGTACCAAGGCATTCCTCCGTATGAAGAAACCCGGCGCTATGTGCAAAAGGTGCTCCGCCGCTACCAGGAACTCAAAAACGGAAAGTCGTATGTTCAATCTCCCGAATAACTTGACCTTGTTTCGTATTTTGGCTGTACCGTTTCTTGTGCTTTTGCTGTATTTTCCAAGCCGCGGCGTGTGCCTGCTGGCCATGCTCCTGTTTGTGGTGGCCTCGCTGACTGATTTGTTCGACGGTCTGATCGCCCGACGGTATAATCTGGTGACCACGATGGGCAAATTTTTGGATCCCTTGGCCGATAAATTGCTGATTGTTTCGGTGTTGATTATGTTGGCGTGGTTGCACTGGCTTCCGGCGTGGATGGCGGTGTTGATTGTGTGTCGGGAATTGACCGTCACCGGCTTGCGGGCCATCGCTATGGAACAGGGTATTGTCATCGCCGCAGATCAATTCGGAAAGTTGAAAACAATTGTGCAAATCGTAGCAGTCTGCCCGCTTTTGCTGCATTACACGTGGTGGGGGTTTGATCCACAACCGCTGGGCATGGGATTGATGTGGGGGGCGGTGGTTTTGACCGTGCTTTCCGGAGCCAATTATTTGCGAAATTTTTTTAGGGGCTTACGGGAATCCGGTCATCTCAATGCGGCCTAAATTCCAAGGGCAGGGCCACACGCTCCGGTAATTGACAGCAGCGGCCTATTTTCCTGCTGCGGGAGCCCTTCCTTCCGGCTGGCCTCTGTTTCTTGTCCATTGTACCGTATACCCTCGGCGCTGTGCCAGTAAGGGACACGAGATTGAGGTGGCTTTGAGTCCGGGGTGAGAACCCCCCAGAACGAAGCCTGGTAGAAATACAGACCAATACATCAGGGGCACGTGGCGATTTGTTTGAGTCCGACAACAATATGTTGTGATACAAGTGCATGAAAACCGGAAGAAGGGGGGCGAATGGCTCAAATCGATGCGTTTTTTAAAATGATGAATGAGTTGGGAGCCTCAGACCTCCATTTGTCCACCGGTTCGCAGCCCATCATCCGCTTGCAGGGGGAGTTGCAACGCATAAAGTTCAAAAATCTGGAAAACGAAGAGCTGCGCAAAATGCTCTTCGAAATCACTCCGGAACCCAAGATCAAGGAGTTTGAAGAAAGCGGGGATGTGGACTTTGCGTATGAAGTCCCGAATGTGGCCCGGTACCGGGTGAATTTTTTCCGACAGCGTTTGGGGGTGGGCGCTGTATTCCGGGAGATTCCCCAGGAAATTTTGGGCATAGATGATTTGGGGCTGCCTGCGGTGCTGAAAAAATTGGCCCAGTTGCCCAAAGGGCTGGTCTTGGTCACCGGGCCTACCGGCAGCGGGAAATCGACCACCTTAGCCGCGATGATCGATTACGCGAACCGCAACCGGCGCGAGCATATCCTCACGATTGAGGATCCCATCGAATTCGTCCACCAGCCCATCAACTGTCTTATAAACCAACGCGAAGTTGGCCGGGACACCCTGAATTTCAAATCTGCCCTGCGCGGGGCGTTGCGCGAGGACCCGGATATCATTCTGGTCGGGGAGTTGCGGGATCTGGAAACCATTGAACTCGCTTTGGAGGCTGCTGAGACCGGACATCTGGTCCTAGGCACTTTGCACACCATCTCTGCGCCCAAAACTGTGGACCGGATTATCGAGGTCTTTCCCGGCGAGCACCAGGGGCAAATCCGTTCCAGTCTGGCGGATTCATTGCGGGCGGTGGTGGCCCAAAACCTTTTTAAGCGCGTGGATGTCAAGGGACGTGTGGCGGCGTTGGAGGTGCTTATCGCCACTCCGGCGGTGCGCAATCTCATCCGGGAAAACAAGATTTTCCAACTCAATTCAGTGATCGAAACCGGTCGGAAATTCGGGATGCAGGCCTTGGACGACGCGATCATGGAACATCTCAAGCAGGGGCGCGTGGACCCGGCCTCGGCCTACAATAAGGCCGTGAACAAGGATAAGTTTAGGCCGTTTTTGACGGAGTCACCCGACGATTTTACCGAGGTGTGATTATTATGCTCAGGGCCCAGCTCGATACCATTATTTCTCAAGCCCTCGCTTTTGCCCCAGACACATCGGATATTTTATTCACTGTGGGCAAACGACCGCAAGCGGAAGTGCACGGTGTGCTCCAGGATATTCCGCTCCAGCCAGCTTTGGGACCGCTTTTGCCCTTTCAAATAGAAGAGATCGCTGCCTGTATGATCGGGGACACCATGCGGTTGTATTCCGATTTGGTCCACACCGGGTCCTGCGATTTGGCCTATGCACTGCGTGATCAAGGGCGATTCCGGGTCAATATTTTCCACCAGCAGGGCAGCTTGGCGGTGGTTATGCGCAAATTGCCCCAAGAGGTGCCAACCATACAGGAACTCAACCTGCCGGATATTTTTTATGAAGTGGCCCAGGAAAAATTCGGCTTGGTATTGGTGACCGGGGCCACCGGCACAGGGAAAACCACCTCTTTGGCCGCCTTGGTCAACGAAATTAACGCGACCATGCCGGGTCATATCCTGACGCTGGAAGATCCTGTGGAATATGTGCATCCCCACCAACGCGGCACAGTCAACCAGCGGGAATTGGGGGTCGATTTCGCCTCCTTCGCTTCCGGACTGCGGGCGGCCTTGCGCCAGGCACCGAAGGTCATTTTAGTGGGTGAGATTCGGGATCGAGAAACCGTAGGCATTGCCATGGATGCTGCGGAAACCGGTCACCTCGTTCTGGGGACCCTGCACACCAGTGATACCGGGCAGACGATCAATCGGATGATCGGGATGTTTGAACTCGGTGAGGAGCGTTTGGTCCGTGGCCGTTTGGCGGAGAGTTTAAAATTCGTCATTTCCCAGCGTCTTATGCCCCGGGAGGATAAAGCGGGCCGTGTCGCCGCGTTTGAGGTGTTGCGCCGCAGCTTGCGGATCCGCGATGTGATCATTAACGGTGAAGATGAGGAACGTACCTTTGCCTCAGTAGTAGACAGTAGTGAAGCGGCCGGAATGTTTACCTTCGAACGTTCGCTGATGGATTTGTACCGCCAGGGGATTATTTCTGAAGATACCGCTTTGCTCCATGCCTCGGACAAATCCAGCCTGAAAAAGCGCATTGACCGGATTAAAGCTGAACGCGGCGAGCAGGTCACGGATATAAGCGGTCTGGAATTGGACCACGAGTACGAGGACAATGTGCTCAAGAACTCCTAAAGCAGCCACCAGACCCTGTCGGGTACAATGTTGTCGGTACGTGAGGCACAGGGAGAAAGATTATGCAGGTCGATTGCGAGCATTGTGGCCGGCAGCTCAATTTGCCGGAAGAGAAATTACCCCAAGCCCAGCGCTTTTCATTTACCTGTCCCTCCTGCGGTAATACGGTGCGGGTAGAGCGGTCGGAAAAGGACGCATCCCCCGCAGCAGAGCAGGGGGTACCCCCATCTGCTTCCGAGGCGCCGCCGGAGTTGGAAGAGGACGAGTACTTTCCGGCCGGGGCAGATGTCCTTTTCGCCTTTGTCCGGGACAGCCAGTGGCAGGCGGGAGTGAAGCGCTTCGCCCAGCAGCATGGGTTCTTCATGGCTCAAAGCGCCGCGGTTGAGCAGGCTGTTTTGAAATTGCGCTATAACTCCTACCGGGTCATAATTGTGGAACAGGGTCCGGAAGCCGAGACCCTCCTTGCAGAAATCGGCCGGATTCAGGGCATGAGTCGCCGGCAGAGTTTGTGTGTCTTGATCAGTCCGGAGACGGCCAATTTCGATCCGTATGAATCCTTTTGGTATGGCGTGGATTGTTGCCTGCGACGCGAAGATGGCGAGCAGGCGGTGGACTTGCTGGAGCAGGCGTATGCGGCGTTTTTGCGACGCATCGAACCCTGGCAACAAGCGGCGCAACAAATGGAGGCGGGAAGGACATGAAGGAAATTTATCAGGCCCGACTGCATTTTTGTTTGCAGACCATACTGGAATTGGAGCCGCAGCTTGCGGAATTGGAACTCGACGAACAGTTGCAGACGGAATTTCGGGAACTCAAAGAACTTATGCATAAAGTCCGGCGGCGGGAAGTGCGTGAGGATGAAGTTCTGCGGGTGGAAGAAGCGACTTCGGTATTCCTTGAAGAGCTTCAAGATATTTTCGGGACGTGGCCGTATTTGGAGGCCTATTGCCATTAACTGGGGCTGTGCAGGCCAGGGGGTACGAATATACGAGGACGCCTGATGAGCAAAAAAGGGGCGCAGTCCCAGGCACAAGCAACGCCGGTCTCTGTCGGATGGAAAATGGCTTTGGTGCTTATCGTGGTTCTCAATGGGACGTTGGCCTATGTGCTTTGGACTGGGGACAACGGATTGGCCCGGTATTACAGGCTCCAGGCGAAAAAACAGGCCCTGCACACCCGCATAGAGGCAGTGCGGGCGGAAAATCGCCGGTTGAGCCGGCAGATCCGGCTTTTGCAAAATAATGACCGCTATCTGGCCTACACCTTGCGGGCCAACGGATTGTACGTGCACCCCGATGAAATTGTGTACGTTTTCCCGGAGCAAGGCAGTGAGCCGGAGGATACACATGGACAATAAGATTCAATGGTATGAAGAAATTCTGGCTTTAGAACCGCATTCCAAGCTGTTTTATTCGCTAGCGGTGATGTATCGGGAGGCGGGCTTACCGGAAAAAGTCCTCACCGTGCTTAACGGTGGTCTGCAGCACCATCCGGAACATTTTCCGGCTCGTCTGCTCGCTGCCCAAGTCTATTGGGAACAAGGGCAGGTGGAGGAGGCCACCCGGAGTCTGCAGCCGATTGTGGAAAATCTGGAGCGGACTCCTTGCTTGTGGCCTCTTTGGGCTAAGCAGCATGAGGCAGAGAATGTCGGCACGGCCTTGCAATTGGCCGGGGCCCTTGTCCAGGAGCCGACCCTGCGCTGGGAGAGCGTGCTGCAAGCGGGGCTCCAGGTTTTTGCCAATTCCGGAACATACCCGGAGCAGTCAGTTCCGGCCTCCTCGGATTTAGGTGCCGCGGATGAGGAGACTGCAGTGCCGCAGGAAAGTGAATCTCCGGGGCAACAGCCTGAGTCCGGCCCCGGTCCAGATGCGGCAGCTCAGAGTGAATCTCCGTCGCCCTTTGAGCCCCAGGCAGAAACTGTCGCTCCAGCCGCCGCGGTGTGGGAAGGTATCGGCCGCCAGGCGCCCCAGGCTGAGCCCCCAGAGGAGGAGCCAGAAGATGACCCAGATGAGGAGCCTGCAAAGGGGCAAGCCCCGGTGCGCACGAAAACGATGGCCGCTATTTTAGCCGAGCAAGGGGAATACGGCGAGGCGGAGGCCATCTATGCGGATTTGCTAGCGCGCGCCTCGGATGATCAGGAACGCGAGTCCCTTTCGCAACAGCTTGAAGCAGTGCGCCAGCAGCGAAACGCTTCCCAAGAGGACTCGACGAATCAGGACCTGCTCAGCACACTTCAGCATTTGGCTGAGCGCCTGGAGGCCCGGGGGAGCAATTCTCAAGAATAAATGGAGAAGGTGATGGTTTTCAACCTGTGCAAATACGAGATCGGGGAGGCCCTTTGGTGCGTTTGAGTGGATTATGTGTTCTTATCGGAGTTTTTGTGGCCCTCGTGTCTGGGTGTTCGGCGTGGAACACAACGCGGGAAGTGACCAGTGATGTGTATACTTCCTACGTTGATGTTGACCCGGAAATCAATTTGAACGCTTCAGCCCCGGGCGACGCGTCGACCCGGCTATTGGCCCAGGCCTTCACCCCGGTGGATGCGCCCTTGCACCGGGTCGTGCGTCGAATGGAGTCCCAGGAAACGTTTCCGGATGCGGGGTGGATAACCCGTCAGCTGGAAACGTTTTCGTGGCTTAACGGGATTGTGGTTATTGATCGCGAGGGCGAGGTTCTCCAGCAACAGCCCAAGCAGTCGGTTAAAGAGATCGAGACTGGTTTTGTGCGCCAGGGCCAGGACGACTGGGCGGAGCGTCAAAATCGTCTTACTGTCCAGCAGACCCCATTGGGTCCGGAATGTGTCCTCACGCAGCCGTTTTACAAGGACAATGTCTGGCAGGGGTTGATTATCGCCCATTTTGATCCCCGCAGTCTGGCGGAGCGCAGTCCCCACGCCGAGCAGCTTTTGGTGTTTACGCCGGAGGAGGTGCTGTGGGCTGGTTCTGAAGTGGCTGGGGACTCCGTGCTGGAGGCGTCCTGGAAGAAAATGTTGACCAAAAACGACTCGGGGCGTTTGACCCTAAGTGAACAGGAGCTGGATTGGACCGTGCGCTATATCGGACCGGATCCGCTCCTCTATGCGGTTACTGAGGAGGCGCAACAAGCCGCAACCCTTGTTCAGGAGGTGGCGCAATGCGACAAATAACCGTAACAGAGCATCTGCTACTCCATCAAAAAGAATCACCAATGGCCACGGGGCGTTTTACGCGGCTTTTGAACGAACTGATTCTGTCCGCCAAGATCATCTCCCGGGAGGTGAACAAGGCGGGGCTGGTCGATGCCCTCGGCGCGACCGGGGATGTCAACGTGCAGGGCGAGCAGGTCCAACGGCTGGACGAGTTCGCGAACAATGTCCTTATCCACCGCATGGAACGTGCCGGCATTTTATGTGCCTTGGTGTCCGAAGAAAATGCGGATGTCATCCCCATCCCCAGCCAGTTCGCCATCGGGGATTACATCCTTATTTTCGA
>JBNJGM010000004.1:0-23637 GCA_051747685.1 Thermodesulfobacteriota bacterium | reverse complement strand
ACGTGCCGGCATTTTATGTGCCTTGGTGTCCGAAGAAAATGCGGATGTCATCCCCATCCCCAGCCAGTTCGCCATCGGGGATTACATCCTTATTTTCGATCCCCTCGACGGTTCCTCGAATATTGATGTCAACGTGAGCATCGGGACGATCTTTTCCATTCTTCGCCGCCGTAGCGCTGGCGGGAGTGAAACCTGTCTTGAAGATGTGTTGCAAAAGGGCACCGAGCAAGTGGCGGCGGGGTACTTTTTGTACGGTTCCTCAACAATGCTTGTCTATACCACCGGGCGGGGTGTGCATGGTTTTACGCTGGATCCGAGCGTTGGCGAGTTTTTGCTCAGTCACCCGGATATCGAACTGCCGCGTTCCGGAAAGATTTATTCTGTCAACGAAGCCTATTGGCCGCATTGGGACGAACAGACCCGGAAAGTAGTTACGGCGTTGAAAAACCCGGACAATGAATTGGGCGGGGCGAGCCTCCGGTATATAGGCTCCCTCGTGGCCGACTTTCACCGCACCTTGTTTTACGGTGGGATATTCTTGTATCCGAAAGACTACCGCAATCCCAAAAAACCCAAGGGAAAACTCAGACTTTTGTGCGAGGCCGCTCCATTGGCGTACGTCGCTGAGCAAGCGGGGGGAATGGCCACCGATGGAATACGCCGGATTTTGGAGATTGAACCGGAAGAACTCCATGACCGGGTGCCGCTGTATATCGGGTCGAAACGCAATGTGGTCTTGGCCCAGCAGATATTGGAACAAGGCGACTGATGCGCGTTTTGGGGATTGAGACCTCGTGTGATGAAACCGGCTTGGCCGTTGTGGAAAACGGGCGTTTAGTGGCGCAGCAATTAGCGACCCAAGGGGCTATGCACGCTGTTTTTGGGGGGGTGGTTCCGGAGTTGGCCTCCCGTGAGCATTTGCGGACCTTGGATCCGTTGTGGCAATCCCTGCTGGAGGCCACGGGCTTAGAGCCGGAGGATTTTGACGCCGTGGCAGTGGCCCGGGGCCCGGGGCTCTTAGGGAGCCTCTTGGTCGGTTTGGGATTTGCCAAAGGATTGGTTGTGGCCAACGGGGCCCAGTTGATAGGGGTGGATCACTTGGTGGCCCATTTGTTGGCCCCTGGATTGGAACGCACCCTGCAATATCCCTGTCTCGGGCTTTTGGTCTCGGGTGGGCATACGCAATTGTATACCCTCCAGGGCCCGACACAGGTTGAAGTACTCGGTTCGACTTTGGATGACGCCGCCGGCGAAGCCTTTGACAAGTTTGCGAAACTCCTCAACCTTCCCTATCCCGGCGGCAAACACGTGGATCAATTGGGAGCCCTAGCTGAACCCGATCCGGAGTTGCTGCCGGTGCCGTATGTGGACAACCGGAATTTGGATTTCAGCTTCAGCGGGCTGAAGACCGCCGCAGCGCAGATCATTCAGCACCGCCCCGGGATGCGCCTGGAGACCATGCCAAAGGATGCTGATATCGTCGCCCTGGGCCGACAACGTCCGGAATTGGCGCGATTGTGCGCCTCGTTTAATTGGGCCGTGGCCCGGGCCCTGCGCAACAAAACGGCTCGAGCCCTAGCGCGATTTCCCGAAACACAGCAGCTTATTGTGGCTGGCGGCGTAGCCGCGAATAGTGTGGTCCGCCGCGAGATGGCAGAGTTGGCCCAAGAAGCGGCAGTGGATTTGGTGCTGCCCTCCCTGTCGCTGTGTACCGATAATGCGGCCATGATTGCCTATGCGGGCGAATGCTTTTGCGCGGAAGGGCTGGCGCACGGACTTGAGCTGGAGGCCGTCCCGCGGGGACAGCGTGTGCCGTGGGATTATCTGCCCCAGACAGGAACTGCGGAGCTTGACGGGAGCGGCCTGGGAGTTGACAGGGATGCCCAACAACCCTAGTTTACATACACTGTTGTGCTGACAGGAATACTGGTACGTAATGGATGTACGAGACACCCCAAATGGGTAAAGAGCGAAAAGGAGATACAGCATGGCCAATGAAGTTACCGATGCCAATTTTGAGAGTGAAGTGCTCCAGTGTGATCTGCCGGTATTGGTGGATTTTTGGGCTCCTTGGTGTGGACCTTGCCGCGCCATTGCCCCGGTTATCGAGGAAATGGCCAAGGAGTACACCGGTCGCGTGAAAATCATGAAAATGAATGTCGACGAAAATCCCACCTCTCCGAACAAATACGGTATTCGGGCTATCCCGACTTTGATTTTATTTAAAAACGGTGAAGTGGTCGAACAATTAACAGGTGCAGTTTCGAAGGCCAGCATCAAGGACCTTCTTAGCGAAAAGGCCTTGTAAGAATGCAGATATATGACGCCACTGTGATCGGTGGAGGCCCGGCCGGCATGACGGCGCTCCTGTACCTCATGCGGGCCGGGTTGCATTGTGCCTGGGTGGAAGCCATGGCTCCCGGGGGGCAAGTGTTACGCACCGAGCAGATCGACAATTATCCTGGGTTTCCAGAGGGGATCAAAGGCTACGCCTTAGCTGATCTTTTTGCCAAACATCTGGAACCGTTTTCCTACGATGGGTACACCGAGGAAGTCACCGGTCTTGAAACTGGGGAAGACGGCCTGCACACGATCCATTTTCAGGATACGTCAATACAAACCAAAGCGCTTATTTTGTGCACTGGTGCCGAATACAAGCGCCTTGGCCTGGCCCGGGAAGAGGAGATGACCGGGCGGGGAGTGTCGTATTGTGCATTGTGTGACGGGCAGTTTTTTAAAGACCAAACAGTGGCCTGTATTGGCGGCGGGAACACGGCGCTTGAAGATGCGGCGTATCTCGCCAAGGTGGCCAAAAAGGTCTATTTGATACACCGGCGGTGTGATTTCCGTGGCTGTCAGTTCAATCAAGACCGGGTCCGGCAGGCGGAAAATGTGGAGATCTTACTGGACACCGTGCCTCAGGAATTGTTGGGAGAAAATGAGATTACCGGTCTTCGGGTGCAGAATGTAAAAACCGACACGTCGCGGGATTTAGATGTCCAAGGGGTGTTTATTTTTGTCGGCACCCAGCCGTTGTCTGGGTATGTCTCGGAGAATATCGAGTGCGACCAAGCGGGGTTTATTCGTACCGATGCCGAGATGCGCACGAATGTCCCCGGGGTGTTCGCCGCCGGTGACGTGCGGTCCAAATTGTGCCGCCAGGTTTCAACCGCCGTGGGCGACGGGGCGACTGCGGCCCACGTCGCTGGGCTCTATGTGGAAGAATGTAATAATGGGTAAGAAAACATCTCTACGAATTGGCGTGTTGCTAGTATTTTTGTGGGGCAGTCTGGGCTGTGGCACAGTGGACCATTTCTTTTTGAAGCCGCCGGAGGACACGGCCCAGGAACTCTCCGACGCCGGGCGTTCGGCTATGGCGGAAAAAGACTATGACGCAGCCATTGACTATTTCAATAAACTTAAGGAGCGTTATCCTTTTAGCCCCTATACCCCGGATGCTGAACTGGCCTTAGGTGATGCCTATTTCCAGGACGGGCAGTACCGGGCGGCCGTAGACACCTATAAAGAGTTTGAATCCTTGCATCCGCGCCACCAGGCCATGCCCCATGTGCTCTTTCAGATTGGGTTGTCCAATTTCAAACAATTCGATTCCATAGATCGACCGCAAACCAATATGCAGGAAGCCTTGCAATATTTTCGACGGGTCCAACAAGCCTTTCCCGACAGTTCATACGCAGAGCGCGCAACGCAATACGTGAAGCAATGTCGGCAGTATCAAGCCGAGCACGAATTGTTTGTGGCTGATTTTTATTGGCGTCGGGACAATTACGGGGCCGCGTGGGAGCGGTATTCGTATGTTGTCGAAGAATACGGCGAACTTCCCAAGATTCGTGCGTATGCGGAAAAACGTCAAGAGGTCGCATATTTGCGGTATCAGCAGAGCCAAGCCCAGGACAAACGTGAGCAAGAAGAGGGCAGTTGGAAGCAGTGGTTTGAGTGGCTGTAGCCAGAGTGGGGCGCAACTTCTCCAGTGTATCAGTAGCGTAAGGTAGTCTTTTACCGCGTGTAAACGGAAGATACGTGCGGATATGCGAAGAGTTCTCAAAGCGAACCTGGGTGCCGGCAGAATGTGTCTGCCGCTAAACCGGGGTGCATAGTACAGAAAAAAGCGGCCTCGGGCCGCTTTTTTTGTTTCGGACACAGGCTCGACTCCGACAGTAAAGTGTACTGGCACGATTACGAGCCCTTAACTATGGATGTATTCTAGATGCTGTTAGGAAGGACACGCGTATGCAGTGGGCCGCGCTTATTGAACCTTATTTGGTAGAGGACGAAACATTCGGCCAAGCCTACGAGGCCGTGGGCGATGTGCGCCGCTCTTGGCTCAAAACCCAGATCGCCCGGTTGCACTCGTGGTACGGCCGCGGGCCACGGGATGCGGAAGTGCGCGAGTGCGAGTCCGCCGAGGGGTGTCGGCGGTATTCTGTTTGGCACCCCCCCAAATGGGGTCTCGTGGTTGTGGATGAATCGGTGCAGGCCCCGGCTCTTGGTATCGGTGGAATTTTGCCCTTGCTGATGAGCGGGTGTCCGGAAGTGGTAGTTGCCCGTGTCGGAAATTCTGATTGGCCTGCGGGGCTGCTGACAGCCTTGGAGCTTTTGGGTATAGAGTTGGCAGTGAGTCTGCCCGAAAACGAGACCTCGGCACTGCAGAATGTTTCGGGCGAGGGGGGGATTGTGTTGACCCTCGGCTCGGGTGCCACAACGTATGCCCAGGGCCTGTCCTGGCTAAACACGAACACAGGGACCTTTGCCGCAACTCTTCCGCGGCGAATCGGGGTTTGGGATACACCGGCTGAAAGGTGGGATTGGCCAGCTTTGGCTTGGCTGTACACGGGCATTCCCATTGATGTCTGGGGTGAACCTGGAGCGGAAAAGGTAGGGAATGTCCTGCAGGGCACGTGGTCGGATTTTTGCGCCCAATCGTATTCCATGGTCTGTGTGCCCAGCAATATGGTGCGGCAGGCCCTGTCTGCAACTCGGCTCGCTTTGGCGCCGGGCTACGAGTATTGTTGGTGTATGCCTGAAATAGAACTTGCGGCGTTGGGGCGAACGGCTATGGGGTGGGCTGGTACCCAGAGGCCCCAGGAGGAGCTATGAGCAAACCTAAAGAAAGGTATCTGGAGACCTTGCGTAATATCGGCATCATCGCCCATATCGACGCTGGCAAAACCACCTTAACGGAACGGATCCTGTATTATACCAAGCGGATCCATCGTATGGGCGAAGTCCATGAAGGCACGGCGACCATGGATTATATGCCCGAGGAGCAAGAGCGGGGAATAACCATCACCTCGGCGTTTACATCCTGCCAATGGCGGGACAAACAGATTCATATTATTGATACTCCGGGCCATGTGGATTTTACCATTGAGGTTGAGCGGAGCTTGCGTGTTCTGGATGGCGCAGTTGGTGTTTTTTGTGCCGTCGGCGGGGTTGAGCCGCAAAGCGAAACTGTTTGGCACCAATCCGAGCGTTACCAGATACCGAAGCTCGCCTTTGTCAACAAGATGGACCGGGTCGGGGCCGACTTTGAAGGGGTGTTGCAGGCCATGCGCGAACGCCTTGGCGCCCGTCCTTTGGCATTGCAGGCGCCACAGGGGCAGGGTCCGGAGTTTCAGGGCATTATCGATGTGATGCGCTGGGAGTTTTTAGAGTTCGATAGTCAAAGCAAAGGGGAAACCTTTGCCCATAAGCCGCTGACACCGGAACAAGAAGAGCGCGCCCGCCCCTTGTGGGAGGCTGTTGTGGAGGCGGCTGCTGAAGAAGACGAAGAGTTGCTGACAGCGTATGTCGAGGGCATAACGCTCGATACAGCCAGGGTGCAACGGGCCTTGCGGGCGTTGACCCTGGCCCAGAAGGTGGTTCCCGTCTACGTTGGCTCGGCTCTGAAATATATCGGGGTGCAGCCGCTCCTTGACGGCATTCGTGCGTATTTGCCCAGTCCGTTAGATGTTCCCCCCGCCCAAGGGTTGGACCCGGTTGCCCAGAGTAACAAAAGCTTTTCCGTCAGCGCGGAAAGTCCTTTGTCGGCCCTCGTGTTCAAGGTGACAATGGAAACCGGGCGCAAACTGGTCTTGGCCCGGCTGTATTCCGGCACGATTGAACCGGGCGAGACGCTGTACAATGCTACCCAGGATTTCGAAGAACGCGCCGCCAGATTGTTCACTCTCCACGCCGGACACAAGGACAAGCTCGAACGGGCTCGGGCTGGGGAGATCGTGGCCTTGGCCGGGATGCGGCGCACTCGTACCGGGGATACATTATGCCGGCAGAACGCCCCCTTGCTCTTGGAGCAGATAAGCGCCTACCGCCCGGTATTGTCTTTGGCTCTGGAAGCCCGCACGGGCAAGGATGAAGAAAAGCTTTTGGAGGCCCTGGAAAAATTGCTGCAAGAAGACCCCACCCTATTTTTGCAGCGTGATGAGCATACCGAGCAGATTATTCTCTCCGGGATGGGCGAATTGCATTTGGAGGTGGTCCTCGAACGGTTACGCCGTGAATATCATGTGGCGCTGCGTTCCGGTAAGCCGCAGGTGGTCTACCAGGAAACCATCAGCAAGGCGGCTACCGCCACCGGGGTGTTCGATCGGGAACTCGGTGAAAAAGCCCATTTCGGTCAAGTCACTGTTCGGGTGGAACCGCGTCGTATGCGGCAGAGCGAAAACGATATTGTTTTCACCTGCTCTCGCGAGGCAGTGCCTGAAAAATGGATGGAGGCCGCAGCCCACGGGGTGGAAGATGGGTTGCAAAGCGGGGTGATTGCCGGAAATCCGGTGTATGGAGTTCGGGTGCTGGTGACAGAGTTGCCCGTCGCCCCAGCGGGGTCCGAAGCTGGATACCACATGGCCGCGGTCAGCGCGCTCAAACAGGCTCTGGAAGCGGCCGGCCCAAAGTTGATGGAACCGATAATGTGGGTGGAAGTCTTTGTTCCGGAAGATTTTGTCGGCGAGGTGGTCTCTTTATTGGGCAGCACGGGCGGAAAAATCGAAAATATGTTCGATCGCGGCGGGCAGAAGGTGGTCCAGGCTTTTAGTCCGTTGCGCTCCTTATTTGGCTTTTCCACGGAATTGCGCTCAGCCACGCAAGGCCGCGCCAATTTTGTCATGCGTTTTGAGCGTTTTGATGTTTTGGAGTAGGGGCGTGGGGGATAGGAGATTGAACTCGAAGCAAGACAAGACAACCTTTATGCCGGAGACGCACAATACCCCTACTGCCACCTGGAACCAGTGGCCGGCGGCCTCAGCTTTTTGGGAGCAGGTGGCCCATGCGTCGCACCGCCTTTTGTTGCTGGATTATGACGGGACATTGGCCCCGTTTACCCCCCAGCGGGATCAAGCGGGGCCCTATCCCGGAGTGCCGGAGTTACTCCAGCAACTGCAAGCGCAGGGGCAAACCAGGGTGGTCCTGGTTTCGGGGCGTGAGTCCAGGGTGGTGGCCCGGCTTTTGGGAATGCAGCCGCCCCCGGAGATTTGGGGATGCCACGGTGGGGAACGCCTCCTGCCGGATGGCACATTGTTCCCTGTTGCAGTCTCTGCTCAACAGGAAAAGGGGTTGGATGAGGCGGCTGCCTTGGCCCGGGCGCAATCCGCTACCAAAGCTCTGGAGTACAAGCCGGGCTGCCTAGCGTTTCATTGGCGCGGCGCCGAAGAAGCGGGGTTGCGAAATATTGGCAAGGTGTTACATCCTCAATGGAATGTCCTTGCAGCAGATTTCGCTCTAACGTTGCATCCATTCGACGGTGGGCTTGAGCTGCGGGCCGAGCATTTGAGCAAAGCCGAAGCCGTGCGGACGTGTCTGCGCGATTATGGTCCGGACCATGTTGCTGTGGCCTACCTCGGGGATGACCAAACCGATGAAGATGCCTTTGCCGCACTGGCAGATCAGGGGTTAAGCGTTTTAGTCCGCTCGGCCTGGCGCGATACTCGGGCTTCTTTATGGTTGGTGCCGCCGGAGGAACTGCTCCAGTTTTTGCGCCGCTGGAAGGCAGCAGCCGCAACGTCCTAAAGGTCACGGCCGCGTCCACGGGCCAATACCATGCAAAGCTCCCGCAATGCCAGGGGCAAACGTAGTGCATGGCGGCAAAGGGGGAGAGTCATGAGCTATACGTACAACCAACGCCTCATAGTCGTTTCGAACCGTTTACCCATCGCTTTGCAACGGGTGGATGATGATTGGGAGGTGCGGCCCGGTAGCGGCGGTTTGGTGACCGCTTTGGCCCCGGTGTTAGGCAAACGGGGCGGTGTTTGGGTCGGTTGGCCGGGAACTGATGCCCAGGCCGATGTGACTGCCCCCCTTGAACGCTTTTCCCGGGAGCAGGGCTATGAACTGGCCCCAGTCACCCTAACCGCTAGTGATGTCCAGGGCTATTATGAAGGATTTTCCAATGCGGTGCTGTGGCCACTTTTCCACGATTTCCACACCCATTGCAATTTTCAGCCCTCGTTTTGGCACTCCTACCAAGATGTGAACGCCCGTTTTGCGGAAAAGATCCACTCCTTGGCCCAGGAAAATGACTATATCTGGGTCCACGATTACCATTTGATGTCAGTGGCCCGGAAACTCCGGGAATACGGCAGGCAACGGCGGTGCGGATTCTTTTTACACATTCCGTTTCCTGCACCGGATACGTTTATGAAATTGCCGTGGCGCCGGGAATTGGTCCGGGACCTGATGTCCTTTGATTTGGTCGGCATGCAGACCCAGCGTGATGTGCGCAATTTCGTCGACGTTATGCGCAGTCTGTGCTCCGAGGTGGAAACCGAAGGCAGCCACAATTTCCAGCGCGTTTCCTGTGGCCCCTTGTCTACTAAAGTGGGCGCCTTCCCCATCAGTATTGATTTTAATGCCTTTGAAAAACAGGCTTCATCGCGGGAAGTCTCCCAGCGCACGGCCAGCCTGAACCGTTTGCACGCCAACCGGCAGATTCTTTTGGGAGTGGATCGCTTGGATTATACCAAGGGGATTCCGGCCCGTCTGGAGGCCTTGCGTCAGGCGCTGTTGCGTTACCCAGATCTGCAGGGGCACATTTCTTTGGTCCAGGTGGTGGTGCCCAGTCGCGAACACGTGCCTGAATACCAGAAGCTCAAAGTAGAAATAGAGCGGCTGGTGGGGGAGATAAACGGCCAATTCACCACGCCGGGATGGATTCCCATCCACTATCTGTATCGGAGTTTGCCCCGGGAGGAATTGATTTCCTTTTATCGCTTCGCGGATATGGCATTGGTTACCCCGCTTCGCGACGGCATGAACCTGGTGGCAAAGGAGTATTGCGCCTGCAATTACCGCGAAGACGGAGTGCTGATTTTAAGCGAATTCGCTGGCACGGCGGCCCAATTTTTCGAGCCCGCTGTTTTGGTCAATCCCTACGATGTCGAGGCGATGACCCAGGCTATCCGTCAAGGGTATTATATGTCCCGCGAAGAGCGGCGAGAACGTATGCGGGCGCTTCGCAATCAGGTCGCCGGGGCTGATATCCATTGGTGGGTGGATTCTTTTCTGCACGCCACTGAACAGGACCCCAAATCCGGCGGTCCGTTGGCGGTCCAATCGCTGCATTACCTGGCCTCAGAGGAGGTGTATTGAGCTCGCAGACGTTTACCTTGGCCCAAGCCTCCCGTGCAGGGGCAATGCCCCAGGCCAAACGGAGCCTGGGGCAAAATTTTTTGGTTGACCCCAACACAATACGGGCGGTGGTGGATTGCCTCGCGGCTACGCCCGGAGAGCCGGTATTTGAGATTGGTCCCGGGCGCGGGGCCTTGACCGCCGAATTGCTCCGACGTGGGCTGGAATTGACTGTTCTGGAAAAAGATATGGACTTGGCCCGCCATGTAGCAACCCATTTTTCCGGGGCGCGGGTTATCGTGGGGGATGCGCTGCATTTTGCCTGGGAGGCCCTGCCTCCCGGTTCGCGTTTGGTGGGCAACCTGCCCTACAATGTGGCGTCCCCTATTATTTGGGAGATTGTGTCTCGCCTCCCGGGCGCCACGCGACTGGTTTTTACGGTCCAAAAAGAGGTTGGACAGCGCTTGTGCGCCCAGCCCGGCAACCGGGCTTACGGGGGGTTGTCGGTGTGGGTGCAGACGTTTGCCGCGGTGCGCTACGAGCGCACCCTCTCCAGCACGGTTTTTCGGCCCCGCCCGAAAGTGGATTCTGCGGTGGTCCGTATGGAGCCCCATGCCCATCCGCCGGGCGTTGCGGCCCAAAGGCAACTGGCCCGAACCTTGCGGTTGTGTTTTCAGAAACGGCGCAAGCAATTGGGGACGATACTCAAAAATGTTTGGGGGCCGGAATTGGCGGACTGGTTGGACACCTGGGGGCTGGATCGGACAGTGCGTCCAGAAGCCCTGTCGCCGGAGGCGTTTTTGGAACTCAGCCGGCTGGTTTCTGGCGTGGATGGGCAAGACGAAGGCAAACGCCGGGCATAATGCGGGGCTGGAGCCCGGAAAAGGCCGGAAAAACGGGGGTTCAGGGGTTGACGTGAGCCCGATTTCCCTTCAAACAAGTGTTCAGGCGCGTTGGGCGCGATTTCCGGGGATTTTAATTCCACCCTGGACAGAAAGCGAAGTTTGCTATAGGCAGCAAAGGAAGCTGGCCAAAGCCCAAACGTCCTCGTTGCCTCAAACATATATATCGGCCCTATGGAAATGTGGCCGAACCGGGCAGCAGGGGAGCCACAAGCCATGCGAAACGCAAGAGGAGGAAAGGAATGACAAAGGCAGATCTTATTGGAAAAGTCGCAGAGAAATCCGGGTTGACTAAGGCGGATGCGGAACGTGCTGTAAATGGATTTCTTGAGTCTGTGGAAGACACCCTGGTCAAAGAGGGCAAGCTGACCATGACCGGGTTCGGCACGTTCTCTGTTGAGGAGCGCAAATCGCGGAAAGGGCGCAACCCCCAAACGGGCCAGGAAATCACCATCCCGGCCAGCAAAGTGGTCAAATTTCGTCCCGGTAAATTGCTCAAGGACGCTGTGAAGTAACTCGCGGAGCTGCCCAATGATTCCAGGTGAAACAGTACAAAGCATGCTGCCCCAGGATTTGCCGTGGTGGCTTCCAGACCACGCTATTTTTTTCGGCGTCCTGTATGCAGTGCTGCTGGTGATCGGAAGTGGCATAGGGCTTGTGGTGTTACGGTCCCTGGCCCAGACATTTGCTGATAAACGTCAGTAACATTCTGTAACAGTTCGGTTTTTAGGGGAGCCTGTTGTGTGGCAAGCAGGTTCCCCTTTTTTGCTTGTCAAAATGGCTTTTTGTGGCTAGTATATAATGTTCCCTGCTTTGGTGGGGTCCAAAATTTTTGTGACGAGGGGGTGAGGCACAGTGCCCGGAGTTATTATCGGTGATCACGACAACTTTGAGGCTTCCCTGCGCAAATTTAAGAAGCAGGTGGAGAAGGCCGGCATTCTTTCGGAGCTGAAAAAGCGGCAGCATTATGAAAAGCCGAGTATTCAGCGTAAGAAGAAAGAAGCCGCAGCTCGCAAGCGCTTGCTGAAGAAAATGCGCAAAATGCGCCTGATGTAACTGCCTCCGCGCAGATGTTCGACGGGGCGGCCTCCGGCTGAGCCCAAACAATCGCGATCCCGCTTGGAACGCCGCCCTGTATCCTGGGCCGCGCTTTTGAGCCGGGTCGTTTCGCACTCTGTAGTACTGACGAAGGCCCCAGGATACGTCCCGGGGCCTTTGTTGCTCTTGCCCCGGGGTCGCGTTTTTCAACTCTCCCATTGCGCACAGAGTCTGGCCCGCCCCCGCGGGCTGGGCTTGGACACGGATTGACTCACCTATGGAATCCAGAACCTTACGCTTGTTAGAATTCCCACTTCTTCTAGAACATCTCAGTACCAGGGCCCAATCAGAAGGCGGACAGGCAGCATGTCGCGCCTTGACACCCTTAGCCGATGCCCAAACCCTTACCACCCAGCATGCGCTTGTGGCAGAGGGCACGGAATGGTCGGGGCAGTGGCTCGGGGCCGTGCAGCCCTTTCCGGACATTGAGGGGGTTTTTGAGTACCTGCATCAAGAAGACCAGTTTTTGGATACCGATGGCTTTTGGGGCGTGGCGCAAGTGGTGGAGCGGGCCGTGGCGGTCGCCGAAGCCTTGGCCAGCATCACCAGCGATCAGGCCGCGGCGCTGGCAGCCTGGCGGGAGCAGTGTCCGTGGCCGGAAAAGCTCGTTGCCGCCTTGAAGCGGTGTCTTGGCTATGATGGTCGCTTGACCGACGAAAGCTCTCCCGGTCTGTTGGCCGTGCGAGTGGAGTTGCGGCGTATCCAACAGCAATGCACCCGAAAGGTGCAGGACGCACTGCAAGACGATGCGCTGATGGCCTATTTGCAGGATGAATATTTTACGGTTTCCTCGGATCGGTATGTGCTGGCGCTCAAAGCCAATTTCAAGGGCAAGATCCCCGGCATCGTCCACGACTACTCCCAAAGCGGCGACACCTGTTATTTGGAACCGTTTTTTCTCGTTGACCTCAATAATTCGCTGCAGGAACTCAAGCAGCAGGAACGTGAAGAGGAACGCGAGGTTCTGCGCTACCTCACTGGGCTGATGCGCCAGGAGGGAGCCCAGATTCAGGCGTTATATTCCTGGTTGGTGCAGTCCGATGTCCTGGCGGCCAAAGTCCGCTTGGCCTTGGATATGGAGGCGGTCCCAGTGCGGCCTGCTTCCGGAGCCTGCCTGCGTTTGCACCGCGCCCGTCATCCATTGCTGGCGTTGGGCGCGGAAGCGGTACAGCCGGTGGATATCGCCCTGGAAAAAGGGCAACGCGCCCTGGTTATCAGCGGCGGCAACGCCGGGGGAAAGACCGTTTGCCTCAAAACTTTGGGGCTCGTGGCGGTTATGACCCATGCCGGCTTGCCCGTGCCGGTGGCTGCGGATAGCACGGTGCCGCTTTGGGAGCAGGTGTTTGCCTTTTTGGGCGACGAGCAGAGTCTGGAAGACCATCTGAGCACCTTTACCGCCCAGATTGGGCACTTTCAGCACACCTGGCCGCATATGGGCCCGTCGAGTTTGGTCATTTTGGACGAATTCGGAGCGGGAACCGACCCCAGCCAAGGGGCCGCGTTGGCGCAGGCCGTCTTGGACGCCCTTTTAGAGGCCGGGGCCTGGATCGGGGCCGCGACACACTTCCCGGCGTTAAAGGCCTATGCCATGGGCACTGAGGGCGTTCGGGCCGCCTCTGTCCTCTTTGACCCGGATTCACGGCGTCCGCTGTACCGCTTGGCGTATGACCAGGTCGGCGCCAGCCAAGCCCTGGATGTGGCCCGGGATCAAGGCTTGCCCCAGGAGATTTTGGCCCGGGCTAAGGAATACCTGCTTGTCGAAAGTAACGAGACCGATCGTTTGTTGGAGCGGCTCAACCGCTTGGCTGCCCAGCGTCAAGACGCCCTTGACGAGCTTGAAGACCAAAAGGAGCGCTTGCAGCAGGAACGCCGCCGTTTACAGGACCGCTTCGAGCGCGAAAGCCGGGAACTTGTGCAGGAGATAAAGAGCGCCTCGCAAGAGGTGGTCCGGCAATGGAAAGCCGGCAAAAAAAGTCGGAAAAAGGCGCAAGAAGAATTGGCCCGGATGCGGCAACGCCTGGACTCCACAAGAGAAGAGCATGCCGCTGAACCGGAGCCCTTGCGCTTGGAAACGATCCAGCCGGGCCAGCAGTTGACCTATCTCCCCTGGACAAAAACCGGCGTTGTCGAGGAAGTCGACGCCAAAAAAGAACGTCTCAAGCTCGATCTTGGGGGACTCTCCTTGTGGGCGGGGCGCGACGAGGTCCAGCAGGGGACCAAGGCTTCCGGCAAAACTCCGGTGTCCCCCCAAACCACGGGTATGCCGCCACAAACGGACGCATTGCCGCTGCGTCTTGATTTGCGAGGGCTGCGGGCCGAAGAAGCCCGGGCTGAAGTGGAGCGCTTTGTGGACCGGGCCCGCCTGGAAGGCCGCCATGCGCTGGAGGTCGTCCACGGCAAGGGCGAAGGGGTTTTGCGCCGCGAAGTGCACGAAATATTGCGCCATATGCCCGGAGTGGCCCATTTTGCCCTGGGACGCCCGGAACAGGGCGGCGACGGGGTGACGGTGGTGGAATTGGATGAGTGAGGGATTCTGGGATTACGGGATTGGGGAATTGAAGAAGGGGACCGTGACTGTGTGTGTGACCGGAGATACAGGCACGTCCTGAGGGTGCCGGATCGAAATCGCTATCGGGATCGCTCTTTGCATTCCATGTCAGCTTCGGCGTTGCCGGCGTCGACCTCCATGACTGATTTATCCGGTCTGGTTGTCGAGTTGGGGGATTAGGCAGTTGCGGTCAATTTTTCCACGAGGAATCCCACATGGCCCGAGGTGGTTCCGAAAATATCGAGGCGATCAAAGCCCGTTTGAATATCGTGGACATTGTCCGGCGGTATGTGGACCTGCGGCAAGTGGGCGATCGCTGGGCTGGGGTGTGCCCCTTTCATCAAGAAACCAAGCCCTCGTTGAGCGTGCATCCGGAAAAGGGATTTTATTATTGTTTTGGATGTCAGGCCAGCGGGGATCTGATCGATTTTTATCGGGATATTAATGGGCTGGAGTTTCGCCAGGCCCTAGAGGAACTGGCCCGGGAAGCGGGCATTTCCCTGAATGAACGTCCGGACCCGAAAGCGGCCCAGCGCCAAGCCGAACGCCGGGCTGCTCTCGAGATGCACTCACTGGCCCAGCAGTTTTTTCAGGCCACCCTCGAAGCCGCAGCCGGCAAGCGGGCCCGGGAATATTTGGCAGCTCGTGGTGTAGACAGGGCGATGCAGGACTATTTTGGTCTCGGATTCGCGCCTGAGAGCTGGCAGGCTTTGGGCGATGAGTTGCAACGCAGCGGCTATACCCTGCAGCAGGGTGTCACTGCCGGACTCTTGTCGCAAAATCGCAATGGCCGGATCTACGATCGCTTCCGTAACCGGGTGACATTTCCTATCCATGATTTGGGCGGTAAGGTGATTGCCTTCGGCGGTCGGGTGATCGGCGAGGGAGAGCCCAAATACCTCAACAGCAGCGACTCCCCTATTTATAAAAAGGGGGGCCATCTCTACGGGCTGTATCAGGCCCGCCAGGCCGTGACCCAATCCAAAGAGGTGCTGCTTACTGAGGGCTATGCTGATGTCATCGCTTTGGTGCGCTACGGCTTCACGCATGCTTGCGGGGTGTTGGGCACGGCTTTGACCGAAGAACAGGTGCGGCGTTTGGCGGGATTAGCGCGCCGGGTGACCCTTATTTATGATGGTGACCGGGCTGGCCGCCAAGCGGCCTCGCGTAGCGCGGAAATGCTCCTTCGGCAAGGGGTGCAGTGCCGGGTGGTCAACCTGCCCGATGGAGAGGATGTGGATAGTTTGCTCCAAAATTCCGGCGCGGCCGGATTCCAGCGCTTCGTGCGCGAGGCGGAAGAGGGGCTTACCTTTTGTTTGCGGGTATTGCGGGAAAGTGGGGTGGCCCGGGAGATATTGCGCTGGGCCACGGAGTTTTTAAATGGCCTGCAGGACAGAACATGGCAGGCGTATTTTTTACCCCGAGTGGCCGCGGGGTTGGAATTGTCCGAGACGGAACTGCGCCGGGCTTTGGACGGTGGCGAGCGGAGCGCGACCAAGGCGCCGCAACAACGCGGTGCTCGCCTCCAACACGCTTCCCCGGGCCAGCGGGACCGGGAACTTTTGCATTTCGCCATCTCCTGTCCGGAGTATTGCGAACGGCTGGACGTGCTCGGCCTGGAGCAGGCATTGGCCACTGAGCGCGGGCGGCAATTATGGCGGAAAATCAAGTCCTTTTCCCGAGAAGAATTGCTTTTACACCTAGACGCGGGCGAAAAGCGATTTTATATCCAGTCTGAACTTGATCCTTTGCCCACAGAGCGGCAGCGGGCCGTATGGGAAGGGATTGAACGATTTTTACACAAAACGCGCCAGGAAGTGACACTACAAGAAGTGCGCACGGCCCTGAAACACGCACAAGAGTCTGGAGATGCAGAAGAAATGGACCGTCTTCTGCGTGCATATACCGACATGCTAGGGGGGCTCAATGAGTAACATCAAGGATGTCCAGCAGATCAAAACGCTCATCGCTGAGGGGAAAAAGAAAGGGTTTTTGACCTTCGATGAGTTGAACAAAGCCCTGCCCAATGAGGTGAACCAACCGGAACAGATTGAAGAGATTATCACCATCTTCGACCAGTTGGATATTGCCATTGTTGACGCGCAAACGGGCAAGAATCTGGGGATGGTTGCCGGGGATACCGGTGCGGACGCTGAGGAAGACGACGAGATCGAGATCACCGAAACGGAAGACGTGGAGACCACCCGCAGTTCCGATCCGGTGCGTATGTATTTGCGGGAAATGGGCATTGTGCCGCTTTTGGACCGGGAAGGCGAGGTGGAGATCGCCAAGAAAATCGAAGACGGGGAATTGGAAGTCCTGTATGCCCTGATCGAGGTTCCGGTGGCGGTGGAAGAACTTGTCGGCGTCGGGGATGATTTAGAGAAAGGGACCATCAAACTCAAGGATGTGGTCAAGACCATCGAGGAAGATGACCCTTCCGAAGACGAGATGAACCAGCGCGAGCGGGTGATTTATCTGCTCGAAGAATTGCGCAAGCTGTACAAAAAACGCTATAACCTCTACGCCAAACTCGATGAGTGCGCTACTTTGGACCGCCGGGTACGGGGGGTGCAGAACAAAATCATCGAATACAAGCACGAGGTGGTGCAGATCCTGCGGGATATCAAGCTGGAAAAGACCTTGATCGATCGGGTCATCGAGACCCTCTACGATTATGTGCGCCAGATGCACAATTGCCGGCGGGATGTCTCCGCGTATGTCCTTTCGGTGGGTAAAACCCGAGGGGAGATCGAAGAGATTTTTACCCAACTCGACAATCGGGAAGTCAACCCGGTGGTCGCGGCCGATAATTTGGGCATGACCGTGGAGGAACTCTTTTCCTTTAAGGAAATGCTGGCCGGAAAAATGGAGATTTTGCAGCGCTTGGAGGAAAAGTGTTGCCATTCCGTGGGGGATCTCGAAGAGATCCTTTGGCGGATCAACCGCGGCAATTACGACGCCCTGCGGGCCAAGCAGGAGCTTATCCGTTCCAATTTGCGCCTCGTGGTCTCCATCGCCAAAAAATACACCAATCGTGGATTGCAATTCTTGGATTTGATCCAAGAGGGCAATATCGGGTTGATGAAGGCCGTGGACAAGTTCGAATACCAGCGGGGGTATAAATTCTCCACCTATGCCACTTGGTGGATCCGGCAGGCCATTACCCGGGCCATTGCCGATCAGGCTCGAACCATCCGCATTCCAGTGCATATGATCGAGACCATCAACAAACTCATCCGTACCTCGCGCTATTTAGTCCAAGAACTCGGCCGCGACCCGCAGCCCGAAGAGATCGCCGAGCGCATGGACTATCCGGTGGAAAAGGTCAAAAAGGTGCTCAAAATCGCCAAAGAACCCATTTCATTGGAGACCCCCATCGGCGACGAGGAAGACTCCAGTTTGGGCGATTTCATCGAGGACAAGAAGGCTGTGGCCCCGGCCGAAGAAGCGGTCAACTCCAAATTGGCGGAGCAGATATCTACGGTGCTCTCCGAACTCACGCCGCGTGAGGAGCAGGTTTTGCGCAAACGTTTTGGTATTGGTGAAAAATCCGACCATACCCTCGAAGAAGTGGGCAAGCTCTTTAATGTCACCCGGGAGCGGATCCGCCAAATTGAGGCCAAGGCCTTGCGCAAATTGCGGCACCCCGTGCGCAGCCAGAGCCTGCGTTCGTATTACGAAACCTGATCGGCTGTGCGGGCCGGTCGCGAGATGCTACACGGACAGTCCTGCGGGGCTGTCCGTTTTTTTGTCCCCAGCCAAATGGCTCTGCGCCGGGCGTTGTTGTGCCGGGGAGACACGGGCCCCCGCCTCCCCAGACCAGGGTTTGGTGCTCTATAGGAGTGTATGGGGGTATGGTGGGATCCAGGTCTGCGGAAGGCTCACTTTTGTGCCTTGCCTGTCTGTGCTAAAGGGGCGTTATGCGCATATACCGTGTAGGCGGCAGTGTCCGCGACGAATTTTTGGGCCAACCGCAGCAGGACCGGGACTATGTGGTCTTGCAGTGTGATGAAGCGGCCTTTATGCAGCGCTTCCCCCGCGCCAAGCGGGTCGGGGGGGACACGCCGGTATTTGTCCTGGACGGCGAGGAATATACCCTCTCTGTAGCGCCGGATATCGCCGCAGACCTGGCCGGGCGCGATTTGACCGTCAACGCCGTGGCTCGGGAGGTGCAGACGGGAGCGGTACACAGCCATCCGCTGGCGCTTCAGGATATACAGACCCGGCGCCTGCGGCCGGTAGCCGAAGCCAATTTTTTGACGGATCCCTTGCGCGTGTACCGCGCAGCCCGGTTTGCGGCTGCCTGGCCGGCTTGGTCGGTGACTTCACAATTAGTGGAGGCCATGCGGGCGACGGCTCAGGCAAAGGTGTTGGGGCGCCCGGCTGCGGAGCGTATCGGTAAAGAAGTGCGGCGTGCCCTTGCTTCTTCGGCCCCGAGCCGTTTTTTGGAACTTTTGTACCGCACCGGGTGTCTGGGTCCCTGGTTTTTTGAATGGCAGGGCGCCGCCGAGATCCCAGCCGGTCCGCGTGCCTATCACAGCGGGTCGGTTTTGGCCCATACCTCTCGTGTACTGGACGCTGTGGCCGGGGCGGAAATACCGGCCTGGATGGGCTGGTGTCACGATCTGGGCAAAACCCAGACACCGCCGGCGCAGTGGCCCCACCACTACCGGCACGAGCACCGCGGCGCGGATGCGGCCCACGTTCAGGGCCAACGCTTGCGTTTGCCCCGGCGCTTGATCCTTGCCGGCAGTCTAGCGGCGCGGTGGCATATGTTGGCCGGGCGGTATCACCAACTCCGCGCCGGGACCAAACTGGATCTTTTGTTGCGTGTGCATCGGGCGGAACTGGTTGAGCCCTTCTGTGCCCTGGCCGCGGCCGACGGCACACCGGGGCTGCTGGGGCGCATGCGCGCTGACCTGGACCAGGTGTTGTCCGTGCGCCTGCCGCCGGAAAAACGCAATCGCGGCCAGGCCTCTGGGGAATACCTCCGGCAGTTGCGGATCAGGGCCCTGCGTGCCTCGGCTTGAGAGGGGATTTACAACTTTCCCTGCTTTTTGAGCGCGATCTCCAGGCAGGACAGCGCCGCTGGGGTGATCCCGGAGATGCGCCCGGCCTGGCCCAGGGTCCGGGGGCGGATGGTCTGCAGTTTTTCGACCACCTCCCGGGAGAGTCCGGGAATACAGCTGTAGTCCATGTCCTCGGGCAGGCCGATGGATTCCAAACGCTGTGAGCGCTGGACCAATTCCTGTTGCCGGGCCAGGTAGCCCTGGTATTTGGTTTGGATTTCGGCCTGTTCCAGGATGGGCGCGGGGAATTCTCTCAAGCCGGGGGCGAGCACCTCCAGATCCCGGATGTGCAACTCGGGCTGGCGCAGTAGGGTGGCCAGACTCGAGGGCTTGCCCGGTACAGCCGCGCCGATGGATTGCAGCTTCTCGCGGACCGTGGCGTCGGGTTTGACGACGGTTTCTTCCAAGCGGGTGAGCAGATCGTGCAAGTCCCGCATTTTGGTTTGGAACAGGTCCCACTGGGCGTCGCCCACCAGTCCGAGTTCCCGGCCCAGGGGGGTCAGGCGCTGGTCCGCGTTGTCTTCGCGCAAAAGCAGCCGGTGTTCGGCCCGGGAGGTGAACATGCGGTAGGGTTCCTGGGTGCCTTTGGTGACCAGATCGTCCACTAATACCGCCATATAGGCCTGGTCACGGCCCAAAATCCACGGCTCACGGTCCTGTTGGCGCCTTTGGACGTTGATCGCGGCCCACAATCCTTGGGCGGCGGCTTCTTCGTAGCCAGAGGTGCCGTTTATTTGTCCGGCGCAGAAAAGCCCGGACACAGTTTTGGTTTCCAGGGTGGGCTTGAGCTGGGTCGGGGGCAGAAAATCGTATTCGATGGCGTAGCCGGGGCGTACGATCTGGGCTTGTTCCAGGCCGGGGATGGTCGCGAGCAGTTCTTTCTGGATGTCCAGGGGCAAGCTGGTGGGGATGCCGTTGGGGTAAACCTCGGGGTTGTCTAGGCCCTCGGGCTCCACGAACAGCTGGTGGCGGTCCTTGTCCGGAAAGCGGGCCACTTTGTCCTCAATGGAGGGACAGTAGCGGGCCCCGGTGCCGGTGATCACCCCCTGGAACATGGGCGAGCGTTCAAACCCCTCGCGGATTTTTTCATGGGTGGCCGCATTGGTGTAGGTGATGTGGCAGGGTAACTGCGGCAGGTGCACCCCGGGGGAATGGAAACTAAACGGGGGCGGGGGATCGTCGCCGGGCTGGGGTGTGAGCCGCGAAAAATCGACGCTGTCGCGCAAAAGTCGGGGCACGGTGCCGGTTTTTAGCCGCGCCAGTTCCAGCCCGAGGGCGCGCAGGCATTCGGAGAGGGCGTTGGCTGCGGGGTCGCCGAGGCGGCCGCCGGAGAAATTGTTGAGCCCGATGTGGATGCGGCCGGTCAAAAAGGTCCCGGTGGTCAGAATAACCGTGGAGCCGTAGTGCGCTTCGGCGAGGTTGGTGCGTACCCCGTGGATCCGGCCCTGGTGCACGAAAAGCTCTTCCACGGTGGCTTCCTTGATCCAGAGATTGTCCTGGGCGAAAAGGTCGCGTTGGACCACCTGCATATAGGAAGCCCGGTCCATCTGGGCCCGCGTGGCGCGCACGGCCGGGCCCTTGCGGGTGTTTAAGATCCGGAATTGGATGCCCGCTTGATCGGCCCAAAGGCCCATGCGTCCGCCTAGGGCGTCGATCTCCTTGACCATATGGCCTTTGGCCAACCCGCCGATGGCCGGGTTGCAGGATAAGTGTCCCAGGCGATCGATGTTGATGGTCAAGAGCAGCGTGGACAGGCCCATGCGGGCTGCAGCCATGGCCGCTTCGCATCCGGCGTGGCCGCCGCCAACGACAATGGTATCAAAGATGTCCGGGGGTAGTGCTTTGGGCATCATTCGTCGACCAGGAGGGCGGCCATGACTTTGGCGTCGGCTATGATGTTGCTGATTTTGGTGTGCTCGTTGGGCTGGTGGGCGTTGTGCAGCAATGTGCTCCAGACCACGGCGGGGCGATTGGCTCGGCGCAGATACGCAGCCACGGTGCCCCCGCCCACGCCTTTGATTTGGCCGTTTATGCCGCGCACCTTGTGCAGCGCGGTGAGCAGCTTTTGCACAATCGGGGCCTGGGGGTCGGTCCCAGGGGCGGATTCACGGTGCACGGTTTCCAACTCTACGCGCACGTTGTAGGCGGTCTCCACGCTATCTGCTTCCCGGCGGGCGAGGGTGAGGACCTCGTCCAAGTCATATTGGGGCAGCACCCGGCAATCGAGATAAAAGACGTCCCGGCCGGGAATGGTGTTCACATTGGGGACGTTGGCCTCTTTTTTGGTCGGCTCGAAGGTGGAGTACGGGGGCGCAAAAAGGGGGTCCTGGGCGTTGAAGTGCGTGTAAAGTTCGCGCAGTCGCAGGGCCAAGGCGCACGCCCCGACAAAGGAATTCACCCCTTGTTCCGGGGAGGAGGCGTGGCATTGCCGGCCGTGCACCGTGCATTTGAGCCAGAGCATGCCTTTTTCCGCCACCTCTACAGTACTGCCGTCTTCTACCCCGAAATCGGGCACCAGGAATTGGTCCGCAGGCCCAAAGAGGTCGCTGTGTTCACGCAGAAGGTATTCCAAACCAAAGGCGTTGCCCGTCTCTTCGTCGGCGACCAAGAGCAGACCGCAGTTGACCGTGGGTCGAACCCCTTCGTGGAGCAAGGCTTGAGCGGCCAAAAGGGCTGCGATAAGACCGTGGTGGTTGTCTTCTACCCCGCGGCCGTAGAGAAGGTCGCCTTCCTGACGCAGGGTGAAGGGGTCGCTGTCCCAAAGGGAGGCGTCGCCGGCCGGAACAACGTCGGTGTGGGCGATAAACCAGATGGTCTGCGAGGGGTCAGTGCCGGTTACCCGGGCGGCGATGGACGGGCGCGAGCCGGAGTCTACCCGGGCGTCGGGCGCGGACAGCACCTGAACTTCTTCCAGTCCCATTTCTTTGAGCCGCTGGGTTAAAAACTCGGCTTTTTCCTGCTCGCCCTGACCACCGTTTTCCGGCCCCAGGGCCGGGCGGGCGACAAGTTCGCGTTGCAGGTCGATAATGGTATCGTGCTGGGTGTCTAAAGAGGCAAAAAGACGGTCGCGCATGGTATTTCTCCGATAAGGGGTGCCTGGACCCGCGGATCGAGCCGGGGAAGAGATCTGTAAGAAATAAGGGTATGGCCCGGGGCAACAGAAAAAAAACCGCAGCCTCCGCGTGGTTGCGGTCGGACTGCGGTTTTGTCACCACGATCCAGCGGCCGAGGCCGGACCGGAGTCTTCCTATTTGCCGCGGGCAGCCCGTTTGGAGGCTTTGATCGGATTGACTTTGACCTGGCCGCCTTTGCCCACGCTGGCCTTGACATGGGTGGCGAAATTGCACGCGCCGTGGGCCCATTTGCGTTCGGGGTTGGGGTAGCTGGTGCAAAATTGCTCGTCCTCAAACCAAACGGCCCGTTCGCATCCGTCGCATTTGTCGATGACCGGGCTGAGGATAAAGCCGTTGTATTCCAGACCCTGCTCGGTTTTTTTCGCGCCTTCAAAATACTGTTTTTTCTTTGCCATACGGGGGACCTCCCTAGAGTTGTCGTATCGCCCAAAGGGGCGTTTTGTTCGCTTCGTCAAAATCACATTGTATATCCCTCCCTCCTATATGGTGTCAAGCCGTAAACGTTTCGCTGGGGGCAGTGCAACTGAGGGAGGCAGGGGGGGGTGTTCGTATGCGGAGGCAGTCGGGGTCTGGCTTGGAGTCCGGTACGCCCTAGCTGGCTCACATTGCGTAATCATAATTTTTCCTATACCCATGGGGGAAACTGAAAAATAGACCATGCACCCGGTTGGGGCAATGCGTTTTTTTGATAGGCCCGGCGGGCGGTTTGTTTTGCGCCTGGCCGGGAAAAGAGTGACAAGGCGGCTCGCTTGGGGGACAGATACTCGCGCCTGCGTTGGCAGGCGGGGAGACGTTCCCCAGAAATTTTTTAAGGATATCCTACGTATATGGGTTGGTTGGGAAAAAAATATATCGCCTTTGTCGGCTCTGCTCTAGTGGTCTTGGCCGGATTGCTCCTGCTGAACTGGTATGATTATCTCCTTTTTCATACCGTGGCCGAGCTTTTTAGTATTGTGGTGGCTGGTTGCGTTTTCATTATCTCTTGGAATTCGAAGGAATTTCAAGACACTAGTGCGTTCACCCTCTTAGGCATAGCCTTTTTGTGCTTTGGGCTTTTAGATGGCGTGCACACCCTCGCGTATAAGGGAATGCCCTTTTTCCCTGGCTACGACGCGAATCTGCCCACCCAATTGTGGATTGCGGCCAGATATATGGAGGCAACATCCCTTTTTGCCTTTAGTATGCTTTTGGGGCGGACTTTCAATGTCCGCCGGGTCTTTTGCGGCTATCTGGTGGCCACCGGGGTGCTGTTGGCACTTATTTTCGGGCGTTGGTTTCCGGACTGTTTTATTCCCGGCCAG
>JBNJGM010000003.1:52077-81344 GCA_051747685.1 Thermodesulfobacteriota bacterium | reverse complement strand
TCCACCACCTTGGGCAATATCCTCTACGCCAGCATATTCCTCTCCACCGATCTCTTGAGCGAATTCTACGGCAAAAAAGAGGCCCAGCGCGGGGTCCTGCTCGGCTTCACCTGTCTGGCCCTAGCCACCCTGTATATGCAGATCGCGCTGCTGTTCACCCCTGGCCCGGACGACTTCGCCCAGCCCCATCTCGCGGCCATATTCGACTTCATGCCCCGGGTGGCGTTGGGGAGTATGCTTGCGTACCTCGTGTCCCAATGGCATGATGTGTGGGCCTTTCACGCGATCCGGGCCAAAACCGGGGAGCGTTTTTTATGGCTGCGCAACAACGCCAGCACCCTGGTCAGCCAGCTTCTCGATTCCTTCGTATTCTGCAGCATCGCCTTTTGGGGCGTATTCCCCGTAAACGTCTGGCTAGAAATCCTTGTAACCACCTATCTGATCAAGGCCTTGACAGCTGGCCTAGACACCCCATTTATATACTTGGCCAAACGGCTCCGGCTGGCCCCGGCATCCTAGCTTTGGCCGTCACCCACAGCGCAGAGCGTGATATACAACTCCCCCATGTGCATCCCACAACCCCTTTCCCACAAGGAGGCCCCCCATGAAAAAATATGAAGTTATTGTTGTCGGAGCAGGTCCGGCAGGGCTTTCCGCCGCCATCTACACCGCCCGGGCCGGGATGAGCACCCTCATCTTGGGCTGCGAACCCAAAATCTCCGGCGATTACGATATCGACAACTATTTCGGGTTCCCGGAAACCATCACCGGCAAGGAACTCTTGGAGCGCGGCAAGCGGCAAGCCAAACGCTTCGGCGTGGAAATGCGCTGCGACCGGGTTCTGGGCATCCACCCCACAGCTGAGGAAGACTTTGAGATCAAAACTGAGACTGGCAGCGTCAAAGCCTGTAGCATCATCCTCTCCACCGGCGTCTCCCGTATCCGTCCCGGCATCGAAGACCTCTCCGGATACGAAGGCAAAGGGGTTTCCTACTGCGTGAGCTGCGACGGATTCTTTTTCCGCAACAAGCAGGTCATGGTCGTCGGGGAAGGGATCTTTGCCGCCAACCAAGCCCTGGAACTCACCCAGTACACCCCCCATGTCTCCATCTGCTCCCAGGGCAAGCCCCTGTCCATGACCGAACCCTTCAAGGAGAAACTCAAAGAGGCCGGCATCCCCATCAAGGAGCGCAAAATCCAACGCGTGGAAGGCGAAGACGTCCTAGAACGCGTGGTCTATGATGACGGCAGCGAGGAAGCCGTGGACGGCCTGTTCATCGCCCTGGGGGAAGCCTCTTCCTTGGACTTCGCCTACTCCCTCGGCCTGATGCGCAACGGGGTTTTCCTCCAGGCCGACGAGGAACAAAAAACCAACTTCCCCGGGGTCTTCGCTGCCGGGGATTGCGTGGGCCGCTTTTTGCAGATCAGCGTTGCCGTGGGCGAAGGGGCCATCGCCGGCCGCTCGGCCATTAGCTTCGTCAAGCAGCAATGCCGGGCCAAACAGCAGTCGTAACCACACTGGGCCCTGGGCCCCTGCCTTGGTGCGCCCAGGCAGGGGCGCCACGGACATATACCCTAAAGCCACGAGTTCGGTGCCGGGGTGGGCATAACCGGGGCACCCACCCGAAACCGGGGCCCTGAGGCCGGCACCGGCACAATCAAAGACGCACACTACGCAAGCGAAGTAACCAGTTTCGCGAGCAGCCATATCTTGACAAAACAGTCGTTTCGAGATACAGTTCCTGTTTACGTGAGTGCGGACAAGGTCGCTCGTGCTCCAGCACGAATACGTGGGCCTATAGCTCAGTTGGCAGAGCCACCGGCTCATAACCGGAAGGTCCCAGGTTCAAATCCTGGTAGGCCCACCACACTGATCTTCTATCCTTGCCCCGAACACACGGCCGCTGCCGCGGACATCTCCCGTATGCCTTTCGAGGGTGCTTCCTTGCCCGCCAGCAGGGAAGCACTTTTTTTTCCGCCCCGGACAGTGGCCGCACTGCGACGAATAAAGGGACCGCCATGCGCGCGCAGCACCTTCTTGAGCATATTGAAGCCTTAGCCCGCCCGGACTTGGCCGCCTCCTGGGACCAAAGCGGCGTCCAAATCGCCGGCACCGCAGACAGGGTCAGCAAGCTGGCCGTGGCCCTGGACCCCACCATTGAAACCGTTGAGGCCGCTCTCCAATGGGGAGCCGAGTGGGTGCTGGCCCACCACCCCTTGAGTCTCAAACCATGTTTGCCCGGCCGCCGCGACACCTACCATGCGGTACTACAGGCCGTGCTGGGCTCCGGAGCGTGGCTGTACGCCGCCCACACCAGCCTAGACGTCCAACCCGCTGGCCCGGTGGCCTGGCTGGCCCAGGCCCTTGGACTGCACGCCCCCCGCCTGGTCGTGCCGAGCAGCACGGAAAACGCGTGGCTGTTCACCCTTTCTGGCCTGGAGGACCCCAGCCCCCTGGAAACCCTGCCGGGTGTGATTGAGATCACCGCCTGCGGCCCCGCTCAATGGGAGGTCACCGCGTGGCCGAGGGCCCGCTCAGCTCTGAGCCGCCTCCCGGCACAGCGCATCCAGGCCCAGGAATTGCTTCGCCCCAAGGCCGAATACGGCTTTGGCTGCCAAGGAGAACTGCGCCAACCACTTGCCCCGGAAGAATTCACCACCCGGCTACGCGAGCTATTGCCCATCACCGCCTGGACTGAGAGCGGCCCCCGCCCGGAAAGGGTAAGCAGCGTGGCCTATTGTCCCGGTTCCGGGGGGGATTTTGCCCCGGCCGCTTTTACCAACGGCGCGGACGTTTTCCTCACCGGCGACGTCAAATACCATCAAGCCCAGGACCTTGAGCGTCGCGGCTGGGTCCTGGACGTTGGCCATTTCAGCCTCGAAGAACAGATGATGGCCCATTGGGCCACCCGTTTAGAGCAGGAACTCGCCGATCACGGCGTCACTGTGCGTTTTTTCCCGGGCCGGGACCCGCTGCAGCGTGTGCACGGCGCATAGCGCCACATATCCTGCTTCGCGTGTTCCGCCCACCGACTTCACCAGCAAACAGCCAAGCGCTTGCCTGGTGCAAATGACCGTTTTTGCATATCGCCACTGCCATCGGCCGATAGTGTGCCGTGGGAAAGGAGGTTTCCCGTGAGTCTGTACTTGAAGCAAATCGAACAATTGGTCACCCTACAGCGGGTGGACGATGAAATCCTGAAATTGGAACAAACCCTTGAGGCCAGCCCGAAAGAATTGGCCCGCTTGGAAGATAAACTCCAGACCCTGCTCAACCAAAAACAAAAAATCGAAGACCATATCGACATTCTGGAAAAACAAAAATCCAAAGTCGAAAACGAGATAGAGGCGGATAACAGCAAGATCAAAAAGAGCAAGAACAAGCTCATGATGGTCGAAAACACAAAAGAATATCACGCCATGCTGCGGGAGATGGACAATCTCGAAAAGACCAACCGCACCCGAGAAGAGGAACTCGCCTCCTTGGCCGACGACTTGCAAACCCAAAACAACCTCCTGCAAGGCGTCAACGATCAAGTGGAAACCATGCGCGCCCAAGTAAATGAGAAACGCGAAAGCATGGAATCGGAGATCAAAGCCGCAGAGCAGCAGCTTTCCGGATTACGTCAAAAACGCGACGACGCCAAAGAGGTCGTGCCCTTGCCGATTCTCAAACGCTATGAGTTCATCCGCTCGCGGCTCAATAACCCGGTTATCGTGCCTGTGGCCGAGGGGGTCTGCTGCGGCTGCAATATCGCCATCCCGCCGCAGAAATACAACGAACTGCAGCGCGGGGAACAGATTTTCAATTGCCCCAATTGCCAACGACTTATTTACTGGAAAGAACATTTCCCGCAGGAAGAGGAGTTACAAGGGCAAGAGGCATAGCACAATCGAAGTATTGGGGAATTGGGGTATTGGGGGATTTTGGATCAGGAAGGAGGCGAAAAAACCCAATTCTCGCATTCCTCTTTTCGGATTTGACATGTGGGTGTTGTTTGCAACGTGGATGTTGCGATGTAGAATGTTTCCCATCACCCACAACCACAATTTTGGAGTTGGGCAGACCGTCGCTGCCGGCCGCTGGCCGGGAGAGGAAAGTCCGGGCTCCGCAGGGCAGGGCGCTGGGGAAATCCCAGAGGGAGCGATCCCTGGACAGTGCCACAGAAAACAGACCGCCCGGCACTCACGTTTTCCTTGCAAGCGAGCGGCTCTTTGGAGCCGCAGTTGCGGGGCAAAACTGGGTGCCGGGTAAGGGTGAAACGGTGGGGTAAGAGCCCACCAGTTGCCGCGGCGACGCGGCAAGCTTGGTAAACCCCGCCCGGAGCAAGACCAAATAGGGGAGTGTTTGAGGTCGGCCCGACCGAGACTCCCGGGTAGGTCGCTTGAGGCAGGGAGCAATCCCTGTCCTAGAGGAATGACGGTCCTTGCTACAGAACCCGGCTTACGCCCAACTCCTTTTTTTTCCGTACCCTCGGAACCACGCCCCCTGGACTCCCGGCTTTCGTAGTCGGGGTCCGCAGGGTCTGTTGCCGTGCACATCTAACGCACGCTCCCGGCTGGAGCGACAGGCAAACGCATGTCCACTTGGGCCATTCTCCTCGCCGGGGGCAGCGGCTCCCGTCTTGCAGCGGCCACTGGCGGGGTCAAAAAACAATTTTTGCAGTACCAGGGCCGGCCGCTGTTTTGGCACAGCCTCACTACCTTTGCGGCCATGCCCGCTATCCACGGCCTGGTGCTCGTGTTCCCCGAACAGGACCTGGCAACGGCCCAAGCCCTGTTCGCTGAGCACGCCCAGGAGTTGCCCCCGGGCGTGCCCGTGCTGTGGGCCTGCGGGGGCGCCAGCCGCCAGGACTCGTCGGCCAATGGCCTGGCCGCCCTGCCGCCGCAATGCGACCGCGTGCTCGTGCATGATACCGCACGTCCCTTTGTCAGCCCCTTGTTAGCCCAACGCGTCTTAGACGGCCTTTCCTGCGGCGACGCGGTCGTTCCCGGGCTGCCGGTCACCGACACCATCAAGCAGGTCCAGGGCGAAGCGGTCACCGCAACCATACCCCGCTTTGAACTCCGCGCCGTGCAGACCCCCCAAGGCTTTCACACCCCCATACTGCGCCGCGCCCACACCCAAGCCGCCACCGCTGGACACACGGTCACCGATGACGCCGCCATGGTCGAATACGCCGGCGGACGGGTCACGCTTGTGCCCGGAGAGCCGGAAAACCGTAAAATCACTACCGCAGAGGATTTGGCCATGCTCACCCCGGCTGCGCCCTCGCATCGACCCTGCACCGGTTGGGGCTACGACGTGCACCGCTTCGGCCCCGGGCGGCCTATGAAGCTCGGCGGCGTTCCCATCACCAACGGCCCGGAGGTGCAGGCCCACTCCGACGGCGACGTGCTGCTGCACGCGGTTATAGACGCCTTGCTGGGCTGTTTGGGACAGGGCGATATCGGCGAGCACTTCCCGGACACCGATGCGAGCCTGGACAACGCCAACAGCGGGGCCCTGCTCACCGATGTCCTGGATTGGTGCCGCTACCAAGGGCTTACCCTGCACCATGTGGACATGACCCTTATTTGCCAGACGCCCAAAATCGGGCCCTGGAAACAGCAAATCCGCCGCTGCGTTGCCGCTTTGCTGGGGCTGCCTGTGGAGCAGTGCAACCTCAAGGCCACCACGGAAGAGGGGCTCGGATTCACCGGGCGCCGCGAGGGCATCAAAGCGGTGGTCGTGGTCAGCGGCGAAACCCCTGCCCCATAGCGGCGCCCCGACCGCCATGGGAGCGCACCCCGGAATCCAAACGCCCCGCGCGGATGTTGCCGACTTCACCGATAGCGCTAGCGCACAAGGAGAACGACCTATGCACATATACAACACTCTCACCCGACACAAAGAAGAATTCACGCCCCAGCGTCCCGGGGAAGTCTCGTTATATGTCTGCGGCATCACCGCCTATGATTTTTGCCACATCGGCCACGCCCGGGCGGCTGTGGTCTTTGATGTCCTTGTGCGCTATCTGCGCGACCAGGGGTATAGGGTGCGCTTTGTGCGCAACTTCACCGACGTGGACGACAAAATTATCGCCCGGGCCGCGGAAGAAGGCATTTCCGCTGATGCGGTGGCGGAAAAATATATCCAGGCCTATTACGAGGATATGCACCGCCTTGGGGTCGCGCCCGCGAGCTTTGAACCCAAGGCCACCGAGCACATTCAGGACATGATCGACCTGGCCCAGACGCTTATCGGCAAAGGCCACGCCTACGCCACTGTGGCCGGCGACGTCTATTTCCGGGTGCGCTCCCTGCCCAGCTACGGCGCCCTGTCCGGACGCGAGGTGGATGCCCTGCGCTCCGGGGCCCGCATCGCGCCGGGAGAAGAAAAGGAAGACCCCTTGGATTTCGCCTTATGGAAAACAGCCAAGCCTGAGGAGCCTTCTTGGTCCAGCCCCTGGGGCCAGGGACGCCCTGGTTGGCATTTGGAGTGTTCGGCCATGAGCGAGCGGTTTTTGGGGCTGCCCCTGGACATCCACGGCGGCGGACAGGACCTGGCCTTTCCCCACCACGAAAACGAGCGGGCCCAATCCCTGGCCGCTAGCGGCAATGAACTGGCCCGCTATTGGGTACACAACGGCTTTGTTCAGGTGGAAGCGGAAAAGATGTCCAAATCCCTGGGCAACTTCATCACCATCCGCGATATCCTGGACTATTACCTGCCAGAGGTCGTACGCTACGTACTGGTCAGCAACCACTACCGCAGTCCATTGGATTTCAATTGGGAGGTGATGGAAGAGGCCGAAAAAGGGCTGCGCCGCCTGTACCAGACCAATCTGCACATCCGCGAGAACCTGAGCCGCAGCAAATGGTCCGCCACCGAACTGCCAGCAGAGCTCATCCAAGAAGTGGACGCCTTAGACGCCAAATGGCGCCACAGCCTTGCCGACGACTTGAACACCGCCGGGGCCCTAGGGCATCTTTTCAGCCTCAACCGGGTGGCCAACCGCATCCTAGAGGACAAAACCTGGCGCAAAGCCGCGGCCGGCCGGGATATGCTGACCCGGATCCTGGGGATTTTCGAACATATCGGCGGTGTGCTGGGGCTTTTCCTGGAGGAGCCAGAGACATTTCTCAATGCACTCCGTCAGCAACGGGCCCAGCGCAAGGGCATCGACACCAGCACCGTACAGCGCTTGCTGGAAAAGCGGCAACAGGCGCGCCGCGACAAGGATTTTGCCGCAGCCGACGGGGTCCGGGAACAATTGGAGAACCTGGGCATTGAAGTCCAGGACACCCCCCAAGGGCCGGTCTGGGACGTGCAGTAGTCAGCCGCATTCCGAGCGCGTTTTCTGGATGGCCATCCCCAGAGCCGGGCTCGTGGTTTACAGGGTTGTGAGTTGCCCCGGTGTGGGGCCTTTTCTTTTGACGTTACGGCCGGTTTTGGGTATGCAATGCACTGTCCATTGACCCGGCGCTATTCGCTCCAGGCCTTTAGTCTCGTCCATTTGCAACGAAGGGGAACGTCATGTCCAAGTCCGCATCCCACGACGTCAAATCCACCCGTCGCTCGTATCTGAAATTCCTCGGCCTCGGCGCCGCAGGATTGGCGGCGCCCGTACTCACGGCCCAGCCGGGACGGGCCGCACAGCATCTTCCCCAGGCCCAAAACACCCGCCCCATGATGGGCACTACGGTCACGGTCACGGTCCTCGATCCTTCCAGGGACAAAGCCGCCGAGGCCGTCCAGCGGGCCCTGGACACAATGCAGGCCGCGACTCCACTTTTGGACCGCCACCAATCCAGCACGCCCCTTGGCGAACTCAATGCCAGTGGACGCCTAAAAGAGATACCCCCGGAACTGGCCGCGGTGCTGTATCAAGCCGGGTATTTCTACTCTGTCAGCCAGCGGGCCTTTGACCCCAGTATTCTGCCGCTCTTAAACCTCACAAAAAACGCCTTCGCCAGCAACGACGCCCCCCCCTCGGCAGCCGAGCTGCGCCGCACCCAAGGGCTGGTCGGCTTCGACCGGGTCACCCTGGGCCCAGACGGCGTGGCCCTGCGTGACGGGATGCAACTCACCCTCGACGGGGTGGCCAAGGGCTATATCATCGACCAGGCCGCGAACAGCTTGCAGCAAATGGGCGTGCGCTACGCGCTGATCAACGCCGGCGGTGACATCCGGGCCATGGCCGGCAAGGGCCCGGACGAGGCCTGGGAGGTGGGCATCAAAGACCCCCGCGGCGAAAAGCCGTTTATCCAGACCTTGTCCCTGACCAACGGGGCCCTGGCCACGTCGGGGAATTACGAAAACTATTTCGACTCCCAAAAGATCCACCACCACATCATCGACAGCGGGTCCGGGCACTCGCCCCAGGGCGTGGCCAGCGTGAGCGTTTTGGCCCCCACGGTGGCCGAGGCCGACGCCTTGTCCACGGCCTTATTTGTCAAACCCCGACCCAAGGCCGTGACCCTGGCCCAATCCCTGCCCCACACGGAAGCACTGCTCCTGGGCCCCGATTTGCGGGACACAAGCACGCCGGGGTGGCCGGGGCGCTGGGCCTAAAGCCTACGCGCTGTATACAGCCATAAAGCATAAATCCCCCGGCAAACGCGTTTGCCGGGGGATTTTTCTGTGCCCGAACTACCAAAAAAAACACAATTGCCAAATTCTCTCGCGCGCATCCACACCGGCACGCCAATGCCCACCGTGTAGCTCTACCGTGCGGCAGACGAGGGGGCTATGCAACGCTCTCGGTGTTGGCCCCGGAGGCGGCCCCGGGATACCGCTGCACAATCACCGGGCGGTAGGTGGCATTGGTCTCGTAGTACCGTTTGCTGTACCAGCGGACTCCGGCAAGGGCTGCGGCCGTGGCCGCCAAACTCAAGACCACCCCGGAGATGTCCGCGCTGCCGAACAGGGCCAGGGCATTGCCCACACCAGCCCCGGTGATAAAGGCGACCAAAGGGACACCGTACAAAATGGCAATGGCCCAGCGCCGGCTCGCGGGTTCGAAGGTGACGTCCACCTCGTCACCGACCTGGCTCTGCAAGGTATCCTGCGCGGCAAAGGCCATTTTTTGGGTTCCCACCGGATTGCAGGTGCAACGCATGGAGCAGCCGCTACAGGCGTCGTTCTTGTCCACGTTGACCCGCACCGTCTGGGCATCGAGCCGGGCGACGACCACGCCGCGTTCCTGCCGGGAATTATTCAACGACCCAGACCGTGACGTTTTTGAGGTTATTGACCACTTTCTGGGAAACGCTGCCGAGCACAAAGGCTGAAGCCGCGGACAGGCCCCGTTTGCCGACAACAACGGTATCAAACTGCGCGTCGCCGGCCTTGGCTATGATATCCCGGGCAATGCCATTCTGCTTTTTTTCCGTGACTATTTCCACATTGTGGATACCGGATTGCTCCAAAATCTTGGCGCAGTCCTGCATGGTTTTGTGCAACACCTCTTCCTGCTGGGCGTCCACGCCCTTTAACAGGCTCATTTTTTCCGAAAAAAGGGGGTGGTAGAGTTCGCTTTCCATCTTGGCGGACACGTTGGGCAACACGGAAAACAGCGTCACCTCCACATCCGGCCGGGCCACGGCCGCCACATAACGGGCGACTTTCAGGGCGTATTCCGAGGGGTCTACAGCGACAAGGAGTTTCATACCTGGGCCTCCTGGGCTTCTGGCTGGGCTTCCGGACTCGATTGCGCCTCTACCGGGGCTACCGGGCGCTGCCCTTCAGGCAGCAGACTGCGCATCACCCCGGTGGGGCAAACCTCGATACAGGCGCCGCAGCCGGTGCATTTGGCGGGATCGACCACCGCCAAAAAATTGTCCATGGTGATCGCTTCTTCTGGGCACTCCTTCTTGCATTTGGAGCACCCGATACAGCCGGCGCTGCAAACACTTTTCACCACCTTGCCCATGTCGTGGGAGGAGCACAGGCAGGCCGTGGGCTGGGATTCCGGGGCCAATTGGGGAATGCTGCGGGGACAAATAGCCACGCATTGACCGCAGCCAGTACACTTGACCGGATCCACGGCCGGCAAGCCGTTGTCCTGCATGTGCATGGCGTTAAAAGGGCAATTGACAACACAGGTCCCCAGCCCGAGACAACCCCAACTGCAAGACTTTTCTCCGCCTGCCAGTTGGGCCGCGGCCCGGCAATCGGCAACCCCGTCGTAGATAAATTTGCTCTGGGCGGCCTCCCGGGTGCCAACACAAAAAATCTTGGCCACCTGCCGTTCGCCCATGGAGGCTTCTAACCCCAGACAGGAGCAAATCGCATCGCACGCCGCATCGCCGCCTGCCGTACATTTATTCGGCTCGACCTCGCCGCGGACCACGGCCGCGGCATAATCGCTACAGCCCGCGTAGCCGCAACCGCCGCAGTTCGCGCCGGGGAGGCAATCCGCAACCTTTTCGATCCGCGGATCAACATAGACATAAAAGACCTTGGCCGCCACGCCGAGCACAGCGCTTAAGCACAGTCCCAAACCGGCCAGGGCCAACACCGCTGTCAAGGTACCCATACTGCTCTCCTTCGTGGGCTCTTAGGCCAGCCCGATTAAGCCGAAAAACGCCAGGCCCATCATGCACGCCGTAACCAAAGCGATGGGGAACCCCTGCATCGCCTGGGGAACCCGGGCAAGAGAAAACCGTTCCCGCAACCCGGCCATGAAGATCAGAACCAGGCTAAAGCCCAGGGCAGTGGACACGGCGTAGATTACGGTTTGGATAAAGGTATGTTCCTCTCGGATATTGAGCACCGCCACCCCGAAAATCATACAATTCGTCGTGATAAGCGGCAGATAAATCCCAAGGGAGCGATACAGCGGCGGGGCGATTTTTTGCAGCACAATCTCCACCAATTGCACCAAAGTGGCGATAACCAGGATAAAAGCCAATGTCTGCAAGTAGACTAAATCCAACGGTATCAAAAGGTATTGCTGGACGATCCAGCAAATGGAACTGGCCAAGACATTCACGAACATGGCCGCGGCCGACATCCCGATAGCGGAATCCATCTTGTTGGAAACGCCGACAAACGGGCACAGCCCAAGAAATTGCAACAGGATAATATTGTTGATGAAAACCGCGGATACGATCAACAAAAGATAGTCTTGCATGCGTCTTCCCCTTTGCGCTTACGCGTTTACGCGGCCTTTTTGGCCTCAAGCCGTGCAGAGATCACGTTGATAATGCCCAGCATGATCCCCAGGCACACGAACGCGCCAGGCGGGCGGACGAGGAATTCAAAGCCCAAATACCAGTTCGGCATGACTTGGGCGCCAAACCAGGTCCCAGCGCCAACGATTTCTCTAAAAGAAGCAAGTACGACCAGGGAAAGGGTGAAGCCTATGCCCATGCCCAAAGCGTCGGCCGCAGCCAGATGGACCGGGTTTTTCCGGGCGAAGGCCTCGGAACGGCCCAGTATCAGACAATTGACCACGATAAGGGGAATCCAGATCCCAAGCACCTCATAGATACCGTAAAAATACGCATTCATCACCCGCTCAACAATAATAACACCGGAGGCGATGATGCTGATGAACACCGGCACGCGGACCTTATCCGGAATGACTTTGCGCAACAACGAAACCAGAACACTGGCCATAGTGATAACAAACAGCAGACCACAACCGAAGCCGAGGGCGGAATCGACACCACTGGTCACGGCTAGGACCGGACACAGGCCGAGGACGATCCGAAACGGCGGCAGTTCCGCCCAGAGTCCTTTTGTAAATTCGTGTACCACACTCGCCATGGCTTTTCCTCCCACAGGCTAGCCGAGGATTTTCGACTTATTGGCTTTGTAGATTTCAATCCCTTTGTCCACGGCCTTCATCACCCCGTGCGATGACATCGTTGCCCCGGATATGGCGTCCACTGTTCCGCTGCCGGGGCCAAAGCTCTCGTCAATGGATTGGTCCGCAAATTGCTTAGCAAAGGCGGGATCTTCCTTGACCTTACTGCCAATGCCCGGGGTTTCAGTGTGCGTGGTCACCGCAATCCCTTTCAGGGTATCCTTCTCGGGATCAAAGGCGATCATAACCCCGATATCCCCGTCATACCCGCCACCGTAGGCTTCCAGGGCCACGGCCACAAGTTCCCCGTCTTTTTTGGCATAAAAGACCTGACGGGTGATGGTCCGCCCTTGGTCGTCGGTACCGATCTCAATCTCTTTGCGATCGGTAAGGGGATCGTTGGTGTAATCACTAAAGACCTTTTTCAGGGCAGGTTCCTTGACGTTTTTCAGCTCTTGGTACTGGATCTGCTCTTCCGTAGCCATCTTGACCAAGGACAAACCGCCACCGCAAACCGCGGTGACCAGTGTGAGCACCAGCATCATGCGGAGAATTTCTCGTACTGACACGGCCCTACCTCCCGTAGACTCGCGGCGCGATTTTATCCAAAAGCGGTGTGAGGATACTCAGCAAAAACACCGCAAAAAAGGCCCCGTCCGGCCATTGTCCCCAAATACGAATAACCACGGTCAGCATTCCTGCGCCGAACCCGTAAAGCAGCATACCCGCCTTGGTTACCGGGGACGAGGGATAGTCCGTGGCCAGGAAAAAGGCCGTAATCATCGTGCCGCCAGCCAAAATATGCACTACGGGCGAGGCGTAGGCCTCAGCGTCAAGCAACCAGAACAGCCCAGCAAAAGCGGCCACACCCGCCAAAAAGCTCACCGGGATGTGCCAAGTGATCACCCGGCGATACAGCAGAAACAGGCCACCGAGCAGGAGAAATAGGGCTGAGGTCTGGCCGGCATAGCCGACGGTACGCCCGACAAGGAGATCAGAAAGGCTGAAAAACTCCTTCACGAAAAAAACACCGTCTTCCTGCAACACCTGCAACGGGGGCTGTATGGTCAATAATTCGCCCGGAGGATAGGCCCAAGCGGTCATGGCCTCGGGAAAGGAAATCTGCAACACCACCCAGGCGATCAGGACGCCGTTGAAGGGGTTGTTGCCGTACCCCCCGTAAATTTCCGTGCCCAGCAGGACCATGATCAGGGTTCCGACACACATGGTCCACCACGGCAAACCGGGCGGGACGATCATGGCCAAGAGCACTGCGGCCACAATGGTGGTCATATTCCCGAAGACTACGGGCTTGTGCATCAACTTCTGCAACAAGGCCTGCCAGACAACGGCTGACACGACCGCGATCACCGCCACCTGAACCACGCCGAACCCAAAATACGCCACGCCGATAAGCAGGGCCGGAATCAACGCCAGCAGGATCTGGCGCATCATCTTCTGCAGGGTGTTGCCGCTGTGGGTATGGGGAACGGCGGAGACGACTAGTTCCGGAGTGTTCATTCACTGCTCCTTTCAGCTCTGATCTCGGATTTACCCAGCTGAATCCATTGGACCATAGGAATCTGCGCGGGGCAGACATACGCGCAACACCCGCATTCCACACAGCTCAAAATATTGTTGCGCTCAGCCAGCTCAAAATTATCCGTCTGCGAAAATCCGGCGATAAGAAACGGCATGAGCTGCATGGGACAAACACTGACACAGGCCCCGCATTTGAAACAGTCCGCAGGAGTCTCACCGCGGCCAACATGTTCCCGGTCCAGGACATACACCCCGGTTGTTTCCCAGGTCACCGGCATATCCAAATCCGGCAACGGCGGCCCCATCAATGGTCCGCCAATGGCGACTTTCGCCACGCGGGTCGGATCAACCTTGCAAAAGCGCAGCAACTCCCGGATCGGGGTCCCAAGCGGCACCGCCACATTCTTTGGCGCCGGCACCCCGCTGCCCGTAACGGTCAAAAAGCGGTACTGCGCTGCTTTTTTCTCCTGCACCGCCCGTTTGGCGTGCAATACGGTTTCCACGTCTAGCACCAGTGCCCCGGTGTCCTCGGCCTTGCGTCCGGATGGGATTTCCCGCCCCAGTACCGCTTTGACCAGTAAGGGATCCAGGCTCTGCGGATGCTTTGCGGGCAGAGGGAGAACCTCTATCCCCTCGCCGCTTGCCGCGATTTCTCGGGCCTCGACCTGTGCCGCGCCCGTCACAGCCACAACCACCCGCTCGGCCCCGAGGACGTCCTTGAGCACCCCGATGCCCTGGGCGATTTCCTTGGGATACGCCCGCATCAGGCTGCGTTTGTTGGTCAAGACCGCCTCCCACTCGACACCGTTGACCACCAAGACAGTACAGCCCTTCTCCTTGCCCCGCATGATCTTCACGGCCAGAGGCTCCGGCTCACGACCGCCATCCACAATCCCGGCCTTGCCGAACAATTCCAACGGGGCATCGCCCTCGAGCACGGCCTCGGCCGGCTCGGCCTCCCCCCGCTTGATAACCACGGCCGGAACCAGTGTTCCATCCAATTTCGGGAACTGTTTCACAACGTCGGCCACCGCACCGGCCACCGGCGCATACAAGCTCAAAGAGGCGTCTTCAGCCAACAGATCGCCACCCTGGAGTTCCGCCTTTTTCTTGACCCCGGCTTGAAGCGGAGTGCCTTCATGCTGTCCCATGGGAATAACCAGCGTCTCGGGCCCGGGAACCGTTTGAAACGCCTCCGCCAAACCGGCCTCACTAGCGGGCCAACGCAAGCCTCCGGCAAAAGTTTCACCTTTCATTGCTCACTCTCTTTTCAAGATCGTCTTTGTGACCAATCATTTCCCCTCACCGTATCCAGGTGAACGCAACTAGCTCTTTTGCAGAATCAAGTAACAAAATCAACCCCATTGCCAAAAAACATGACTCCGTGAAAAATTTATCGTGAACTCTTTCACGCACTCCCGTAGCAGTGTTGTCTCTTCATGCACAGGCCCACCGCAGTAGCCAGTCCGTTGCCAAGGCTTTTCTATTGTTTTTGGGGGGTTCACCTGAAAGTGTTCTCCCCAGCTAGAGGCCGGCTGCCTGATCAATCACCTTTTTTTGCGGCTGCGGCCAAAGACAACCGCCGATACCGGCTCACCGCCGCCAGGACATCCTGCACCCGAACCTGCGCCAGTTCTCCGGGGTGCTTGCGCCCCCCGCCGACCAGGGTTTCCAAACCGGAATCGGCCATGGTCTCCTGAAGGGCCCGGACTGCAGCGTACAAATCGCCGTCCGCCGGTTCGAGGAATTCGGGCAACCGGCGCAACACCGCCGCCAAGGTCCGGGTTTGGCTGCCATCAACGAGCTGTTCCACAAAACTGAGATCAATGGCCGTGGTCCCGAAGCCAATATGGTCTTTGCCTTTGCTACGCACCTTATCCCGCGGGCCAAGGGAAAAACACGACGGCGCGATGCGGCGTGAGACCATCGGCTGCAACGGCGCTTGGGTTTCCTTGCACCGTTGCTGGGGAAATTGCGCAGTGATTTCCCGGGCCTGCTCGGTGACCAGCCCGGCCCGATAGGTATGCAGTTTGAGCACGGTATCGGCTTCTCCCAAATAGTCTCCGGAGCCCCCCATAACCAGCACCGTGGAGACGCCCAGGCTGGTGTAGAGTTCCCGAATGCGGTCGATAAACGGGGTTATGGGTTCCTGGTCCTTGGCCACCAAGGCCTGCATACGGCTGTCGCGGATCATGAAATTGGTGGCGCTGGTGTCCTCGTCCACGAGCAGCACCCGGCTACCGGCTTCTAAGGCCTCGATGATATTCGCGGCCTGGGAAGTGCTGCCACTGGCGTTGCTGCTGGTAAAACGGCTCGTGGACTGGCCATTGGGTAAAGCGGAGATAAAGGGGCTGATATCCACCCCGGTCACCGCCCGACCGTCTTCGGCCCGGATTTTGACCGCCGAGGGCGAACTCACCACCCACTCCCGGCCGTCGCCGGGGATATGGTTATACACCCCGCGCTCCAAAGCGCGCAGCAGCGTGGACTTGCCGTGGTAGCCGCCACCTACGATCACCGTGACCCCGGCGGGGATGGCCATACCGCGGACCTCGCCCGCATGGGGCACATCCACCCCAATCTCCAGTTCCGGCGGACTCACAAAGGATACGGCACCGGCCTCGGTCAAGGGGGCGTCACTGATCCCGCTGGCCCGGGCCAATCGGGCGCCGTTGCCCACAAATCCGATATACCCCCGCTCGCTTACGACCCGGCGCAGTTCCTCCTGGTCCTCGGCAGCCCAGACATGGGCGTAGAGCGCGGAAGCGTCCAGCCGCGCAAACAGCATAGCCTGCTCTGCCAAGCGCGGCAAGAGTTCAGTGAACAAAAAGGCGGCCTGGCGCCCCAGAATGCGGCGTCCCTTGGCTGGCAACCCCACAGCGCAACGCACTTCCACGGTCCCCTCTTCTATGCGCACTGCGGTACGTTCCAAGATCTCCTGGCCACAGGAGTCGATCTCCACCCGGTCCCGGCCGGTCGCATCGCGAATAGCCTGGGCAAAACACCGGGCCACAAAATCCTGCAACGCCACGCGCCGAACGCGGTTGGCGTACAACTCTTGGGGAAACCCGGCCCGCGCGGCCCCTACCTCAAGGCGCACCTTACTCGGCGGGGCGTAAGGGTCGCTTTGGATATGGTCGAGGGAGACACGGCAGGAACCGAGATTATACGCGCCGCGCAAATCCTTGTACGCCCCGTAGCCTTTCCCATCGATGCGTTCGCATTCGGCCTGCAATCGGGCTTGATCGCTCATTGTGTTCTTCCTTTGGCTTCGTATTTTCAAAACCAACACAGGGATACGCCGCCAGGGCCAATCCCGCCCCTCACACAGCACGGGTGCAGCGCCCCCCCAAAATTCCGCCTCCCGGCCAGCTTGCCCCGCGTCGTGCTTTGGTCTACATACGGGCGGCGCAGCCGATACGGCAATTCACGAGGAGAACACAATGCCCGAACCCCTTGCAACCACGGCCCGCCTGCTGATCACCTGTCCGGATCAGCCCGGGATTGTCGCCGCGGTAACCGGTTTTTTATACGCCCACGGCGCTAATATCACCGCCTTGGACCAGCACACCACGGACCCGGAAGGGGGCGCCTTTTTCATGCGCCTGGAATTCCAGACTCCGCACCTCGACCTTTCCCGGTCGGCCTTGGAAAGCGCCTTCGCCGCCGAAGTGGCCGAACGCTTCGCCATGCGCTGGCGCATCGCCTACGCCGCGGACCGGAAAAAAACCGCCATTCTGGTTTCCCGGCACGAACACGGACTGCTGGATCTCTTGTGGGGCTGGCGCCGCGGGGAGATCTACACGGATATCAGCATGGTCATCAGCAACCACCCTGATTGGCAAGAAGCGGTGGAATCCTTTGGGGTGCCCTTTTACCATCTGCCGGTGAGCAAAACGAACAAACCCCAGACCGAACAGCGCATGCGCGCCATCTTGCAGGGGCAGGCCGATCTGATCGTCCTGGCCCGCTATATGCAAATTCTCAGCCCCGATTTCGTGGCCGCCTTTCCCCAGCGGATTATCAACATCCACCACTCTTTTCTCCCGGCCTTTGCCGGGGCTGATCCCTACCGGCAGGCCGCAGAGCGCGGCGTCAAGCTCATCGGCGCCACCGCCCACTACGTCACCGCCGAACTCGATGCCGGCCCGATTATCGAACAGGATGTCATCCGCGTCAGCCACCGCCACAGCACCGCGGACCTCAAAGCCCTCGGGCGGGACATCGAGCGCCGGGTATTGAGCCGGGCCGTGCAGTGGCACCTGGAAGACAAGATCATTCCCTACGCCAACAAAACCGTGGTCTTTGCCTGATCCGGCGCGGCGCAGGGCGAACCTTTAATCTCAGCACAAAGTACTGCCATATGACTCAGATCGGGACGTTTCACGTCCACCATACCGACGGACAGGCCCGCTGCGGGGAATTCACAACCGCCCACGGCACCATTCCCACCCCCATCTTTATGCCCGTGGGCACCCAAGGGACCGTGAAAAGTTTGAGCCCCCACGACGTGGAGGAGCTCGGGGCCAAAATCATCCTGGGCAATACCTACCATTTGTACCTGCGCCCTGGCGACGCCCTCGTGGCCCGTCGCGGCGGTCTGCACACCTTCGCCCACTGGCCGCATCCCATTCTCACTGACAGCGGCGGCTTCCAGGTCTTCAGCCTGGCCGGGCTGCGGGAACTCGCCGAAGAAGGGGTCACCTTCCGCTCCCATATTGACGGCTCCAAGCATGTCTTCACCCCGGAGAAGGTCATCGCCATCCAGCAGAACCTCGGCTCGGATATCATGATGGTTTTGGACGAATGTGTGCCCTACGGGGCAGACCACGCCTACACCGCAAAATCCCTTGGACTGACCACCCGTTGGGCCCGTCGCTGCCGGGAAGCCCACCCCCGGGGCAGTGGCGGACAATTATTATTCGGCATTGTCCAGGGCGGGTTTTTCCAAGACTTGCGCCGCCAAAGCGCCGAACAGATTTGCGCCCTGGATTGTGACGGTTTTGCCGTGGGCGGACTCTCGGTGGGAGAATCCAAACAGGAGATGCACGATATCCTGGCCTGCACTGCCCCGCTTTTGCCCGCGGACAAACCGCGCTACCTCATGGGGGTGGGCACCCCCCTGGATATCGTCAACGGCATTGCTCTCGGCGTGGACATGTTCGATTGCGTTTTACCCACCCGCAATGCCCGCAACGGGACGCTGTATACCTCACAGGGCAAAATCAACATTAAGCGCGCCGAATATCAGGAAGACGATTCCCCCTTGGATCCGGAGTGTACCTGTTATACCTGCCGGACCTTTTCCAAGGCCTATCTGCGCCACCTCTATGTCAGCCGGGAACTCTTGTCCTACCGCTTGAACACCATCCACAACCTGCGCTATTTTTTGGATCTCACGGCCGGAGCCCGCGGGGCGATTGCCGCCGGGGCCTTCGCGGACTTCAAAAAAGGCCTGGAAAAAATCTACAGCACCTGATGCCCATGGACACGCACCAGTACACCGGTGGCTTACTTGCCGTGGATCTCGGCTTGCGCATGGGCTGGGCCCTTTTCACCCCTGACGGCTACTTGCGCCGCTACGGGGCCCACAATTTCGGTAGCCGCAAACGGCTACGCACCGGGTGCAAATGGGTTTTGGACCACCTCCACCCCCCTGGCTGCCTTTTTATGGAAGGCGGCGGTTCCCTTGCCCGGGCCTGGCTCAACGAAGCACACCGGCGCGGCTTGAGCACCCGGCACGTCGGGGCGGAAACCTGGCGGGCGGACCTTTTGCCAGAGCGGGCCCGCCACAGCGCAGACACGGCGAAGCAGGCGGCCGACCAGACAGCGCGGCGTATTATCGCCTGGTCGGGGGCCAAACGCCCCACCACATTGCGCCACGACGCGGCCGAAGCCATTTGCCTCGGGATGTGGGGCGTGCTTGTCCTTGGCTGGATTCCCGAGCATACCCAACGCAAAGGCCTCCCTTTCCCGGCTGTCCAGCCGGGAAAGGGAGGCCTTGTATCTCCTTTGTCCTGAATGTCCTTTCCTTTGCCGTGGGGTGGCCCTCCAGCAAATTACATAAATATGACTGTGTACCCCTGCTCCTGGTAGGTACCGATGGCCGGGTGCCCCTGCATTTCGTCAAGCAAGGGGATCTGTAGGGCCTGTATGGCGCCCAAGACCCCCATTTTCCCAGAACAGGCCCGGCACGCTCCAGCGAGCAAGCCCGCCTCAACCACCCTGGCGTAGAGGGGATGCAGGGAATGCTTGGGGTCGGCCAGTTCAGGGACTAATCCGGTGGCCTCTCCCTCGAGCACTACCTGGACCGTCTCACCGCGTTGGTGCAAATCCCAGGCATTAAGAAGAACGTGCATAAAACACATCATTTCACCGCGAAAGGCGAACAGGGCTGTTTTGCTCATAGCGCCTCCTTTGCTGCGTGTTGGAACTCTCCCAATAGCAGCAAAACGGCATACTGTTCAAACGTCTTGCCTGCCCCAACACTCCTTGCGATTGCCCACCTTTTGTCCCCCTCCCGTGGCACTTCTGAACCGCTTGCGGGGGAAAACCCCTCGCTGGGTGCCTCGAAGCTCTAACCGGCTCACTTCCGAAAGTGGGGACGCTCCTTAGGGCCTCAGGAGATCAAGAAAGGTCTTGCAACACCTGCATCATGGGTTCCAACTGCGGCCGCTGGTTAATATCATGGACATCTATATAGCGGATGACCCCCTGGGTATCGACCACAATAAGCGCCCGCTCGGTGGTCCCATCGGAACGCAGAAGCCCATATTGCGAGGCCGCCTCGCCGTGGGGCCAAAAATCCGAGAGCACCGGAAACCACAGGCCGCCCATCTCCTGTACCCAGGCGTATTGGGAGGGGGTGTTGTCCGCGCTGATGCCCAAAATGGTCGCATTGTGCTGGCGGAACATATCCTCGAGCAGATTGTAGCCGGGCCACTGGTCTGAGCACACCGGGGTAAACGCGGCCGGCACAAAGGAAAGCACCACATTTTGCTCGCCTTCAAAGGAGGACAAGCGCACAGTGGTGCCATTGAGGGAGGGCAGGGCAAAATCCGGGGCCTTGTCGCCGACAGCCACTTTGAGCTCACTGTCCACCGGCTTGAGTTCCTCCTGGCTGTAGACATGCTCCACATCCTCGGCCAGCACCGGGGCCGCTGCCACCACAATCCACAGCATGAGCACTACAAAGGCGAATAGACGTTGCATATAGGTATTCCTTTATAGCCCAGTTTTGGAACGTATTTGCTCCAAAAACGCTTCCGAGGATTCAAAGGGCCCCAAATGGGAGATCCGTATCCGCATCGCGTCGTCGTCGCGCTCCAGCACAAAGAAATACGGCGTCCCCACCTCACCGACGACCTTGTGCCAATCGTAGTCGCGGTCCGGAAACAGTGGAAACGGAACCTCGAATTTTTCCTGGAAAATGCCCACCTCGTAAGCGGAATTTCCTGGCCCGATGCCGAGCATGACAATGGAATCCTCTAAACCCTCTTCGTGAATGCGCTCATACAGTCCATTCACTTCCGGGGCTTCCTGCTGGCAATACGGGCAATACATGCTGAAAATTTCCACAACCACCACCGGGGCCGACACATCCCGGATCCGGAATTCCTCCACATCCTGACTCAAGCCGAGGTAGTCCCGCTGCCGCGGGGAATCCGGGGCCTGCAATGCTTGCTCAGGGAACACTTCGCCGGCCTGCGGCCCGGTTTCTGCGACAACCACGCTACTTATAAGCACGAAAAACAAAACGGCACATATTACGCGCACCATTGGCATACTCGCCTCCTCATTGGACCAGGCCCTTTAGGTAAATGCGGCTAAAAGATCCTGAACCGTTTTTTGCCCGGGATTGGGTTGGGACAACGGCCCTTGCGACAACACCGGAAAATGGTTTTCAAAAGGGGGACGTTCATTGGAACGGTACACCACCCCAATAGGTATGCTCTCCCCCCACTCCCGCGTCAACCGCATGGCGGCGGCCCAATCCGTGGGGTCATGGGACGCGTCGAGTTTACGGCACCGCTTCTTATACCAAGCATACGTGTTGACTGTATTGAAGGAAACGCATGGTTGCAAGATATCTATCAAGGAAAAACCAGGATGGGCCACCGCGTCCTGGATCAGTTCCACCAAGTGTTCCTTTTCCCCGGAAAACCCTCTCGCCACAAACCCAGCCTCCATGCTCACGGCCACAGCCAGAGGATTAAAGGGCGCCGAAGGGGCGCCGCTGGGTTGGGCCTTGGTCACATGCCCCGTTTCCGTAGTCGGACTGGCCTGGCCTTTGGTCAATCCGTAGATCTGGTTGTCGTGGACCAAAAGGGTGATATTGACGTTGCGCCGGATAGCCGCCAGAAAATGGTTCCCCCCTTCGCCATAACTGCAACCGTCGCCGCTTTCGGCAATGACCGTCAATTCCGGATTGGCCAGTTTGATGCCCGTGGCTGCGGGCAGTGCGCGACCGTGCAGGCCGTTGAACACATTGGCCCGCAGATAGTGCGGGGCCTTGGCCGCCTGTCCGATTCCGGAGGCGAAAACCACCTCCTGCGGGGCGATCCCGCTTTGGGCCAAGGCCTGCTTGACCGCATCCAATATGGCGTGGTTGCCGCATCCCGGGCACCACGCGGTTTCAAATGCACCGTATTCTTCGATAGCTCCCATGCAAAGGCTCCTTTGGCATAGTGGCGTCACCGCCTGCGACACCCAATCCGGCTACAGCTCTGCCGGCCGCAAGCGCGGGACACCACGCGTATGTGCGGCGGGCTAGGCCCGGTTGTTCTCCCCTGGCAAATGCCGATGGATAAAGGCGGGCGTGAGGGGCAGGCCATCATAGCGCAACACTGTTGTGTGCACAGTGCGGCCCGTCTCCCGCCGCAACAAAGCCGCGAACTGTCCGGTAGCGTTGCCTTCCACGACCACAAGGGAAGCGGCCTGGTCCAAATCCACGGGAAAAGAGTCCTCGCGCAGGGGCCAGACCTGGGAAAAATGCAACACCCCGACATGGCGCCCGCCTTGTCTGAGTTGCGCTGCGGCCTCAAGCACCGGGCCCTTGCTCGAACCCCAGCAGATCAAGAGCAAGGCCCCCTCGGGATCGTCCCCGTGATAGCTCGGGGGCGTGAGTTCGTTTTGCAACCCCGAGAACTTACGCAGCCGTTTGTCCACCATCTGCTGCCGCACCGCATTGTCCTCAGTAATATGGCCGTCCGGGGTATGCTCATCACTGTCATTGACCACCAAGGCCGGGCTTTGGCCCGGTAAACAACGCGGAGAGACCCCGCTGTCAGTCACCGCATATCGCGCATAGGCCTGGCCCTGGGAAAGCTCCGGGCATGGCGGTTCGGTCTGCGTTTCCGGGGCAAAGGTAAACTGGTCCGGGGTCACGGTTTGCCAGGCGTCGGCCAAATATTGGTCCGACAACACAAACACCGGACTTTGCCACCGCTCTGCCTGGCCCACGGCTTTGCGGGTCAGTTGGAAGCATTCCAGCATATCCCCGGGGGCGAACACGGCCCGGGGAAATTCCCCGTGCCCACCGAAAAGGACAAACTCCAAATCGCCCTGCTCTGTCTGGGTCGGCAGACCCGTCGCTGGACCTGGCCGCTGGGCCACCACCACAACCACGGGCAGTTCATGCATCCCTGCCAGGCTGACCCCTTCGGTCATCAGGGCATAGCCCCCGCCGGAGGTGGGGACCAGGGCTTTGGCTCCGGCATACGCGGCCCCCAAGGCCATATTCACGGCCGCGATTTCATCCTCGGCCTGCTCAGTAACCACGCCCATAGCCTCGCCCTGGGCGATAAGATTTAGGGCCACGCCCGTGGCCGGGGTCATGGGATAAAAAGAGCAAAAACGCACACCGCCTGCCAAAGCGCCCAATGCCACGGCCTCGCTGCCGTTGACCATCAAATTCGTAGTCAGTTGCTGCGGCTGCGGCAGGGTGGGAAAGGCCCCACGGTTTTGCTCCACCCAGGCCCAAGCCGCCTCGAGCACTTCCAAGTTGGTGTCCACCACCTGCTCGCTTTTTTTGGCGAATTGTTCGCGCAACAGATCCTGGACCGTTTGGCGTTTTATCCCGAGTAACCCGGCCAGCACCCCAAGGGCGGCAGTATTCGCATACAGCGGCTTGCTTGCCAGTTCCTGGGTCGGCACCGCCAAATGCGACGCCGGACCAAAGGACAATGCCGCATCGCCGACAATACAGCCGTTGTCCGTGAGTTTGGCGCCCTCCTGATCAATCGTGTTTTGATCCAGGGCTACCAGCACATCGCAATCCTCCCGGGCCGAAAGGACTTGCGAGGTGTCAATCCGTACCCAGAAGGTATTGTGTCCTCCGCGGATACGCGACATATAGCTCTGAGTGACCAAAATCCAAAACCCATCCCGGACCAAGGCCTTGGACAACAATTGCCCAATGGTCACCAGCCCCTGTCCGGCCTCACCACCAATACAAATCTGGACGCTTCCGTCGTGCATATCCTCTTCCTTGGCTTGTCCGCGGCCCGGGAAATGGCAAATGCAGCGGGGCGGTCCCAAGCACCGCCCCGCTACAGCGGCACTCCCGCCACCGCGGTCTCCGTGCTATTCCGCCGTATTCGCCGGCGGGGTAAAGGTCCGCTGCCCCAATTCGCGGTCGATCATGAACATGCCGCCTGCGGCCTCACCCATCAGCTTGAGCTTGTCCACCACCGCTTTGACACTGTCTTCTTCCTCCACCTGCTCGGCCACGAACCATTGCAAAAAATTGTTGGTGGCATGGTCTTTGAGTTCGAGGGCCAGATCGACCAGATCATTGATCAGCGCGGTCACTTTCTGTTCATGGGCCAAGGTGTCCTCGAACACGGCCACCACTGACGACCACTTGCTGGGTGGGGTCTCGATAGCCTGCAATTCCACACGACCGCCCCGCTCATGGACATAATCGAAAAATTTCATGGCATGGAAGAGTTCTTCCTGGGCCTGGGCCTTCATCCAGGCGGCGCACCCTGGCAGGGATTTGTCCTCAAAATAGGCCGCCATAGCTAAATACATGTACGAAGAGTACATTTCAGCGTTGATCTGGGCATTAAGCGCGTTTTCCATTCGTTCGGTGAGCATGCAATCTCCTTGGCTTGAGTTCGTGCAGTATACACGTATTGAAACCACCTTGCCCGCTGCTGTCAAGCACGCAGGGCCTCGCGTAAAACAACATAAATAACTATTATCAATAAAAATCCATACAAATCCCGCTTTTGCCGCAGGCCTGCGGCACCAGGTTTGCATCAGTGCTGTCCTGCGATGATCCGGCACAGACAAGCCGAGCCCGGCTTGTCTGTGTCTTAATGCGTTGGAGGCAACGACTCTTCTTTGCGCAATTGCCGCGCAAGTGGAATATTCTCGTCGCTGCGCCCGCTGAATAAATATTCAGACGGGGTGTCCACCAAGGCCAAGGGCAGGACCTCGTCCATATGTTCCACAGGCACGATCTGCAGCTCCCGCCGGATAGACTCGGGGACCTCTTTGAGATCCTTCTCGTTGTCCTTGGGAATCAAAACGGTCTGGATAAGCCCCCGGTGCGCGGCCAACAATTTTTCCCGCAATCCGCCGATGGGCAGCACCCGCCCCCGCAGGGTGATCTCTCCGGTCATGGCTACCTCATGGCGCACCGGAATGTGCAGCAAAGCGGAAATCAGACTGGTGGCCAGGGTGATGCCCGCCGAAGGGCCGTCTTTCGGCGTCGCCCCTTCCGGAACGTGCACATGGACATCAATGCCTTCGTAGAAATCGGAGCGCAGGCCGAACAAATCCGACCGCGAGCGGATGTAACTCAGCGCCGCCCGGGCTGACTCCTGCATGACATCCCCGATCTTTCCGGTGATCTCCACCTTGCCCGTGCCCGGCATCAGCGCCACTTCCACCAACAGCAACTCACCGCCCATCTCCGTCCAGGCCAACCCGGTGGCCACTCCGACCTGCGGCTCCTTTTCCCGCTCGCCGTAGCGGTATTCCGGCACGCCCAGTAAACTACCGACCGTGGTCTTGGTCACCTTGGAGGAACGGACCTCCCCCTGACCTTCGACCTTTTCCTTGGCCAATTTGCGGCAGATGGCTGCGATTTGCCGCTCCATATTCCGGACCCCGGCCTCCCGGGTATAGCGGCGAATAACTTCCAAAAGCGCCCCATCGGAGACAGAAACCTGCTCCGGATCCAGGCCGTTTTTTTCCAATTGCTTGGGCAGCAAAAACTGGCGCCCGATATGCAGCTTTTCCGTTTCCAGGTACCCGGAGAGTTTTATAATTTCCATGCGGTCGCGCAACGGCGCCGGAATGGCCTCCAGATAATTGGCGGTGGTAATGAAAAAGATGTGCGAAAGATCGTAGTCCAGATCCAGATAATGGTCGTTAAAGGCCACATTCTGCTCCGGATCCAGGACTTCGAGCAGGGCCGAAGAGGGATCGCCCCGAAAATCCATGCTCATTTTGTCCACTTCGTCCAGGCAAAAGACCGGATTGTTCGATTGGGCCCGCTTCAGGGACTGGATGATCTTGCCCGGCATGGCGCCAACATAGGTACGCCGGTGCCCCCGGATTTCTGCTTCGTCCCGCACTCCGCCCAAGGAGAGGCGGACAAAATCACGATCCGTGGCGCGGGCGATGGATTTGGACAAAGAGGTTTTGCCCACCCCGGGCGGTCCAACGAAACACAAGATCGAGCCCTGCATTTTCTCAACCAGGGTCTGGACCGCGAGGTACTCCAGGATACGTTCCTTGGGCTTATCTAGTCCGTAATGGTCCTCATCCAGGATCTGCGCGGCCTGCTGCAGGTCCAAGGTTGTTTCTTTGAGCTCATTCCAGGGCAGATCCAGGATCCAATCGATATAATTGCGCACCACCGTGTATTCCGCGGAGGAGGGCGGCATCTGGCGCAATTTTTTGATCTCTTTTTCCGCCTTCTCCCGGGCCTGATCCGGCATGTCTTTGGCCTGCAACCGTTGCAGGAGTTCATCCAATTCCCCCTGCGGGTCGTCCTCCTGCCCCATTTCCTTCTTGATCGCCTTGAGCTGTTCGTTGAGATAATAATCCCGCTGGTTGCTTTGCATCTGGTCTTTGACCCGGGATTTTATCTGCCGCTCCAGCGTGGAGACTTCGATCTCGCCCTCCAGCAAGGCGTAGGCCTGCTCCAGACGCTGCACCGGGTCTAAAACCTCCAACACCGCTTGCTTTTGGGTGTATTCGACCTTCAAATGGGGCATGATCACATCGGCCAGCCGTCCGGGACGCTCGATGGACGAAATGGACATCAAGGTCTCTTGGGCCAATTGCTTATTGATCTTGCTGTACTTTTGGATCGCTTCCTGGGTGGTGCGCACCAATGCCCGGGCCTCGGGGTTATCCGGGTCGTTTTCCTGGATGGTTTGGACCTCGGCCAAGGCCACGCTCTCCCCGTCAAAGGCAAAGTGGTCCGCCACCGGACGCCAATAGGCACGGTGTTGGCCTTCAAACAGGACTTTGACCGTGCCGTCTGGCAGGCGCAACAATTGCAAGATCTTGCACACCGCTCCCATGGTGAACAAATCGTCTTGCTCCGGCGTTTCCACTTCCGGCTCTTTCTGGGCCACAAGGAGGATGCGCTTATTATATTGCTCCAGGGCTTGCTCCACAGCGGTAATGGACGACTTCCGGCCGACAAAAAGCGGTACAATCGCCCGGGGAAACATAACCACTTCCCGCAGGGTCATCACTGGCAATTGCATATCGGTACTGCTTGTCGAATTCCTCTCCGGCATAACTCTATCCTGCTTTGCGTGTCTCCGCCGCCGTGGCCCGCGGATCCCGGGCCAAAAACAACGGGACAACGCCTCCTAGGTGTATCGGACAGGCGCCCCGCAAGGACGCCATAAGTGCTGTGGACAGGGCCTGTTAGCGCATTAGGCGCTTTTGACCGCCTGGTGGTAAATGACCAAAGGATCCTTGCCCTCTTCGACCACGGCCTTGTTCACCACGCATTCTTTGACGTCGGACATGGAGGGCAGCTTATACATCAAATCGAGCATAATGGTTTCCATGACGTTGCGCAGCCCTCGGGCTCCGGATTTTTGGGCCAGCGCCCGCTTGGCTATGGCCTTCAAGGCATTGTCTGTAAAGCGCAGGTGCACCTCGTCCAAGCCAAACAGTTTTTGGTACTGCTTGACCAAGGCGTTTTTCGGCACCGTCAGGATATGCACCAAATCCTCTTCACGGAGTTCGTCCAGGGTGGCCACAACCGGAATCCGGCCCACGAATTCCGGGATGAGTCCGAATTTGAGCAAATCTTCCGGATGCACCTGGCGCAGCACATCCCCGATGGAGACCTCTTTTTTGCTCACCAGGCGAGCGCCGAAGCCCATCGAACTGCCCTGGAGGCGTTGCTGGATAATAGAATCCAGGCCGACAAAGGCCCCACCGAGAATAAAGAGGATATTCGAGGTATCCATGCGGATAAATTCCTGCTGCGGGTGCTTGCGCCCGCCTTTGGGCGGGATATTGGCCTCGGTGCCCTCAATAATTTTCAGCAAGGCCTGCTGCACCCCTTCCCCGGAGACGTCCCGGGTAATGGAGGGGCTGTCTGACTTGCGGGCCACCTTATCGATCTCGTCGATATAAATGATCCCCTTTGAGGCCTTATCAAGATCGTAATCCGCGTTTTGCAACAGCTGGACCAGGATGTTCTCTACATCCTCCCCGACATAGCCGGCCTCGGTCAAATTCGTGGCGTCGGCAATCGCGAAGGGCACATTGAGTATCCGGGCCAGGGTTTGGGCCATCAAGGTTTTGCCGGAGCCGGTAGGGCCGACGAACAGGATATTGCTCTTGTCCAGCTCCACATCATCGTTGGTTCCGGCGTAATGGACCCGTTTGTAGTGATTGTGCACGGCCACAGCCAAAACCTTTTTGGCCATATCCTGCCCGACCACGTACTCATTCAACGCCTCTTTGATTTCTGCCGGCGGCAGGAGTTGGGCCTCCTCTACGCTTTCATTGACGTGGTCTTGGGCGATAATCTCGTTGCACAGGCCGACGCATTCGTCGCAGATATAGACATCCGGTCCAGCAATCAGGCGCTGCACTTCGTCCTGGGATTTACCGCAAAACGTACACAGCACGTTTTCGCTGTAGGTGGTGTCGTCACTCATAGGTATCCTTTTCTCCTTCTCGGTGGCTGGGTCCTCTACAATCTAAGACCTCCAGCCATTCTGTCCAGGAGCGGGGCGCTTTTTCAACGGTCGTGTCCTTTCCAGGCGGCTAAACGGCCATATCCCGGCGAGAGGCCAGCACCTCGTCAACCACGCCGTACTCCGAAGCCTCCTGCGCTCCCATAAAATAATCCCGGTCGGTGTCGCTCTCCATCTTGTCCAATTCCACCCCGGTATGCTTGGACAAGATAGTGTTCAAGGAACTCTTTAAGCGTAAAATTTCCCGGGCCTGGATATCGATATCCGTGGCCTGGCCTTGAAAGCCGCCCATCGGCTGGTGCAGCAGAATCCGGCTGTGGGGAAGGGCATAGCGCATCCCGGGCTCGCCGGCCGCCAACAAGACCGCGCCCATGCTCGCGGCCTGCCCCAGGCACAATGTGGCCACCGGGGCGGAAATATATTGCATGGTGTCGTAAATCGCCAAACCGGAGGTCACTGACCCACCGGGACTGTTGATATAAAAATTGATTTCTTTTTCCGGATTTTCCGATTCCAAAAAGAGCAGCTGCGCACAGATCAGATTGGCAACATTGTCATCAATGGGCGTGCCCAAAAGAATGATCCGGTCTTTGAGTAGCCGCGAATATATATCATAGGCCCGTTCACCTCGACCTGTGGATTCTATGACTATTGGTACATTCATAGGCGCGTTCTCCCCTCTGCCCCGTCGTGGATGGTCGGGGCGGTTATGTTCACGGCCCGCAACGCCACC
>JBNJGM010000003.1:39106-51977 GCA_051747685.1 Thermodesulfobacteriota bacterium | reverse complement strand
TGTGGATTCTATGACTATTGGTACATTCATAGGCGCGTTCTCCCCTCTGCCCCGTCGTGGATGGTCGGGGCGGTTATGTTCACGGCCCGCAACGCCACCTCGACGTTGCGGCTCACAATAAATACCCTGGATCCTGGCACCGTCTCCTACCAGCTCCGGGCCTCGGATACAGGGGGGCATACTGCTATGCGACCCGCCGGGGCGGGCTTTTTTTTATGTATAGAACAGATACTACAGGAAGCAAGGGGGCGGTTCAAGTAGGCGAGAGGGAGGGTTTCGGGGCGCTCGGAGCGCCCCGAAAAGACAAGCGTACAAAACCTATGCGCTCGCAGACGTCTCGTCCTGCTCAGCGGCGGTTTCAGCGTCCTCGGATCCGGATTGGTGGGAGGAACCCGCCGGAACCTCGGTGATATCGGCATTGTCGTAGATCAGCTCCATGGCCTTGTCCGCAAGCAACTGGTCGCGCAAGGCGTACATGAGATTATTTTTCTCATGGTACTCCTTGAGCGTCTGGAAATCCTGACCGCTTTGCACCGCCATCTGATAGAGGTGCTGTTCGACCTCCTGTGGATCAACCGACAACTCTTCTTTATTGGCGATGGCCAAAAGCACCAAGTGGGACTTGACCAGGGATTCGGCCTCGGGGCGGTAGTCCTGCCGGATTTGCTCTTCCGAGCTGCCGATGGATTCCAGGCTTTTGCCCTGACGCTCCAGGCGCTCCCGGGTCTGTTTGATATGGGCCTCGATCTGGTTTTCGACCATCGAACTCGGCGCCGGGATATCCACCTGCGCCAGGATCTGGTCCAGAATCTGTTTTTGGGCCTCGGATTTGGCGACCTGATTGCGGCTGTTTTCGTAGGATTCGCGGATGGCCTGGCGCATTTCCTCGGCACTGCCGAACCCTCCGGCCTTTTCTGCGAAGTCGTCGTCCACTTCCGGGAGCACCCGCTGCTTGATCGCCTTCAGGGTGACCTCCATACGCACGGTCACGTCGGCCAGATCTTTATTCAAAAAATCCGAGGGAAAGGTGATGTCCTTGGCGTCGTTTTGCCCCGGGGTCAAGGTCTTGACCAAGGCTTCGAACTCCTCCAAGGACTGCCCTTCGCCTAGGGGCAGCTCGAAATTCTGGGCCTCGCCGCCTTCGATGGGCTTGCCGTCATAGGTGGCGGTAAAATCCACCACCGCGACTTCGCCGTCTTCAGGGGGCCGGTCTTCCGCCACCTCTTCCAAGGAGGACATATTCTGCCGCACCCGGTCCAGCACCTCCTGGATGTCCTCCTCCTTGGCCTCAACCTTTTCCTGCGTGCCGCTTAAGCCTTTGTACTCCGGCAGGTCGATGTCCGGGACATTCTCGAAGCGAAAGCTATACACATACTCCGTATCCCGGACCATTTCCGCGGCGTCGACGTCCAGGCCGGACAACGGCTGGAGGTTGAGTTCCCCCATGATCTGGTTGATATGCACATTGAGCAGATCGTTGGTCGCCTCTTGATAAATCTGGCTTTTGAATTTGCTCTCCACAATCGAACTCGGCACCTTGCCCTTGCGGAAGCCGTCGATCTGGACATCCTTGCGGTACATGGCAATCTGCGCGCCCAAGGCGGCATTGACCTCATCAGCCGGCACCGTCACGGTGACCTTCTTTTCCACCGGGGAAATATTTTCCACCTGGTATTCCATTCCACCATCCTCCTTGGCTCGGACATAAAAAGAAAGCCTGGATAGCCAGGCCTCTTTTCCATACGCTGCGTCAATCCAACAACAAAACAGGCGACGGACATCCAATCGCCTCAACAGGGACGTCCCTGATCTCAATCATACTGGTGCGAGAGGGGAGATTCGAACTCCCACGGCATAGCCGCTGGATCCTAAATCCAGTGCGTCTACCAATTCCGCCACTCTCGCAAGAAAGGAAGCAGACAGGTAATCACTGACCAAAGCGGCTGTCAATAGGGAATATCCTGGATCCAAGCACCGATTCCAGAATTTCCCCCCGGCCTAGGGTACAAGTCGGCGTATCTGCACCCTAAATCCAGGAATCCGCTTGCCTCGGTTGGGGCTGTTATTTTTCATACTCCAGGGCAATAGTGTTGGCGAACCCTTGGAGGCGGTAGGTCAGATGGGTATAACGCTCGGCGCCGCGTTTGCGGTTCAAGGCGATGCCCAGTGCCTTGCTGCTGCCCACAAGCACGGCCAGCGATTTGGCCCGGGTCAGCGCGGTATAGATGAGATTGCGTTGTAAGAGCATGTAATGCTGGGTGACAATGGGCAGTATCACGGCGGGATATTCGCTGCCCTGGGATTTATGCACACTCACGGCATAGGCCAAGGTCAATTCGTCCAACTCCCCCTGCTCATAGGTCAACTCCCGGCCCTCGAAGTCGACCTGCATGGTCTGCTCCGCAGCCTGAATACTCGTAATCCAGCCCAAATCGCCATTAAAAACGTCTTTTTCGTAATTATTGCGCGTCTGCAAAACGCGGTCGCCTTGGCGGAAAACCTGATTGCCACGGGAAAGGCTTACCCCCTGGGCATTGAGCCGCTCCTGGAGGACGGCATTGAGCTGCTGAGTGCCCACCTCCCCTTTGTGCATCGGACTCAGGACCTGGACGTCGCGCAGGGGATCCAGGCCGTAAATTGCCGGTATCCGCTCGCAGACCAATTGGGTAATGACCTCTTGGACCCGGCTCGGCTCATCCTGCTCAACCCAGAAAAAATCCGCCTCCGGGGGATTTTTGGGCGAGGCGGTGGGAAACAGCCCTTCATTGAAGCGGTGGGCGTTGACCACGATGAGGCTTTCCTGGGCCTGGCGGAAAATATGGGTCAGATGCTTGCAGGGCACGGCCCGGCTTTGCAGGAAATCCTCCAAAATATTCCCGGCCCCCACCGAGGGCAATTGGTGCACATCCCCGACCAAGATCAAGCGGCAGGTCAGCGGCAGGGCCCGCAAAAGATGGACGCACAATTGGCAGTCCAGCATGGAGGCCTCGTCGACAATGAGCGCGTCCACTTTGAGCTTTTTCTCTTCATTATAGGCAAAGGCGCCGTCAGGGGAAAACCCCAGCATACGATGGATGGTGCTGGCTGAAGCGCCCGTGGCCTCGGAGAGCCGTTTGGCCGCCCTCCCCGTCGGTGCGGCGAGTTTCACCTTGTACCCCAATTTGCCCAGCCCCTGGACCACGGCCTGGGTGATGGTGGTTTTCCCCGTGCCCGGCCCGCCGGTGAGAATAAAGGTCTTATTCACGCAGGCCTCGAAAACCGCCTCTTTCTGTTCCTGGGACAGGGCCACCCCTATCTGCTGTTCCAGTCCCGGCAGCGCCGATTCCAATTTGCCTTCATTGACCGGAGCGGGATGCGAGACCAAGGCTGTCAACCGCGAGGCGATCTCGGTTTCCCAATTGTGGAAATGGCGCAAAAAAACGGCCCGCAGGACCGCTTGTTCCGGGAGATCCTCAACCACCACCCGTTTGCGCTCTTCCAGACGGGCCAAGGCCGCGTCCACCTTTCCGGTATCCCCCACTCCCAAGGTCTCGCTGACCTTATGTACCAATTCGTCGCCGGGATAAAACATATGCCCCTGTTCCGCGAACTGGAACAGGGTATAGACGAGCCCGGCTTCCAAACGTTCCGGGCTGTCTTCCGTAAAGCCCAGCTTCAAGGCCATATTGTCCGCGGTTTTAAACCCGATCCCCCGGATCTCGTAGGCCAGCTCGTAGGGGTTTTCGCGCAGTTTTTCCACGGCCTGATTGCCGTAACGCGCGAATATGCGCCCGGCGTAGGTCGGGGGAACCTCATGGCTTTGCAAGAAAAGCATCACATTGCGGATCTCGCGTTGCTCATCCCATGAGGTTTTGATCCCCTCCAAAGTCTTCGGCCCCAACCCCTCCACCTCCAAAAGCCGGTCCGGGGTGTTGTCCAGGATATCCAAAACATCTTTGCCGAAAAACTGGACCAAGCGCTCGGCCATCACCGGACCAATGCCCTTGATCCGCCCCGAGGCCAGGTAACGCCGTATACCGTTAATGGAAGCGGGCAATTCGCGGTTATGCGTGGTGACGTGGAATTGGCGCCCGAACTTGGGGTGCTCCCGCCACTGCCCTTCCAGGCGGACCTGCTCGCCGGGCATGAGCTGGGGCATATTCCCAACCACAGTGGTCTGGCCGGGCTCCCCAGCGGCCCTGACCCGGGCGACAACGTAATCGTTTTCTGGATTGTGGAAAACGATACTCAATATTTCGGCCTGCAGGGTGGTCGAAGACATGGGGCTCTCAAAGGGATTGGCGGTACTGCATGGACTGCTTTAATGTTTCCCGGTCCATAAATTTTAAATGCGCCCCCAAAGGAATGCCTTGGGCCAGGCGGGCCACCCGCAGCTGGGGGTATTTGCGGTGCAACAGGTTTTTCAAATGCGATTCGGTGGCCTCAGCCTCGGTGGTCGTGCCCAGGGCCAAAACCACCTCCTGGACAGCGTCTGCGGCCAAACGCTGCTCCAGGCGCCCCAATTCCAATTGATCGGCATTGACCCCGTCCAAGGGAGAAAGCAGACCGCCGAGCACAAAATATTTGCCCTTGAAGAACCCGGCCTCTTCCATGACCAAGAGCGAATCCCAATCCGGGATCAGGCACAACACCGAGCTGTCCCGTCCAGGATCGGCGCAAATCGAACACGGATTTTGGTCCGTCAAGCTGGCGCACTGCTCGCACAGGCATAAGGCGCGGCGCAATTGCTTGATGGATTCCCCCAGGCCCTCGGCCTTTTCCTGGGGCCATTTCAAAAGGGTCAGCCCCATGCGCAATGCGGACTTGGGCCCCACACCCGGCAGTTGGGCCAATTCATCCACCACCTTGCGCAAGGGCGCTGGCAGGGTCTGGGACTGCATTCTAGAAAAGTCCTGGAATATTCATGCCGCCGGTGATCTCGGAGATGGACTCCTCCATCAACTTTTTGGCCTTTTTCATGCCCTCGTTGACCGCAGACACGACCAGATCTTGAAGCATGTCCACATCATTGGGATCGACCACCGAAGGGTCGATGGCGATGTTGGTGATTTCCTGCTTGCCGGTCACCGTAACCGTGACCATACCTCCACCCGCGGAGGCTTCCACGGTCTGCTTGCCGACATCCTCCTGGATTTCGGCCATCTTTTGTTGCATCTGTTGCGCTTGACGGATCAGATCATTCATTCCTGTCTCTCCTGCCTCTCTTGGTTGGGTATAGCGTCGCCTGCCAAAGGCGCGCGCTGTCACGTCAGTCCCCGCTCAACGCTGGGACTTGGGATGCACTTCAACGAGCTGCGCTTGGAATGTCTCCAGAACCTCCTGGATAGCCGGGTGCTTGAGCACCTCCTGCTTGAGCGCATTTCTGTCCAACATGGCCGCGCCGCTTGGCTGGTGCACTTCCAATTGCATGGGCCGTTCGAAATAGCGCTGGGCCAAATTCTGTACGCCGTTTTTTTTTTCTGTTTCCGTGAACCGCTCTGCCTGCACTCGGCCCTGGCAATGGATGCGGATCGTGTCTCCATCTATATCCCCCCGCACCTGCTGCAGCGCCGGCAGCCGGGCTTCGCCCTTTTGCGCGGCCTGCTGACAAAACTGCACAAACCCCTGCCAGGTTTTGGCGCCCTGGGGGGGCTCCGCGACCTCGGGAGCGGTCTGGGTGGCCTCTGGGGCAGGCGCCTCGGAAGCCGCAGGGGACTCGACACTGGCCTGATCCGGAGCCACAGAACTGGAAGAACTCGCGGAGCCCCCCGGACGCGAGACTCTCGTGCCTGGCCCGGAGGACGACCCGGAGGGTTCGGACTCGCGGCTCGCCTGGCCCAAGGGGACCAAATCTTCAAGGAAGGCCAGATTGAGCAGCAACAGCTCCAAGGCCAGCGCCGGTTCCACACTGGTCAACACCCGGCGCTGGCCTTCCAGGGTCATTTGCCAGCAGGCGTGGATATGCCCGGCACTAAAGGTCTCGGACCAGTGCAGCCACTGCCGGGCTTCTTCTTCGGCGAGATCCAAAAGGGAAAAGGCTTTCTCCCCGGACTGTTTGAGCAAGAAGAGGTTGCGCCAGGTGGCGGTCAATTCACGCAGGAAAAAAGCGAGATCCAGGCCCTGATCCAAAACAGAGCGCAACACAGTGTTTATAGCCAGGCAATCCCTGTCGCGCAGGGCCTCAAATAACGCCAAGAGCGTCTCCTGTCCGGCCAGGCCCAAAACCTCACGAACGTGCGCGCTTTCCAGACGGCTTTGGCCAAGGGCCAGCACCTGCGCCAACAGCGACATGGCGTCGCGGACACTGCCCGCCCCTTTGCGAACGATCAAACGCAAGGCCTCTTCCTCAAAGGCGATGCCTTCGCTATTAAGGACCCCGCGCAGGTGCGCGCTCAATTCCTCCTGCGACAACCGCTGGAAGATATGGTGCTGACAACGGCTGATGATCGTGGCCGGGAAACGGTGCGGCTCTGTGGTGGCTAAAATGAAAACCGCTTGCGGGGGGGGCTCTTCCAGGGTTTTGAGCAAAGCGTTGAAGGCCGCCTTGGAGAGCATATGCGCTTCGTCAATAATGATAACCTTGTAGCGGCAGGACAACGGGGCGTAGCCGACATCTTCCTTGAGCTTGCGCACATGGTCGACGCCGGTATGTGAGGCCCCGTCGATCTCCACGACGTCCACGCCCATGCCCTGGGTGATCTCCCGGCAATACCGGCAGGCATTGCAGGGCTCGCTGGCCGGGCCCTTTTCGCAATTGATGGCCTTGGCCAGAATCCGGGCCACGGTGGTCTTGCCCACCCCGCGCGTCCCACTGAACAGATACGCCGGTGCCACCTGATTCTCCGCTGCAGCGCGGGAAAGGATGGTGCGCACCGGCGTTTGGCCGACAACAGCGGCAAACGTTTGGGGACGGTAGGTCTTGGTCAAGGGTCCTGCGGACATGGGAAACGTCCCTCGGGGTTAGCTGTCCAACTGGTGCAGCCACCCGGCGTATTTGAGATTGTCACCGCGCACCACGCGGAAATATTCCTGCTGCAAGAGTTGGGTCACAGGACCAGCCTGCCCGGCACCGACCTGCCGCCGGTCCACCTCGCGAATCGGGGTTACCTCGGCGGCGGTGCCGCAAAAAAAGGCCTCTTCAGCATTGTAGAGCTCATCGCGGGTAAATCGCTGCTCAAGAACCGTGTAGCCCATATCCTGGGCCAAGGTGATAAGGCAATCCCGGGTAATACCGCCCAGAATGGCGCCCAAGGGCGGTGTTTTCAATACCCCGTGTTTGACGATGAAAATATTTTCCCCGGTGGCCTCGGCAACGTATCCGTCCACATCGAGCATCAGGGCCTCATCGTACCCATCGGCCACAGCCTCGCGCTTGGCCAATACAGAATTGACATAATTGCCGCAGACTTTGGCCTTGGTCATCATTACATTGACATGGTGGCGACTGAAACTGGAAGTCCGGACCCGAATCCCCTTGTGCAAGGCCTCATCCCCGAGATACGCTCCCCAGGGCCAGGTGGCGATGATCACCCGCACCGGGTTGGGCCCGGGATGCACCCCCATCACCCCATCGCCGATAAAGGCCAAGGGACGGATATACCCCTCGTCCAGGTTATTGACTCGCACCGTTTTTTCAATGGCCGCAGTGATCTCTTCCTGGCTAAAGGGGATCTCCATTTCCACGGCCCGGGCGGAATCGAAAAGCCGCTCCACATGCTCCTTCAGGCGCACAATCCCAGGGCGCCCATCCGAACCCTTGTAGCAGCGGATGCCCTCGAACACGCCCACGCCGTAATGCAGCGTATGGGTCAAAACGTGGACTTGGGCCGCATCCCAGTCCACCAATTCACCGTCGAACCAGATTTTCTCCGCTTTCTGCACCATGTTTGACTCCTTGTTTGGCCCTCCCCGCCCAACCCGCCGCTTTTCTAGCCCTGGCTGGTCCGAAAATACAATTGGATCGGCGTCATGCGCAAATCAAACCGCTTGCGCAATTGCTTTTCCAGATAGCGGGCGTACGATGGTTTGACCAGATTTTTATCGTTGACAAAAAACACGAATGTCGGGGGGGTCGTCCCCGTCTGGGTTAAATAATAAAATTTGGCCCGCCGGTGCTTGACCACTGGGGGCTGGTGCCGGCCGAGCATGTCTTGCAGGCCGCGGTTGAGTTGCCCGGTGCCAATTCGCGTCGTGCATTCGCCCCAAACCTTTTCCGCCAAAGGCAACAGCCCACCCAGCCCGGCATTGCTCACCGCAGAGGTATAGATCAGCGGCACGTGGGGCATAAACCGCACTTCGTCTTCAAAAGCACGTTTGAGACGGTTCAATTGGGGCCGGGGCACCAAATCAACCTTATTCACTGCGATAATAAAGGGGATATTTTCGCGGTCCAAAAACGAGAGCAGTTTCTTGTCCTGGCCGACCACACCTTGCAAGGCGTCCAGACACAAAATCGTGACTTGGGCCCGCTTGCTGTTGCGCAAGGCCCGCAAGACACTGAAGCGTTCCAAAGAATCGTCGATCTTGGTCCGGCGCCGCACCCCGGCGGAGTCCAAAAACAGATACCGCTTGTCGTTTTTCTCAAAGACCACGTCCACCACATCCGTGGTCGTTCCGGCTTCCGGACTGACCACCAAGCGTTTTTCCCCGACCAAGGCGTTGATAAGCGAGGATTTGCCCACATTGGGCCGCCCCAGCAGGGCCAAACGCAGCGCAATGGACTCTGGTTCCTCCTGTACTGTCTCCGTGGCCCCCATCTCGGCGAGCGCGGATTCGATCTCCTCCTGCAGAGAGGTTGTGCCATAGCCGTGGGCCGCGGACACGGGGTGCAGCGGGAACCCCAGGGCATAAAACTCAGCGCTCAAGGCATCTTCCAACTCCGCCCCGTCCACCTTGTTCACCGCCACCAGCACCGGTTTATTGGTCTGGCGTAAAAAACCAGCCAATTGCTCGTCGATAGGGGAAACCCCCTCCCGGCCGTCGACCACCAGAACGATCAACTGCGCCCCATGCATGGCCTCGCGCGCCTGCTCGAAAACATCGGCTTCAACGCCCTCGGCCTCATCCAAGATCAGGCCGCCGGTATCCACCAGGGCAAAGGGGGGTTCGCCGTTAGGGACCTCAGCGTACAACCGGTCCCGGGTCACCCCGGGGCGGTCATGGGTCAGCGCCTTTTGCTTGCGGATAAGCCGATTGAACAAAGTGGATTTGCCGACATTGCGGCGCCCAATAAGGGCAACGGTTGGGAGCATGCGAGCTGCCGCCTATTCTGCTGGGAGATTTGGGGATTGGGCCAATGCGTTGGCCAGGGATTGGGTAAACGGGGGGTATAACACCCCGACTTCGGTGATGATGCCGGCGATACACGCGGCCGGGGTTATGTCAAAGGCGAAATTCAGGGTGCCCACACCCTCGGGCACCACGGGCCGCCCCCCGCACAGCGCGACCTCTTTTTCCCCCCGGCGCTCAATCGGAATCTGCGCCCCAGAGGGGCATTCCGCGTCCACTGTGGACAGTGGGGCGGCTACATACAATGGGACGCCGTGCTCCCGGGCAGCCAAAGCCACGGCATAGGTCCCGATCTTATTGGCAGTGTCCCCGTTGGCCGCGATCCGGTCCGCGCCAACCACCACCGCATCCACAAAGCCCTGGGCCAGCAGAAACGGGGCCGCATTGTCGCAGAGCACACGGACCGGAATAGCGTCCCAAGCCAATTCATACGCGGTCAAACGCGCCCCCTGCAGCAAGGGACGGGTTTCATTGGCCAGAACCTGAACCGTTTTCCCCTGCCCCACAGCCGCGCGCACAACCCCCAGGGCGGTGCCGTAGCCTCCGGTGGCCAAAGCGCCGGCATTGCAATGGGTCATCACAGCGCAGGTTTCGGGCAAAAGCGCGGCTCCGTGCGCGCCGAGGCGCTTGTTGAGGCGAATGTCCTCGGCATGTATATCCTTGGCCATTTTCAGCCACACCCATTGCAGCTCATCAAGCCCCATTTCCGGATCCGCCTGCTGGGCCGTGCGCATGCGGCGCACAGCCCAACGCAAATTCACCGCTGTGGGCCGGGCCTGTTCGAGATGGGAGAGCAAACGGTCCAATTCCGCACGCCAATTTGCCGCGGCCTCCGCTTCCTGGAGCTGCCGGGCGGCCAAGAAACAGCCGTAGGCCGCACAGACCCCAATGGCCGGAGCGCCGCGCACGACCATTTCCTGAAAGCCGTGCACGAGATCCTCCACCGTGCGACACACAAACCATTTTTCCTCGTGTGGCAAGGCGCGCTGGTCAAGGAGCAAAAGGGCGTTTTCGTCTTCAGAAAAACGGATATGGCGTTTCATAGCGCATTCAGCCTCCAAGTTTGCCGCTGAGCAACTCATTGACCAATTGGGGGTTGGCCTGGCCCTGGGTTTTGCGCATGACCTGGCCCACAAAAAAACCGAAGAGCTTTTTCTTGCCCCCGTGGTAGGCCTCGACTTCCGCCGGGTTTTCCTCAAGGACCTCCTGCACTACCCCCTCAAGGGCCCCGGAATCGGAAATCTGCCCCAGACCGTGGTCCCGGACGTATTGTTCCGGATCCCCGCCCTCTTGAAACAGCTGGGGATACATATCCTTGGCGATCTTCCGACTGATGGTCGCGTCGGCGATAAGGCCCAAAAGCGTCGCCAATTGCCTAGGCGTCAAGCGCACCTCGGCTGGGGCGAGGCCCGTTTCCCGCAGCTCGCGCAGCATCTCGGTGAGGATCCAATTCGCGGCTTCCTTGGCCGCTGCACCTGCGGCCACCACAGCCTCGAAATACTCCGCCAAATCGCGCTCGGCAGTCAGTGTCTGGGCGTCTTCCGCGGACAAGGCGTACTGCTGGAGAAACCGCTGCCGCCGCGCCTCCGGCAATTCCGGCAATTCTGCCTCCCACCGGCTCAGCCAGTCCGCGTCAAGGCAGAGCGGCACCAAGTCGGGGTCCGGAAAATAGCGGTAGTCATGGGCTTCCTCCTTGCCGCGCATACTACGGGTCATGCCGCTGTCCACGTCGAACAGTCGGGTCTCTTGCACCACGGCGTCCCCATCTTCGAGCACATCCTCTTGCCGTTCGATCTCGTACTCCAAAGCCCGTTGCACGTGCCGAAAAGAATTGAGATTTTTCAGCTCTGTGCGCGTGCCAAACCGCTCCTGCTCCTTCGGGCGCAGGGAAATATTGGCGTCGCAGCGGAAGCTGCCCTCCTCCATATTCCCGTCGCAAATATCCAGGTAGGTCAAAATGGCCCGCAAGCTCTTCAAATAGGCCACCGCCTCCTCCGGGGAGCGCATATCCGGTTCGCTGACGATCTCCAGCAGGGGCACGCCGGTGCGGTTCAAATCCACGGAGCTCATCCGTTCCCCGCTGCCGTGCAGGGATTTGCCCGCGTCCTCCTCCATATGGATCCGGGTGATGCCGATCTCTTTGACCTTTTCGCCCACCAACACGCGCAACCGGCCGTATTCGGCCAAGGGCGCTTCATATTGGGATATCTGATACCCTTTGGGCAAATCCGGATAAAAATAATTCTTGCGGGCAAAGACCGAGCGCGGATTGACCCGGCACCCCACGGCCAGGGCCATTTTGGCCCCGTATTCCACAGCGCGCGCATTAAGGACCGGCAATACCCCGGGCATACCCGTGCACACCGGGCAGGTATTGTTGTTGGGGGCCTTGCCAAAGGCGGTGGAACACGAACAGAATATTTTCGAGGCGGTCTTGAGCTGGGCGTGCACTTCCAGCCCAATAACAGGCTCGTAAGCGGACATGGATTACTCCTTCACATCCGGTTGGGTGGCATTTTTGGCCAGTAAAAAGAACATGCGGCCCCGGGTCTTGAGTTTTCCGGCGAGGGCGCCGGCCTGATCACCACTGCCGCAGTACAAATCAAAATGGTGGCCGGTAATGGCCCCGCCCACATCTTGCGTCAACCCCACTGAAGTAAAGGGAACTGTACTGTTCGACTGTGCGGCTGGCAAGTCCGCATTCCAGACAGTAAGGCCTCCCAGGGGCAAAACGGAGCGATCGGTAGCCAGACTGACAAACGGCGTGAGCAATTTGCCCATAGCCCCGTACGGCCCGTCGTCCGCCTTTTCAAAAAACACATAGCTTGGGTTGGTGTTTAAAAACTCCTGACGCTGCTCCGGATGGGCCTGCAGAAAATCCCGGATATCCTGCATGCCCGCTTTGCCGGACTCAAGATACCCCTCGCGCAGCAAAAACTGCCCCAAGGACACATATTCCCGGCCGTTAGCCCCGGCATAGCGCACCGACTGCACCCGGCCGTCCGGAAGCCGCAACCGACCAGAGCCTTGAATTTGCAAAAAAAAGACGTCCACCGGGTCTTTGGCCCAGGCCAATTCCAGTCCCCGGCCTTGCAGCGCCCCCTCGCTTTCAATGGCTTCCCGGTCATAGTACGGAGCGATGGTGCCGTTTTCAATGCGGTAGCGCAGCCGCTGCCCTTCCCAGCGCGGATGGAAACGGCCCAAATCGACTTGCTGCAGATCTTGGGGACGCTTGTACAGCGGCACATCGTAGCCGGCCCGTTTTTCCAGGGCCGCGGGCAGCTCCGGCTCATAATAGCCAGTGAACAACGGCCCCGGCCGCAGGGCATACCAGGTAAACTCCTGGGCGAGCACTTCCGGGTCCCGCCAAAGGCGCGGAATCACCTCCAGCATGCGTTCCAGGGAATGCTCCACCCGGTTCCAACGCACCGTGAGCCCCGGCACATCAACAGCCAGGGCCTGGGGCGGCTGCTGGCGCACGTATTCCAGACTCCGTTGCACCGCAGCGGTCAACTCCTTTTCAGTCGTTGCCGCGGCAAGATTTTGCCCCGCTTCACGGGCCAACTCTTCGGCCTGAGCGGGCTCAAGGGCGGTATACCCGCGC
>JBNJGM010000003.1:36336-39006 GCA_051747685.1 Thermodesulfobacteriota bacterium | reverse complement strand
TGCTCGTAGTACTCCGCGGGATTGATTATCAGGGTATGCTCCAGGCGTTGGCGCAAATACCCGACAAACGCATGGAGTATTTCCAAGGCTTTGCGGGTTTGTCCAGGCAGGCTGCCGATGATCGCACTGTAAAACATGACCGACTTGCCGTGGGATTTCGCCTGACGCATCCTGCGGATAATCCCTTCACTTATCTCCAAAAGTTGGGATTCGGTGAATTTATGGGCGGCCGGGCTTTTCGGCTTATGCACCAGTTGCAGCGGCTCCTTGTCCTGGCGATAAAAACAGAGCACGTCCCGAGTAAAGGCGTGGCCGTTGCCCACCAGCCGGCGGGAATTGGCTTCACCACGGGCCATGATCAGATCCGACTCTTTCCAGGCCCGGGCAAAGGTCACACTGGTGCGGTACAGGTTCAGCCGCTCCCGGGTCCCGTCGGAGATAACCACGAATTGATGTTCCCGCTGCACCTTGAGCAATTCGTTTTTGGAAACCTGGTTGTGGGACAAAAAATGCGCTTCTTCTAAGGCCCGAGCGAGCACGGGATCGCTTTCAAAATCCCAAAAGGTCGGGGCGTGGAAGTCAAACCCCTCTTTCAGGGCCAAAATCACCCGATGGCGCTGTTGTAAAAGCGTTCGGATGATCAGGATATCAAACAAGATGCCCCCGCTGTCATGGGGCAGGTACAAGATTTTCAGCGGCTGGCCCTGGGCCGGGCCGAAAACCTCGGCCAGCACCCTGTCCGCTTCGGCGCTGACCGCGAGCAGGTTCTGTTGTTCCAGGGCTGTCTCGCTGGGCTCCGGGGTGCGCCAAATCGATTCCCAAGTAGCCAGACAGAGCAACCGCCGCAATTCCAAGCGGTCCAATTGCCAGCGCAATTCAGGGATCCGATCGCAGCCCATAAGCGCTGCCGGGCAGGCATTGAGCGTGGCGCTCAACCCGGGGCTGTCGATAAATGCTTGGGCCCGTTGATTCCACAGCTGCTTGCTCTCCCGCAGGGGATCCTCAACAGCGGTCTGGGCCAAAAAGATAGTCAACAATTGTTTCAAAAGCCGCGAGGGGATAACAAACGACGCGTGCAGGGATTGCCGGAATTTATGCCGGCACAAAGCCGCGACGCGCTTGCGCAAGTACGGATCCGGGACATGCTCGTGGATCAGCCGGGCCAGGGCCCGCCAAACGTCCCGGTATTCGGAGAGCAACCGCTGCGAAAGATGCGATGTCAGTAATTGCTGGAGCATCTCGTCGGAACAGGGAGCGAATACCTGCCCCTCGTCCAAAACCACCATAAAGCGCAATTGCTCGAACGAGGCGTTCTCCTGCGGTTTGGTAAAATATTCCAAATGGTTTTCGATCATAAAATGCAAAAGCCAGGCGTCCAAATACGGATCCCGGCCGTAGCGCAACTCCAGCACTGAGGAAAAGGACGGCAATTCAGGCATAACCCCTCACTTTACACCGCGTCCGGACAAGCCGCTTAAAAATAGCCTTTTGAACGCAACTTGTCCAAGTACGCCTTGGGACGCAGGGTGATAAAACGGGCGTCCAAGGCGGAGCGGTGCAGATAAATCGAATCCCCGGGGGCCAGATCGAGGCCTACCTGCCCGTCCAGGGTCAGGCAGGCTTCAGCGCTTTGACGGGTAATGTCCACACGGATGCGGTGCTTGGCAGCGAACACCATCGGACGGATATGGCTCATAAACGGGCAGATGGGGGTCAGGCAAATCGCCTCCAACTCCGGATGCACCAAGGGCCCGCCGGCTGAAACGGCGTAGGCGGTGGTCCCGGTCGGGGTGGCGACAATCAATCCGTCGGCCCGGAATGGACCCACGGGTTGCTCATCGACCACAATATCCAAACCGATAAGCCGGGCGATCCGGCCCCGGTTGAGCACTACATCGTTTAAGGCCCAGCCGGTGTGCACCACGGCCCCGTCGCGCTCGACACTGAATTCCAGGGCCATGCGTTGGGAAATGCGCCCTTTCTGGGCCAGCAAAAGCTCCAAGGAAGGGTGCCAGTCCTCCTCTTCCACCTCGGTCAAAAACCCCACATGCCCGAGATTGATCCCTAATAACGGGATTTGGAATTCGCGCAATTTCCGGGCCACGGCCAGGAGGGTGCCGTCGCCGCCAAGCACCAGCGCAGCGTCAGGAACAAAACCATTGAGCTCAAGCCGGTCGCGCTCCCATTCATTTTCCACAAGCTTGGTGCACACTCCGCGTTGCTCCAGCCAGTGCTGCACTTCCCTGGCGGTGCTACGCGCTTCCTCCTGCCCGGGTTTGGTCACCAAAGCCACTGTATGTACAGAATATTGCATCCGCCTGCCCCTAGACGAAACCCGGATTTCCTTCAAGGACGAATCCCCTGGATCTGTGCAACCGATTTTGCAATGTGTACGGCACGGACCCCATTTCCCGCCGCTGGCAACCCGCCGAAGCGGCAGAGGCCCTACTCTCGCGCCTTGTACAACCCGGCTCTGAAAAAAACAAGCGCCGCCCCTTGACAAAACCGGTCTATTCCCGCAAATAAAGAGATCTCGCGAGCGGGCGTAGCTCAGTTGGTAGAGTACAAGCTTCCCAAGCTTGGTGTCGCGGGTTCGACCCCCGTCGCCCGCTCCAACATCTCTGCCAGAATTGAAAGGGGTGGACCTTCTGGTCCACTTTTTTTTTGTAT
>JBNJGM010000003.1:34546-36236 GCA_051747685.1 Thermodesulfobacteriota bacterium | reverse complement strand
GATCTGCTTATCGACACCCTGGAAGAAGCCGTCCGGTCTTCGGTGAATAAAAAGTTCAAAAACAAACTGGACATTGAAGTCTCCTTCGACGAAGAAGCCGGGGACATTGAAGTCTACCAATTCAAAGTGGTCGTTGACGAAGTGGACGATCCGAACACAGAAATTTCCCTCGATGAAGCCCGGGTCGAAGACCCCAATGTGCAACTCGAGGACGAACTCGGCTTCCGCATGGAGATATCCGACTTGGGGCGCATCGCGGCCCAATCCGCCAAGCAGGTCATTATCCAGCGCATGCGCGACGCCGAGCAGGAAATCATCTACGAAGAGTACAAGGATCGCAAAGGGGAGATCATCAGCGGCATCATCCAACGCCGCGACCGCGCTGGCTGGATCATCAACCTCGGCCGCACGGAAGCCATCTTGCCCAAGCACGAGCAGATCCCCCGGGAGCGGTTCCGCCGTGGCGACCGGGTACAGGCCTACATCATCGATGTCCGCAAAGAAGGCCGGGGTCCGCAAATTGTGGTTTCCCGTTCCCATCCCGATTATATGGCGGCCCTGTTCAAGCGCGAAGTGCCGGAGGTGGCCGACGGAACCGTGACCATCATGGGTGTAGCCCGCGATCCGGGCAAACGGGCCAAAGTCGCCGTGTTGTCCCAAGATTCCGATGTGGATCCTGTTGGGGCCTGCGTCGGCGTACGGGGTTCAAGGATCCAGAATATTGTCCAGGAATTCAAGGGCGAACGGATAGATATCGTCATCTGGAACCACGACGTGGCCACCTACGCCATGAACGCCCTGTCGCCGGCAAAAATCTCCCGCATGACCGTAGACGACGTGGAAAAAACCCTGGAAATCGTCGTTCCCGATGACCAATTGACCCTGGCCATCGGCCGCAAGGGCCAAAACGTGAAACTCGCCTCCAAACTCTTGGGCTGGAAAATCGATATCATTACCGAGAGCCGCTACGACGGAGACGCCACCGAACTGGCCGATTTGGAACAGGCCGAACATGTGACCGGCATTCCCACCGAGCATTTTACCCAAGCCGGATTGGGCAGCCTCGACGCCCTGCGCCAGGCCTCAGACGAAGAACTTGCAAGCGTGGGCGGGATGGATGCGGGCAAAATAGCCGATTTGCGCGCCGCCCTGAACTTATTGACGCCCAGCCGAGAACGCCCCAACGAGGAAACTTCCGGAGTCCAGGCCTCTGTCTCGGCGACCCCAGAGGACAGCCTTGAGTCCGAGACCACTGAGCCGGACCAATAAGGTCCATGTCCCGCAGCGCCACATTTCCAGCACTCAGGGGACAGGGCACGGAGACACGAACACAATCACCACCTTTGCCCGGGAGCTACTCTTCCGGGCAAAGGCGCACCAGATACAGAACGAACAGGCGAGTATAATGCAAAACCAGCCCGTGAATCATTCACGCCAAGAACGCCACCAGCCAGAACGCATGTGTGTCATCTGTAGGCGACGTTTCGCCAAACAGCAGTTACACCGGCTCGTGGCCTCAGCAGACTGCGACCGCCTGCTTGAAGATCCGAGGCAGACCAGCCCTGGACGCGGATACTACCTTTGTCCGGATCCGGCCTGCCACAAACGACTTTCCAAATTCCGGGGCTGGCGGAAGAAGTGCAAGGGGGGACGGCATGACAACTAAAATGCGCGTACGAGAATTATCAAA
>JBNJGM010000003.1:27387-34446 GCA_051747685.1 Thermodesulfobacteriota bacterium | reverse complement strand
ACGAGCCCAAAAAGCTGAAGCCGAAGCAGCCGATGCTGTCGAGGAACCCGGCGCCGCAGAGGCCGAGGAGCAGGCGCCTGCCATGCCTGAACCAGCGCCCAGCGAACCGACTCAGCCGCCAGAGGCCTTCCAGGCCGAGCCAGAGGAGGCGCCCGCGGAAACGGCACCGGAGGAGGACGTGGCCCAACCGGACCACATCCCTGAACCAGAATCCTTTGAGCCTCAAGAACCGGAACCAGAGCCGGTTGCACAGGAAGCAGCCGCTCCGGCCACCCCGGAGGAAGCCCCGGAGGAAGACGACAGCGGCAAGAAGAAAAAGAAAAAACGCCGCAAAAAACAAGATTCCCCGGCGGTCAAGGTTATCTCCAAGCCGGAGGCCCCACTGGAAACACCTGTGGAACCGGTAGCGCCCGCCCCTGTCGTGGAAGCTGCCCCCGAAGCTGAGGAGACGGCGAGCAAAAAGAAAAAGAAAAAGGACAAGCGGGTTGTCGATTTCAGCGAGGCGCCGGCCGAGGCCGACCCCGAATCGCAACGCAAGTCCTCCACGCAATGGAAAAAGAAAAAGAGCAGCACGGTCACCGATAAGACCGGGGGCAAAGAACGCCGGCCGGGCCGGAAACGCCAGCAAGGCGCGAAAGCCGAGGCCCCCCGGCCCACGACACAGCCGACCAAAGCCTCCAAGCGCAAAGTCAAAATCGACGAAGCCATCCGCTTGGGCGATTTGGCCAAGCAACTTGGGGTCAAGGCCCAGGAACTGATCAAATCCTTGATGCAACTCGGTATCATGGCCACCATCAACCAATCCCTGGACATCGAAACCGCCACTGTCTTGGCCGAGGAATTTGGGTACGAAGTGGAAAAGGTTGGCTTTTCCGAAGACGAATTCATTTTGCCCAAAGAAGAAGACAACCCCGAAGAACTCGTCTCCCGCTGGCCGGTGGTAACCATCATGGGCCATGTCGACCACGGCAAGACCTCGCTTTTGGACGCCATCCGCGAATCCAAAATCACCTCCAAAGAGGCCGGGGGCATTACCCAGCATATCGGGGCCTACCATGTGCAGACGGGACGCGGCGATCTCGTCTTCCTCGACACCCCCGGCCACGAAGCCTTTACCGCCATGCGGGCCCGCGGTGCCCAAGTCACGGACATTGTCATCCTAGTCGTGGCCGCTGACGACGGGGTCATGGACCAAACCCGCGAAGCCATCAACCACTCCAAGGCCGCCGGGGTGCCGCTGATCGTGGCGGTGAACAAGATGGACAAAGAAAACGCGGACACCGACCGGGTCAAACGCGAATTGGCCGAATTCGACCTTGTGCCCGAAGAATGGGGCGGCGACACCATTTACGCCTACGTCTCGGCCATCGCCCATTCCGGGCTGGACGAGCTCTTGGAGATGGTATTGTTGCAAGCCGAAGTTTTGGAACTCAAGGCCAATCCCGCCAAACGCGCCCGCGGGCACATCGTAGAGGCCAAATTGGACAAGGGCCGCGGCGCGGTAGGCACCGTCCTGGTCCAGGAGGGCACGCTGCACCACGGTGATCCCTTTGTCTGCGGCCTGTACCACGGCAAGGTCCGCGCCCTGCTCAACGATCGCGGGAGGCATATCGATTCCGCCGGACCTTCCATCCCTGTTGAAGTCCAAGGCTTTGACGGCGTCCCCGAGGCTGGCGACGAATTCGTGGCCGTCAAGGACGAAAAGGTGGCCCGGCGCATTGCTGAGGAACGCCAGACCAAGCAGCGGGAAAAAGACCTGGCAAAGGAAACCAAGGTCACCTTGGAAAGCTTTATGGCCGCCAAGGCCGACGAAGAGGTCAAAGCCCTCAATCTGGTCATCAAAGCCGACGTCCAGGGCTCGCTTGAGGCCTGTATCGAGGCGGTACGCAAACTCAGTACCGACGAAGTCAAGGTGGAGATCATCCACGGCGGTACCGGTTCTATTTCCGAATCGGACATCATGCTCGCCTCCGCTTCCTCCGCTGTTTTGATCGGTTTCAATGTCCGCCCCACAGCGCGGATCAAAGATATCGCCGAACAGGAAAAAGTGGACATCCGCTTTTATGATGTCATTTACCAAATGGTGAATGAAGTCAAAGACGCCATGGCCGGAATGCTGGCGCCGATTATCAAGGAAGTCTACCTCGGCCAAGCCGAAGTCCGCGACACCTTCAGCGTACCCAAATTCGGGACCGTGGCTGGCTGCATGGTGGTCGACGGCAAACTCCAACGCAATGGCCGCGCCCGCTTGTTGCGCGAGGGCGTGGTTATCTATACCGGCAAGATCGATTCGTTGAAACGCTTCAAGGACGACGCCAAAGAGGTCCAAAAGGGCTTTGAATGCGGTGTCGGCCTGGAAAACTTCAACAACATCAAAGCCGGCGATATCATTGAAGCCTTTGAAGAGGTCCAGGAAAAAGCCACCCTGGAGTAATCGAGCATTCCAACACGCAGCCCGTTTCGGCAAACCAAAGCCGGGACGGGCCGAACTACGCAGCTATGCACATTGGACGCTTACGTATCGAATTTTACCTCCACGGTATTGGTTCGCTCAAGGACAAACGGCGTATCGCCAACAGCCTGAAACAAAAACTGCGCAACAAGTTCAATGTGGCCGTGGCAGAAATAGATACCCAACACAGCCATACCTGGCTGAACCTGGAAATCATCACCTTGGCCAATGAACGCAATCGCGTTGAGAGCGTCTTGAACAAGGCCTTAGCCATGGTTGAGGCCATCACCGACGAAGAAATAACCGACGTTCAGACCGAGATATTTGGAGTCTAAGGCATGCATCGAGGAACCTCCCGTCGCGCCCAACGCATGGGCGACACCATAATGCGTGAAATCGGGCACCTTCTCGTTGAAGAAGCCAAGGACCCCCGCCTGCATTTGGTAACCATCAGCGGCGTGCGCATGAACCGGAATTTCCAAGTCGCGGAAGTCCTGTTCACCCACCCGGAAGGCCGGGAACGGGAAGAGGAGATCATTGCGGCATTGGAACGGGCCAGCGGATTTCTGCGCACCGCCCTGGGCAAGCGGTTGCGGCTGCGCTTTGTGCCCCAACTCCGGTTTACCTGGGACACTTTCCTTGAGGACATGGTTTATGAGCACCCCGCGCCACTTCGTGGCTCAGACACTGAAACAGACTGATACTGTTTTGATCGTCTCCCACGCCCATCCAGACGGAGACGCGCTGGGGTCCACCGCGGCTTTGGGCTGGCTTTTGCAGCGCATGGGCAAAACTGTGACCTTGTATAATGCCTCTGCTGTGCCGGAACAATTCGAGTGGCTCCCCTTGCCCGGCCCGCTCCGCAACGAATTGCCCGCCACTTTGCCCGAGTGCATTGTGGTCGTGGATTGCGGCGACGAGACCCGGGTGCACAACGACGGAAGCTTTCCCTTCCCCAAAAACCGGGTGCTCAATATCGACCACCATCTGGGCAACCCCGAATTCGGCCACCTCAACTGGGTGGAGCCGCAACGCTCGTCCGTGGGCGAAATGATTGGTCTTTTGGCCCAGGACTACGGCATTGCCCTGAGCGGAGAGCTCGGCGCCTGTGTGTATCTAGCAATGACCACGGACACCGGCTCCTTTGGCTTCAGCAATACCGGCCCGGACACCTTGCGTTTAGCCGCGGATATCGTCGAGGCCGGACTGGACCCCTCGCGCCTGCAGGCCCAACTGCAAAACCAACTCACCCTGCCCCGGCTGCACCTGCATGGGGTGGCCCTCCAGCAGGCCCGAACCTATTGTCGCGGTCGCCTGGCTGTGGTCGGCGTGAGCCAAGCCATGCTCGAGGCCACCGGCACCACAGCGGCTGATTGCGAAGGGCTGGTCACGGCCATGCGTAATATCAAAGGGGCGTGGGCTGGTATCAGTCTCCGGGAGACCCCAGAGGGGAGCATCAAATTCAGCCTGCGCTCTTGGGGCGATGTGGACGTCCAAGCTATTGCGGCGGCCTTTTCCGGCGGGGGACACAAAAACGCGGCCGGCGGCTCTCTGGAAGGCCCGCTGTCCACGGCCGAAGCCCAACTGATCGAATACATACAACACGCTTGGGCCCTGGCAAAGGAGTAGCCCCCAGTATGGCCAAAAAGCTCCCCCATTTGCCCCAACAAGACGGCGCGCTCGTGCTTGACAAGCCGCAAGGGCCGACCTCCTACGGCTGCCTGGAGCAGATCAAACGGGGCCTTGGACAGCGGAAAATCGGGCACGCCGGCACCCTTGATCCCATGGCCCGCGGAGTATTGGTGGTGCTTTTCGGGCAAGCCACAAAACTCGCCTCGTATATCACCGACGGGGACAAAATCTACCGCGGTCGCCTCCGTCTCGGCCTGGAAACCGACACCTACGACATCGAAGGCACCGTGGAACACGAATTTTCCTGGGAACACGTCACTCGGGAGGCCGTCAGCCAGGACATTGCGAACTGGCGCGAGTTGAGCGAACAAGAGGTTCCGGCCTATTCTGCGGCCAAACACAAGGGCAAACCCCTGTACGCTTTGAAGCGCAACGGCGAGCAGGTCCCGGTGAAAACAAAACCGGTGCGCATATACGACGCCCAAGCCCTTGACATCGCCCTGCCTGAGGTCCAATTTCGGGTTTCCTGTTCCCAAGGAACGTATGTCCGCTCCCTGGCCCACAGCCTGGGGAAGCGCCTCGGCTGCGGCGCGACACTCACTGCACTGGTTCGGGAATACAGCCATCCCTTCGCCCTGGAGCACGCGGTTGCTTTGCAGACCGTGCTCGAGGAACCGGGCGGGTTGGCGGAAAACATCCTGCCCCTGGAACGCTGCCTGCCGCATTGGCCCGCCCTGACTTTGGACGGACGCCACGCTCGCGAAGTACAAAACGGAGCCCGCCTTTTGGTCCGGGATGTGACGGCGGATTTTTCCGTCCATCCGGGTGACCGGGCGCAATTCGTGGATGCTTCCGGGCGTCTTCTGGCCCTCGTCGAAGCCAAATGGGAGGGGCCGGTGCTGGTCTGGAGCATTCTCCGCGGATTTACTCCCCGAAAGCTGCATTGATCGCGCCCCAACACACAAACCACATCAGGAGGAACCGCTGTGGCTTTAACGCAAGAGAAAAAGTCAGAAATCATTGAGCAATTCAAACAACACGAAGGCGATACCGGCTCGCCTGAAGTCCAGGTCGCTTTGCTCACCCACCGGATCACCTACCTTACTGAGCATTTCAAAGAGCACAAACAGGACAACCATTCCCGTACCGGCTTGCTCAAATTGGTGGGGAAACGGCGGAAATTACTGGATTACCTACGTCGCAAAGACGTCCACCGCTACCGCGATTTGATTAAACGCCTCAATTTGCGCAAGTAAGCCCAAAGCGCCGGAAGCCTCGACGCTTCCGGCGCTTTGCGTTGCGCCCGTAAATCCCTGAACAACAGGGATAATATTAACACGACAAGGATTTACATGACTATGGACAATACATTCGGCAGTACCCGCGTCAGCACGACGATTCAAGGACAAGAGATTCTCATCGAGACCGGCCGCTTGGCCAATCAAGCTAACGGCGCCGTCTGGGTTCAAAGCGGGGGAACCGTTGTCTTGGTCACCGCTGTGACCCAGCCAGTTACGCGCGACATCGATTTTATGCCCCTCGTGGTGGACTACCAAGAGATGTCCTACGCCTCGGGCCGCATCCCGGGCAACTATTTCCGCCGCGAGATTGGGCGCCCCAGCGAACGGGAAACATTGGTCTCCCGGCTCATCGACCGCCCCATCCGCCCCCTGTTTCCGGAGGGCTTCCGCGATGAGGTCCAGATCATCGCCACGGTCCTTTCAGCCGCACCGGAAGTCAATCCCGATGTCTTGGCCCTGACCGGGGCCTCAGCAGCCATGCACATTTCAGACATCCCCTTTGACGGCCCCATCGGCGGCATTCGCGTCGGCCAAGTGGAAGGCGAATTCGTCCTCAACCCCTCGCAAACCGAACTCGAAAACAGCGATCTGAATCTGCTTTTGGCCGGCAGCCGCGACGCCGTGACCATGGTCGAGGGCGGTGGCACCTTCGTGCCTGAAGAGCAGATGGCCGCGGCCATCACCTGGGGCCACGAACAGGTCCAGGCGCTGCTGCAACTGCAAGATGAATTGCGCGAAAAACTCGGCAAACCCAAATTGCCGGTCACCCCGCCGGAGCTGGACACTGCCTTGGAATCCAGGGTCCACGAACTGGCCGGGGCCGAACTGGAAGAAGCCTTGCAAGTGCCCGACAAAATGGAGCGTAAAGAGGCCAAAAAAGCCGTTAAAGATAAGACCAAGGCTATTGTGGAACAGGAGTTGGCTGAAGAGCCCGAGCGGCTGAAAAAAGTAAGCAGTATCTTCAGCAACCTGGAAAAAGACTTAGTGCGCAAGCGGGTCAAAGAAACCAAAACCCGGATCGACGGACGTGATTTGACCACGGTACGCGATGTGAATATCGAAACCAGTGCGCTGCCGCGCACCCACGGTTCGGCAATTTTCGCCCGTGGCGAAACCAAGGTGCTTTCCGTGGCCACCCTGGGCAGTTCCCGAGACGAGCAGCGCATCGAGATGCTGGAGGGCGAGCAAAATAAACGCTTCATGCTCCATTACAATTTCCCGCCGTATTGCGTGGGCGAGGTCAAAATGATGCGCGGTCCGGCGCGTCGGGAAATCGGCCACGGCGCCCTTGCTGAACGGGCCCTGACCCCGGTACTGCCCACGGAAGACGAATTTCCCTTTACCATGCGCGTTGTTTCCGAAGTCATGGAAAGTAACGGCTCCTCCTCCATGGCCACGGTGTGCGGCACCAGCCTGTCGCTCATGGACGCTGGCGTTCCGGTCAGCGCCCCGGTAGCGGGCATCGCCATGGGGCTTATTAAGGAAGAAGAGGAATTTCTGGTCCTCACGGATATTTTGGGGGACGAAGACCACCTCGGGGACATGGATTTTAAGGTCGCTGGTACCGCCGAGGGTATCACCGCCATCCAAATGGACAGCAAGATCGCCGGCATCCCCCCGGAAGTACTCAAACAAGCCTTGAACCAGGCCTTGCAGGCCCGTTTGCATATCCTG
>JBNJGM010000003.1:0-27287 GCA_051747685.1 Thermodesulfobacteriota bacterium | reverse complement strand
ATCACCGCCATCCAAATGGACAGCAAGATCGCCGGCATCCCCCCGGAAGTACTCAAACAAGCCTTGAACCAGGCCTTGCAGGCCCGTTTGCATATCCTGGACAAAATGAACGAGGTGCTGCCCGCGGCCCGGGCCGAGCTTTCCGAGCACGCCCCGCAACTCGAGATTGTCGAAGTGGATACCGAGCGGATCAAGGACGTCATCGGCCCCGGCGGCAAGAATATCAAGGCCATCACCCAGGCCACCGGCGCCTCCATCGATATCGAAGACACCGGGCGCATCTCTGTCTTCGCGCCGAACCAGCAGGCTTTGCGTGAAGCCGTGGATATGGTTCTGTTTTACGACCAAAAGGCTGAAGTCGGTAAAGACTATGAAGGCACGGTCAAACGGATCATGAATTTCGGGGCCTTTGTGGAAATCCTCCCCGGTCTGGAAGGCCTGTTGCACATTTCTCAGCTCGACCAGCAGCGCGTCGAGCAGGTCGAAGATGTTCTCAAGGTCGGCGATTCCCTCAAAGTCAAGGTTATTGAGCAGGGCAGTGACGGCAAAATCCGCTTGAGCCGCAAGGCAGTGCTCATGGAAGAGCAGGGACAGACCTTTGACCTCGCCGCTGAAGCCCGCCCCGCCGGAGGGAAAAAGGGCGGCGGAGGAGGCGGCCGCGGGGACCGTCGCGGCAGCGGCCCACGCGGTGGTGGCGACCGCCGCTAATGGACTGCGCCATTTTACGTTGCCAAACAGCCTGGAGCTGTGACTCCGCTCCCAGGATTTAAATCGGTGAAAGGCACAATTGCTCGCGCAGTTGTGCCTTTTTTTACGCACCACAAAGGAGACACCGTGACCGACACACCGACCCTCTGGATCAGCGCCGTGGAAACATCGGCGGATATGCACGGGGCCCGTGTCATGCAGCGGCTGCGCAAGCGCCATCCCGAAATCGCGTTTCAGGGCGTCGGCGGCCCGGCCATGCGCGCCGCCGGCCTAAAGGCCGTGGCCCGGGCCGAGGATCTGTCGGTCATGGGCATCACCGAAGTCCTTGAATTCCTGCCCCGGATCCTGAGCATCCTGCGCCGGGTTAAAAAAACGATCCGAACCACCAGGCCCCGGGCTGTGCTGTGCATCGACGCCCCGGATTTCCATTTCCCGGTGGCCAAGCACGCCGCACGGCAGGGCATCCCGGTCGTGTACTACGTGGCGCCCCAGGCCTGGGCCTGGCGGCAAGGCCGGGTGCGTTTTTTGCGGCGCTACGTCCACCAACTCCTGTGCCTATTGCCCTTTGAGGAAGATTTTTTCCGCAAACACGGGGTCAATGCCCATTTCACCGGCCACCCCCTTTTGGAGGAAATGGCCGAGCACAATGCCGGTATCCAACCCCAGGAGCCGAGCACACTCGCCCTTTTACCTGGGAGCCGTCGCAAAGAAATCCAGGCCCTTTTGCCCGCATTTCGGGAGACAGCCCACCAATTGCACCGAAACCATCCCGGGCTGCGCTGCCGGCTGATCCAGGCACCGGGGATCGGTGCAGAGGAACTCACGGCCCAATGGCCGCCCGAGCTGCCCCTAGAACTCGTTCCGGCGAAAGATCGCTGGCCAGCTCTGGCCAGCTCCACCGTGGCCTTGGCCGCTTCGGGCACCGCCACCCTGGAATGCGCTCTGCTGGGTGTGCCCACCATGGTCGCCTATTCCGTCTCCCCCCTGAGTTACGCCGTGGGCAAACGCCTCGTACGGGTGCCGTATATCAGCTTACCCAATCTCATCTTAAACTCCCCGCTGTTCCCGGAACTGCTCCAAGAGCAGGCCTGCCCGGAGCGTATGCTGCCCCAGATCGACTCCTGGCTCCGCTCGCCTGAACAGCGTACTGCTATCCGCGACCAACTGGAGGGGCTAAGAGACAAGCTCGGCACGACTGCGGCCTCCCTGGAAGTCGCTCGGGCGGTGGAAGAGGCCGCTGGCTTAGGTGGTGGTGCATCTAAGGGTGCGTAATCTCTGTTGCACTCCGCTTGCCCAAAAGATACACGCCGGCTTCGAAGTACTTCGAAGCCGGCGTGTATCTTTTTTGGTGCATCCGGCAGCAGAACCGTCCCGGTGCATTTTACGCTAAACGGTTATTGCAAGTAGCGCAAAAACTCGTTTTCTTCGTCCATAATAAAGCGGGTGCCATTGACCAGCCCCTTTTCGTAGGCCTCTAAGCTGCGAACAAAGGAAAAGAACTCCTGATCCTGCCCCAAGGCATCGGCAAAGATTTTCGCGGCCTCAGCATCGCCCTCACCGCGCAGGACCTGGGCCTTGCGCTCGGCCTCAGCGAGCATAACCGTACGGTCTTTATCCGCCACGGCCCGAATCTTGGAGGCCTCTTCATGCCCTTCAGAACGGTACCGCTTGGCTTCTCGTTCCCGCTCGGAGCGCATGCGCCCATAAATGGCCATCTGGTTTTCTTCGGGCAGATCAGTGCGCTTGATGCGCACGTCAAAGATCTTGATCCCGTACTGCTCCAACAGATCGTCCGCTTTGTCGCGCACCGTGGTCATAATCTCATCGCGTTTCGAGGAAACCACCTGATTGAGGGTATATTTCCCCAGAGCCACCCGCAACTCAGAGTACACGATATCGTCGATACGCGACACGCCCTGACTGACCGTACGCACGGTGCGGTAAAAGGTGAGCGGATCCTCGATGCGCCACCGGGAATAGTTGTCAACCACAAGGTTTTTCTTGTCCTCGGTAAGGATTTCGGCCGGATTGGCGTCGTAATCCTGGATCCGATGGTCGAACAAGAGCACATTTTGGATAAAGGGCAGTTTGAAATGCAGCCCCGGGCCGACGGTCTCGCCTACCGGTTTCCCTAATTGTAAAATAACACCGCGCTCGGTTTCATCCACGGTGTAAAAGCTCTGTCCTATGCCCACGAGCAACAAGACGAGCACAACCGCTACAGCTATTCCAGTACGCTTGGGCATACTTATTTTCCTCCCCCTTGCTGGATATTGCGGCCGGAACGCGGCAACCGTTCCAGCGGCAGATACGGCACCACGGAATCCATGGCGTCGTTGGAAAGGATCGTCTTCTCCGTCTCTGGATGGGCCAAGACCTTTTCCATGGTTTCCAGATACAGCCGCTTGGCCGTGATCGCTTCCGCTTCCTTGTACTCTTTGAGTAGCGCCAAAAATCGCGACGAATCGCCCTGCGCTTCCCGTACCTTGGCCTCTTTAAAGCCCTCTGCGGCCCGAACAGTTTCAGCTACATCACCGCGCGTGCGGGGAATAATATCGTTGCGGTACGCCTGGCCCTCGTTGATGAACTTCGTTTTATCCTCCCGGGCGCTGGCCACATCCTTAAACGCGTCCACTACTTGATCCGGGGGATGGACGTCCTGCATCTGCAAAGCAACAACACTGATGCCGCTTTTATAGGTATCCAAAATATTTTGCAGCAATTGCCGGGTGTCGTTTTGGATTTCCGTTTTCCCCTGGGTCAGCGCTGTATCCAGACGGTTGCGTCCAATGACTTCGCGCATAGCGGCTTCGGCCGCGTCTTTGACCGATTTGCGCTGCTCCACGATATTAAAGAGGTAATTTTTGGCATTTTTGATCTGGTACTGGACGATGAATTGCACGCTGATGATGTTTTCATCGCCGGTGAGCATCAGCGCCTCCTCCGGGATCTGCCGGAATTCCGATTGACTATAGGACCCGGGCTCCCCGGCCCCGCGAAAACCGATCTCGATACGATTCACCTGGCTTACCGCCGGGGTTTGCACTGTTTCAATAGGAAACGGCAGATGGTAATGCGGCCCAGGCTGGGTCATGCGCGAGAACGCGCCAAAGCGTTGCACAACCCCCACCTCTGCCGGCTCAACGATATAGATTCCCGTAGCCGCCCAGAGCAACACCGCGAGCAAAATGCCGATCTTGAGCCCTGCTGAGCCTTTAAAATTTTTGAGTTTACGCAGTTTCTCTTCCCAATCAAATTGAGGCATCTGCGGCCCGCCACCGCCGGATCCGCCCTGTTGCCTCTGCCGTCGCTCTTGGAGTTTTTCCCAATCCCAATTCATGCACACTCTCGGCAATGGATAATATTGTCAGACATCGTGTCCCCGAGCAAAGCGGGGGGCCTCTCTTACAAAGCTGATCGCATAGTAATAGGGGAGCCCTGCGTCGAGGTCAAGCCGGAACGCTTGCGCAGCGGACCGTGCTGCTGTAAAAAACGGGATTTACCGCGCCCAAGCGACCGGCAACTTTTGAAAACCGGCATTGCAAGCCCCCTAAGGGTGCCGGAAGAGTGGTCACGCATGAGGGCCGCACCCCCTGAACAAGGAGAATCTCGCCCATGCTTCCCATCAGTCCAAACGTCTTTCGGGCCTACGACATCCGTGGCCGGGTGGACACCGATTTCGACCCCGAATGGGTGCAAACGTTTGGCCGGGCCTGCGGTACGGTTTTCCGCCGTCACGGTCAGCGCCAATGTGTTGTCGGCCACGATTGCCGCCACAGTTCCCCGACCTACAACCAAAGCCTGATCACCGGGCTCATGGCCGCGGGCATGGACGTCACGGCTTTGGGCATGGTTCCGACACCGGTCTTTTACTATGCGGTCAGCAAACTCGGCCGCCAGGCCGGGATCATCGTTACCGCCAGCCACAATCCCCCGGACTATAACGGTTTTAAAATCTGGCACGGCCGGACCACCATGCACACCGAAGCGCTGCAGGAGGTGTACCGCACCATGGCCACCGGAGATTTTGCCGCGGACCAGGGAAGTTCTTGCGAGTTGGATATCGTTCCCGCTTATCTCGAAGAGCTCTGCACCGATATCACCCTCTCCCGCCCGGTAAAAATCGTTGTGGACGGCGGCAACGGTGCCGGCGGCGAAATCTGCGCTCAGCTGCTTCAAAAGGCCGGGGCCGAGGTCGTCCCCCTGCATTGTACGCCCGACGGAGCCTTTCCCAACCACCACCCGGACCCCACCGTGGCGGACAACCTTCTCGATTTACAGCAGACAGTACGCCGGGAACACGCCGACTTCGGGGTCGGCCTGGACGGCGACGCTGATCGCCTCGGCGTGGTCGACGCCCAGGGCACCCCCCTTTACGGCGATCAGCTCCTGGCCCTGTTTGCCCGCGACCTCCTCGCCCGTCGGCCCGGGGCCACGGTTATCGGGGAAGTCAAATGCTCCCATCTGCTCTACGAGGATATCGCTGCCCACGGCGGAACCCCGCTGATGTGGAAAACCGGGCACTCCCTTATCAAGGCCAAAATGCAGGAAACCGGCGCCCTTTTGGCCGGGGAGATGAGCGGGCACATGTTTTTCGCCGACCGCTACTACGGCTTTGACGACGCGCTTTACGCCGCCCTGCGCCTGGCCCATATTGTGGACCGAACCCCTGAGACGCCCCTTGGTCGGCTGCTCGACGACTGGCCCCCAACCCACAATACCCCGGAAATTCGCGTCCCTTGTCCGGAAGAGCACACCTTTCGGATTGTGGACATGGCCCGGGAAAACTTCCGGGACCAAGGGCTGGAAATAAACGAGGTGGACGGGGTGCGCATCGAATTCGGCGATGGGTGGGGACTTATCCGGGCCTCGAACACCCAGCCGGTACTCGTCCTGCGCTTCGAGGCCCAATCAGCCGAACGGCTCCAGCAAATCCGAAGCCACATCGAAACCCCGCTGCAACGCTGGATCACGGAACTTTCCCCGCAGCCCACAAAGGAGACCACCTAATGCCCCACTCCGGTGCACCCGTACGATTGTATACCGACGGCGCCTGTCTGGGAAATCCCGGCCCCGGGGGATGGGGGGCCGTTCTGCTCTACGGCGATGAGGCCCGCAAAGAACTCAGCGGCGGCTTCGCCCAGACCACAAACAACCGAATGGAAATGCTCGCGCTTATCGAAGGGCTCAAGGCCCTTACCCGCCCCTGCCGCGTCCAGGTCTGGACCGATTCGCGCTACCTTCACGACGGGTTGACCAAGGGCTGGCTGCGGAAATGGCAGCAAAATGGCTGGCAGACCGCGGCCAAAAAACCGGTCAAAAACAAGGACTTGTGGCAGGAACTCGCCGCGCTTGTCGCCAAACACCATGTTGACCTGCATTGGGTCAGAGGCCATAGCGGCGATGCAGAAAACGAGCGTTGCGATGTGCTGGCCAAAAACGCGGCCAAACGGCCCGGGCTGCCCCCAGATACTGGCATGAATGGGTAGACGCCATTGGCAATCCCCCCACAGCCCCAAGCCGGGGCCGGGGTTTGCCGGAGGCCTGGAAATTCTCCTGCGCCCGGCTCGCATCGTGGCCGTGGCAGCAGCACAATGGCCCGAGCCGCCACCAGCACCAGAAAACGCCACGCGCCCTATTTGCAGGCCGGAGGCAAATCCCGGCCCCACAGCCCAAGCAACACAAAGGACACTGCCATGAGCCTGCTCATCCGCAACGCCGCCCTGGGCGACCACACCACAGACCTTTACATCGCCGACGGCCGCTTCCAGCGCATCGCCCCGGCCCTCGACATCCGCGCCGAGCAAACCATCGATGCCACCGGCAAAGCGGTCCTGCCCCCTTTGGTCAACGGGCACACCCACGCGGCCATGGCCCTGCTGCGCGGCTACGCGGACGACATGGACCTGCACACCTGGCTCACCCAGCATATTTGGCCCCTGGAGGCCCGGCTCGAGGAGGAGGATGTCTACGTCGGCTCACTTTTGGCCTGTCTGGAAATGATCAAATCCGGGACCCTGTTTTTCAACGACATGTACTGGCACTTTGCCGGCACCGCCCGGGCAGTCGCAGAAATGGGGCTGCGGGCGGAATTGTCCTCGGTGTTTATTGATTTCGGCGATCCGCAGACAGCCAAAGCCAAACAGGTCAATTGCCTGGAACAATTGGCCACGTATCAAAACGCCAATCCCTTACTGCAATGCGCCCTCGGTCCCCATGCCGTATATACGGTCAGCCGGGAATCCCTAGGATGGGTTCAGGAAACCGCTGCACAGTACGATCTGCGCATCCACATACACCTGGCCGAGACCGAAAAAGAAGTCGCGGATTGTGTGGCCCAAACCGGGCTGCGCCCCGTGGCCTATCTGGATGCCCTGGGTTTGCTTTCCCCCCGGCTCGTGGCCTGCCATGCGGTGTGGCTAGAGCCCGAAGAGATGGATCTCTTGGCCAAGCGCGGCGTCAATATCATCCACAACCCAGTTTCCAATCTCAAACTCTGTTCCGGAACCAGCCCGGTGGAAGCGCTCCGACAACGTGGCCTGCGCATCGGACTGGGCACCGACGGCTGCTCCTCCAACAACAGCCTGGATATGTTCGCGGACATGAAAACCGCGGCCCTGATGGCCAAAAGCGTCACCGGCTCCCCGGGCGCGTTGCCCGCAGAGGCGGCCTGGGAAATGGCCACCAGCCAGGGAGCCGCTATCTTCAATTTGAACCACGGCATCACCGAAGGCGCCTGGGCGGACTGCATCCTGGTGGACCTCAACCGCCCAGACCTCGTCCCCTGCTACAATCTCGCCTCCAATCTGGTCTACGCCGCCTCCGGCGGTTGCGTGGACACGGCCATCTGCGCCGGCCGCATCCTGATGCACAACCGCGTTGTACCTGGGGAAGAGGCTATTCTAGCCCAGGCCAAGGCCCGTGCCCGCCGCTTGATCTCCTGAACCTGACTTTCAATCCGAGTCGAGCCTGGCCAAGGGACGCCCCAGCAGCCCCCTTGACGTCGGTCCGAGGTTGCTTATGTATAAGTGAGCGAGAGAGCCTCAAGGTGTTTACCGACGAGTACTCCCCGTAGTCAGGTATCCAATTTGAGCAGGAGGTGAGTGCTATGTTCAGGAATTTACTGCCCAGTTTACGCCGCGATCAAGGTGAGGTCATGTACCGCGAGGACCCCTTTGCGGAAATGATGGAGCGTTTTTTCCGTAGCCCATTTGAGGCCGGGGCCCGAGGATTCGCTGATTTCCCCAGCATCGACTTGAGCGAAACCGACAGCGAAGTTGTGGTCAAGGCGGAGATGCCAGGTATGCAGCCCGAGGACATCGACCTCTCCGTGGAAAACGGCTCCTTGATTCTCAAGGGCGAAAAGAAACAAGAACACGAAGACACCCAAAAAAACTACCACCGCATTGAACGCAGCTACGGCAGTTTCTACCGTGCCGTGACCCTGCCCAGCCAGGTGGACGAAGACAAGGTGAAAGCCTCCTTCAAAAACGGTGTGTTGACCATCACCCTGCCCAAAAAAGAGGGCGCAAAGGGCAAAAAAATCGCCATCGAAAGCTAATCATTCGAAAACACCCGCCCGGCGCACACAGCCCCCACAGGAACGCTCCTGTGGGGGCTTTGTTTCGGCCTGCACCCATATACCGGACGGGGCCAGCCACCTGGCTGGCTTTGCTTTACCCCACACCTGGCCCGCAGCCCTTTGCGGCAAATCAGCATCAATTCTTCAGGCTGTGTAGCGGGGCCGGAATACGTCCGCCGTGGTTAATAAAGCCGGCCGACCCATGCATATCGCGCACCGGCAGAATATGGGCTTCGCCCAACAGTCCGCCAAACACCGCTTTCTCTCCGGCTGCTTTGCCCGGCACGGGAATGAGCCGGGCCGCTGTTGTTTTGTGATTGATGACCCCGATGGCCATCTCGTCGGCAATAATCCCGGCGAGGGTAGCCGCTGGGATATCCCCTGGCAGAGCGACCATATCCAACCCCACGGAACAGACCGCGGTCATGGCCTCCAGCTTTTCCAACCCCAAATGTCCCTTATGCGCGGCCTCGGCAATATGCAGGTCCTCGCTCACGGGAATAAAGGCCCCGGAAAGTCCGCCAACTGAGGAACTGGCAAAGGCACCCCCCTTTTTGACCGCGTCATTGAGCATGGCCAATAGCGCTGTGGATCCCGGAACTCCGATATGCGTCAGCCCCAATGATTGGAAGATTTCTCCAACGCTATCGCCCACATTTGGGGTCGGGGCCAAGGAAAGATCCACAATGCCGAATCCGACACCCAGCCCGCGCGCGACTTCCCGGCCCACGATTTCCCCGACCCGGGTGACTTTGTAGGCGGTGCGCTTGATCGTTTCTGACAATTCCCCCAAAGACAAATCAGGATCCGCGGCCACAGCCCGGTCCACCGCCTTTTTGACCACGCCAGGTCCGCTGACCCCAACATTGATGACCGCATCCGGCTCCCCGGCCCCCAAATAGGCACCGGCCATAAACGGCACGTCTTCGGGCAGATTCGCGAACACGCACAATTTGGCGCAGCCCAATCCGTCCTGGTTCGCGGTAGCCGCCGCGGTTTCTTTGAGCACCTCCCCCATTCGGGCCACGGCATCCATATTGATCCCGGCTCGGGAAGAGGCAACGTTCACCGAAGCACAGACCCGTTCGGTGCTGGCCAAGGCCTCGGGCATGGCCGCCAAAAGGTTATTGTCTCCGGGGGTCATGCCTTTTTCCACCAGGGCGGTGAAACCACCGATAAAATCCACGCCCACATCCCGGGCCGCGTGGTCCAGACACCGGGCCACCTCCACAAAAGCCTCCGGGCCGCACCCGGCCGCCACCAAGGCAGCGGGGCTCACGGCAATCCGCTTATTTACCACTTGGAAGCCGTACTTCTCTCCCACCTGGTCGCAGAGGTCCACAAACGCGTGGCCCAAGCGATAAATCTTTGCATAAATATTGCGGGTCAAGCGATGGAGATCATCGCTCTGGCAGTCATACAGACTCACCCCCAGGGTCACTGTGCGCACATCAAGATGCTCATTGCGCACCATCTGCAATGTGGATAATACTTCACGTTCCGTCAGCATGTCTTCTCCATCCGGTCGATTTCCCTGCCGCCGGTGTCCCCCTTGGGCTTGGCGGGGCGGTTTGGTCGTTTGCCCCTACAGGCGGTGGATCTCCTCGAAAATATCCTTGTGTTGCACGCTCACCTCCAACCCCTTTTGCGCAGCGTCGTGGTCCAAGGCCGCACGCAGCTCCGGCAAAGCTGTCTGCTCGGGAACGCTCACCTCATAAATCATGACCATCTGCTCCGGATAGGCCTGGGAGCGGTTCACCGCCTGCAGATTCAAAATATTGACGGCATGGCGTTTCAAAACCCCGGCTATCGCGGCGATGAGCCCCGGCGCGTCCGGCCCGATGGTAATGATAACAAACGGGACCCCGGCTGCCGCCACCGGCGGGACTGTCTCGTCAAAGGCGCGGACAGAACACGTAAGCCCTTGCAACTGCTCAGAGTTTTCCAAAACCGCCTGTAGCACAGCCGCGGACTCACCCTCCGGAAGCGTCACAATAAACAAGGCCGCAAATTGGTCCTGTAAAATGGTCTGGGAAATATCCTCGATATTGTACCGCAAATCAGCGAGTATGCCGGAGACATCCGCGACAATCCCCGGTCGGTCCTGCCCCACGACACTGAGTATACTTTTCGGCATCCTATCCTCCCTGTGTAAGGCGGCCAAGAGGCTTGCCGACCCCTCTCGCCCCGCCGTCTCGGCTCCTGCACACAATGCACACACGTAGCCCCGGAAACCGCGAAGATACTACCAAATCCGGATTCCGGGGCTATACAACGGTGATTCCCAGATCCAGGCTATTCCCGGTTTTGCAAGGCGACTTCCACCCGTCGGGCCACCAACGAACAGCTAAACGTCAAGAGAAAATACAAAACGGTAATCGTTATCCAAATCTCAAAGGTCAAATAGGTAGAGGCCATCAATTCCAAGCCTTGGAAGGTCAATTCCGGTACGGAAATCACGGAAACAATGGCCGAATCCTTAATCGTGGAGATAAATTGCCCGGTCAAGGGCGGAATAACCCGGCGCACTGCCTGCGGCAGCACCACGAAACGGAGTTGTTCGTATTTGGAGAGCCCCAAGGCGTAGGCGGCCTCCCATTGTCCCCGCTCAATGGATTGGATGCCGGAGCGCACAATCTCCGTAATATAGGCCCCTTCATACAAGGCAAGGGTGATCACCGCTGGGACGGTGGTATCCAATTGCGAGGGCGGGGCAAAGAAAAGTCCGATACCCTCTTGGAGCACGGAGGGCAAGCGGTTGACGAGGCTTTGGAGCCCGAGGGTTGGCAGTAATTGGTTGCTGAAAAAATAGTAGATCAAAAAAACCAGCACCAAGGGCGGCAGATTCCGGCTCACTCCCACGTAGGTCTGCGCGATCAACCGTTTAAACAGGCTGGGGCTGACCCGGAAAAGCCCCATGACCACCCCGATAACGGTGGCCAAGAGGGTGCTCCAGACACTCAAACGGATTGTGGTCAGCAACCCCTGCAGAAGACTGTTCGGGACCCAATACCCGGCTTGCTCGTCATAGCGCACCAGATATTGGGGAATAACCTCCCACTGCCAGGTATAGCTCAGCCCACTGAGCGCGGCATACAACGCCCAAACCCCACCACCGCCGAGCGCCAACAAAAACAGGGTATCAAACCACGTCCACTTGGCGGGTCGTTGCCACACGATGCACTCCCTAAGCCTTGAGCCCCAGAAAAAAGAGGGCGGCCCCTGGCCGCCCTCTGGCGCGTTTCGTGATGGGGGTTATTGGATCTGGTCCTGCCATTGCAATGTTGTAAACCAATAGTCATGGCGCTCTTGCAGCCATCCCTCGGCCTTTTTCACCCGTACCCAATTATTCAAAAAATTGAGGAAATCGATATCCCCCTTGCGGATGGCGAAGCCGATGGGTTCCTCGGTAAAGGTTTCGCCTTGAAGCGGAAGGTACAACCGCTCTTCATGCAATGCCGCCTGGTGTTCCGGCAGGGGCTGATTGGCCACTAGGGCATGGGCACGTTTGTTCAACAACTCCTGTAATGCCTGGGCCTCATCGTCGAACAGCCGCACCTTTGCCTTGGGCAGATGCCTTTTAGCTGCCTGGGCCGCTGTAGTGCCTACCCTGGCCACCACAGTCACGGAGGAGGAATTGAAGTCCTCCAGACTCTGATACTCAGGGGCCACCTCTTTATGGGCCACAATAGACATCCCTGTAGCATCGTAGGGAATGCTGAAATTGACTTTCAGATTGCGTTGCGGGCGAATGCCCATCCCCCCGATGATGATGTCGAATTTCCCACTTAAAAGCGCCGGGATGATTCCCGACCATTTGGTGGGCACGAATTCCGGCTCCACGCCGATATCCGCCGCCAACTCCCGGGCCACGTCTATCTCAAATCCGATAAACTCCCCTGTCTTGCTCTTCATGGCCCACGGCTTGAACGTTGCAAATCCGACACGCAGGGTTCCCCGCTTTTGGACTTTTTCCAGTCCGCTTTCCTTGCTCAGTGTTTCGCGCACATTGGCCGCCTGGACCTGCGCTGCAAAAAAACCACTACTGAGAAGCACAATACTGATGCAAATAAGCACCATTTTCCGCATAGCCATAGTTCCCCCTCTCTTGCCAAAGGAAAAATTTATCGGCGCCGGGCCCTGTGTCCCTATGTAGAGCTCTGAGCGCCTTTCCTGATGTCCTGAGTCCAATTCTAGGTATTTTGAGCACAATTTGGCACCACACCTGCGCCCATTACCTGGCTGTGATAAACGTTTATAGGCCCCATGCCGCAAAAAATATCGACGCGGGTTCATGGGGCCAGGTGGGCTGGTTATAAAATCTTGCTCAAAAACAGCCGGGTCCGTTCTTTGGTCGGATGCTCAAAAAAATCCCCGGTGCGCCCTTCTTCCACCACCTGCCCCTCTTCCATGAACACGAATCTGTCCCCCACCTCCCGGGCAAAACCCATTTCATGGGTGACCACGACCATGGTCATACCTTCGCGGGCCAGATTTTTCATAACCTCCAGCACCTCTCCGATCATCTCCGGATCCAGCGCCGAGGTGGCCTCGTCAAAGAGCATCACCGCCGGTCGCATGGCCAAGGCTCGGGCAATGGCCACACGCTGCTGCTGCCCTCCGGAGAGTTGGGCGGGGAAGGCGTCGATTTTATCCGACATCCCAACCTTGGATACTAACTCTTCCGTCAAGGCCCTGGCCTCTGCCTGGCGAATCCCGCGCACCCGCTTTGGGGCCAACATAATATTCTCGTCCACTCGCAGATGGGGGAAAAGATTAAAGGATTGAAAGACCATCCCCACCTCCGTGCGGATCTGCAAGCGGTGCCGGGGGTCGTCATCCAAAGGGATGCCGTCGATAACAATAGTTCCGGCGTCGACCTCTTCCAAGCCGTTGAGACAGCGCAAGAGGGTGGATTTTCCGGAGCCGGACGGGCCGATGACCACCACCACTTCACAGCGGCGGATGGTCAGATCCACTTCGTGCAAGGCCAAAACACCGTTGGGAAAGCGTTTCGTCAATCCGGCGGCCTGAACTATGGGCTCCGTAGCCGCCGCAGCGTCGCAGGAGGGACTCGTTGCCGACAGGGTCATACAACACTCAAACCAAGGTTTGACGTTCAGGGGGCTTTGTACCGGACGCAGGACAAAAAACGGCCGTTGAGCGCTCAGGACGCGTCCGCAGCCATTTTGCGTTCCAGGGCCCAAGCCAGTACAGAGAGGGTAATAGTCACCAAAAGATACAATCCGGCCACGGTAAACCAGAGTTCAAAGGCCAAAAACGTCTCCGCGACCAAAGCTTGGCCCTGCATGGTCAGGTCATACACGGCAATGGTACTCACTAGAGCCGAATCTTTCACCAAGGAAACGGCCTGGCTCGTCAGCGGGGGGAGAATGCGGCGCAACGCCTGGGGCAAAATAATGGTTTTGTACATATCCCAGGAAGAAAGCCCAAGACAATAGGCGGCCTCCCACTGTCCGCGATGGATAGAGACAATCCCGGCACGAAAAATCTCCGAGGCGTACGCGCCTTCAAACAGGCTCAAGGCCAACACGGCGGAAAAAAAACGGCTCCAGCCAAAAAGTGGCCCGAGCACAAAATAGACAAAAAAGATGAGAATCAAAAGAGGAATATTCCGGATCACCTCCAGATATATCCGGGCCACAAGCCGCCCCATCACCGAAGGCAAAAGACGTAACAGTGCAGTGCCCAGGCCAAAAAACAAAGCCAGCACAAGACTGGCCCCGGTAATCTGCAAGGTCACCACCAGCCCGTCCAACAACGGACCCAATTGGATCTGACCCTCTTTCAGGGACCCGATATACTGCGGCACCCGATACCACTGCCAATTGTAGCCGAGATTGGCGGCACCACGACCGCCCAGCCAAAAAAGACCCGCAACTACAGTGAGATATCGCAGAATACTCCACCACGGCTCCCAAGCGTGGAATTGCTTTTGTAAGGCATATATCCGCATAGCGCTCCTGAATCGCGTTGACTCCCCTCAATCGGTGACAATTCCATATACACCCCGATTCCGGGGGGGTGAACACGACCTGGAAACCCTCTTGCGTGCGTTCACAATCACAGGCCCCTGTCCACTCCCCCACGAGGCGACCAGGCCCTGCCCGACACCTGTGCCACACGCCCTTTTCAAGGCCGAGGGCAAAATTCCAGGAAAAACCACCACCGCGGACACACCGAAACCCGCACACGTTGCGACTCAGACATAGGCCCCGCGCAGGGGCACAAATGCCACCGCAAGAAAATGCTCTTCGTCCAGTTCACCGGAAGGAGTCCGGGTCCAGCGGACAATAACTTGCCGCCCCCGCTCCTGGCCCACCGGCATGATCAATCGTCCGCCAACGGCAAGCTGTTCCACAAGGGGCGCAGGCACCCGTGGCCCGGCCGCGGTGACGAGAATGGCCTGAAACGGGGCCGCCTCCGGCCAGCCGCGGGTTCCATCACCGATGCGGCAATGGACATTGTCATACCCCAATTCATGAAACACCTGCCGCAGTTCCGCGTCGAAACTGGCCACACGTTCGATGGTGTAGACCTCAGCTGCGAGTTGGCTGAGGATTGCGGCCTGATAGCCAGAACCAGTACCCACTTCCAGGACGCGGTCGCTGGGGTGCACTTCCAGCAAGGAGGTCATATAGGCCACAATATACGGCTGGGAGATGGTTTGCCCCTCCCCAATCGGCAGGGGGCCGTCGTTATACGCCACATGCTGATACTGCCGGGGGACGAAACGGTGCCTGGGTACTGCCCGCAGCGCCGCAAGCAGGCGCGGGTCTTGTATGCCGCGGGAAACGATCTGGTCAGCGACCATCGCCTCCCGTTCGGATTGCCGTGTTTGTTCTGTGGCGCCATTGTGCATACCAACGCCTCCTTTGCGCCTCCTCGGCGCCCCGCTCATGCCAACACGCTCTCACGAGGCCCAGCCCGTGCAAGGCCACTTCGCCCGTAAAGGGCACCGGACAACTCTTCTTTCATGAGGATACCTGATCCACGGTGCAGAGACAACTCGCTGGCTTGCGCCCGAGCTGCGCCTTCTATAGATTGAGGGACTCGAAAACAGAATCTCTTTTAAGGAGGCTGCGTATGGATGACGGCAAACGGAAATGGAAAACCCTTACCAATCAGGCAGATACCGCTGCACTGCTACGCCGCCTGGCCGAAGATATTGAAGCCGAGCGTTTTGATATCTTTGATTCTCCCCTGGAAATCGCTCCCCAATCCGAATTCAAGATAAGCCTCAAACAAAACCCATTCAAACAAAGCGTGGAATTCAAACTCGAATACCACGCTGGCGCCCACGCACGGCAAAACGAAGCGCAGCAAGGGTCTCCATCTGCTCACCCTGGAAAAGGCACCGAAGACTATGACGACCTCAAAGAGCGGATGCAAAGCGACTTCAAAACCCTCAAAGAGGCCGCCACCGCGAACATACTCCCTGAAGGCGCCACCGCGGACAGATTTATCCAAGATTCCCGGGTCATGTGCACCTATCCCGGCAAAGGCGACCCCTACTACGAAGAATATCTCGCCGCGGTCGAGCGCTTTGCCCAAGCCGTCTCAGCGATGGACACGAGCGCACTGGCCACGACAGTCAACGAACTCGAGCGGCTCAAAAAAGAATGCCACGAGCGGTACAAATAAAGTAAAGGCAGGAGCCCTCTCAAGCTCCTGCCTTTCAGCACACACTGCACGGCGCAGCACCGCCCGACCTGCTAGGACTCGGGGTCAGCCTTGGGCCCGTGCTCATAATTGAGATAAAATAAGACAATACCGATCAAACCCAAACCCAACAATACCAGCAATCCTTCAAACATTGTCTCCCCCTTTTGCTCTCGCAGGGCCATCTTCAATTGTTCCCAGAAATCCATCCCAAAGTGCGCCGAGCCCGCTTCTGAGGGTGCAGATCCCGACAAGGCCTTAAAAAGAAAGCCCCCCGTCAGAAATAGCACCGCAATGCGGGAAAATACCCTGCCCTCTGGAAACGGCCTTTATCACAACTGATCCACAAATCCAATTGGGAATATGTAGCCCAGGCTCCCCGCCCTTGGCAAGCGGCAAGGCTCGCCACCGGCAGCACACACCAGACTGCTCAGGCCCCCAAGAGATACTGCAAAAACAGGGTGGAGAGGCCCAAAAATATCACGAACCCCCCCACATCCGTGGCTGTGGTGACCAAAATGGAGGACCCCAAAGCCGGGTCGAGTTTGAGATTGCGCAGCATGACCGGAATAAGCGAGCCCAAAAAACCGGCAATGACCAAATTACAGGACATGGCCACCAAGATAATGATTCCCAGCCAGAAATTGTCGTACCAAGCCCAAGCGATGGCCCCCATCACCCCGCCGATAAGCAGGCCGTTGACAAACCCCACACCGGCCTCCTTGAACAGCACCCGCCAATTGTTGCGCAGCGAAACCTCGCCGAGCGCGAGGGCCCGAACTACCACGGTCAAGGATTGGTTGCCGGCATTGCCCCCGAGCATGGCGACAATGGGCATCAACGCCGCCAAGGCAACGAATTGCGAAATAGACTCGGAAAACAGTTCCACCGTATAGGCTACGAACAGTGCCGTGCACAGGTTGACCAACAGCCAGGGGGCCCGCAATTTCACTGAACGCCGCACCGGTGACTGCAAACTCTCATCTGCATCCAGATTGGCCAACAGATACATATCCTCAGCGGTTTCTTCTTGAATAACGTCGTACATATCGTCAAAGGTAATGATCCCCACCATCCGGTCGTCTTCAGATACCACCGGCATAGCCAAAAAATCATAGTGTTGCATCTTTTTGGCCACTTCTTCGATATCCTCATTGACCTGTACCGCAATCACGCTTTTGTTCATGACGTCTTGGACGAGTTTGTATCGCGGGGCCATGATAAGCTCCCGCAAAGAAACAAACCCGATGAGGCGCAGGGCCTTGTCCACAACATAAATATAATAAATCGTTTCCTTTTTGGGGGCCTGGAGGCGCAACTGCTCCATTGCGGCGCTGACGGTGTCGTCATAGCGGATAAGCGCGTAATCTGTGGTCATGTACCCGCCGGCGCTGTCCTCATCGTAATTGATAAGCTTGATGACATTTTGGCGCTCCGCGCGGATCAAAAGTGACAAAATCCGCTCCTGCAGGGCGTCTTCCATATCTTCAAGCAGATCCGCCCGGTCGTCGGGACTCATCTGGGAAATCAACTCTGCAATGGTCTCCCGGGAAAGACGCAGCAGGACCTCCTTCTGGAGATCGAAGGCCACAAATTCGAAAAACGCCAGGGCGTCGGAGGCCCCCACTAACTCAATATACTGGGCCAAGGCATCGGGGCCCAAGGGTTCGATATATTCCGCCCAATCCGCCGGATGTGGGGAATGCGCTTCATACAGGGCCTGCGCCTGTTCGGCGTCGCCATTGGCTATACATTCCAACAACTGTTCCACAACAGCGGCAGTTTCTGTTTCGGTCATCGCAATCTCCCTCTTTGCCGGCACCTCAAACACGAGGGACCACCGCGGCTCCTCCGTGCCAGACCTGCCAGGCTCCACGCAGACATCTGCATAGTACGGCCAAACTCCTGCCCTTTAAGCCCTTCCTGGAGGGCAGCAAGAAAAACGGAACCTGCATACTTAAGATAACGCCCCGAACCCGTGGCCGGATAGCCCCTATTGGATTGTGGGGTCCTTGCAAACAATCTTTTTTATCCCCCAAGGGGTACAACATACCAGGGCAACGCCCGAGCAACGAAAAGATGGGTGTCTGTGCGCCCTGGACCTGTTCATAAAAAAAGGGATGACCCTGGCCCAGATCATCCCCATCAACACGCCATATGCCGCGCACAAACTATTCTTGGGGATTCCACTGGCAATCATGTCGGATGTCTTGCCCCTCGTCAATAAAGACCACCGTTTCGGCGATATTGGTAGCCAAATCTCCCACCCGCTCCAGGCTATTGGAGGCCAGGATCGTGTGCACCGAACGTTCGATGACAATTTGCTCACAGCACATATAATCGATCAATTTCTTGATGATCCGTATATTGTGGTCATCAGCTTCCCGGTCCATGGTGCATACTTCCACGGCCTGGGCCGTGTCTAAATTGGTAAAAGCCTGGATGGATTGTTTAAACATCCGAAACACCGCATCGCTCAGGGCCTTTAAAATATTATAAAATGGCAGGGCGGGGCGCTGGTTGAGCAATAACGCCCGTTCCGCCAAGTTTGTGGCTTGATCGCCGATACGTTCAAGATCCACCGCGATGCGCGAACAGCCGACAATAAACCGCAAATCGCGGGCCACCGGCTGCTCAAGGGCCAGCATCCGCACACAACGATCGTCTACTGCAACCTGCAGGCGGTTGATTTCTGCATCTCCGTCGATGACACTTTCCGCTAGCTGATCATCGCGCTCAAAGATTGACTGCAAGGCTTTTTCCAAGGCCCGCTCGGACAACGCGAACATATTCATGATTTCATTTTTCAGCTTATCCAGCTCACGCTGTAAATGCGTCTGCATACTCCACTCTCTTTGGCAAAACGTTCCGCCGGTCGAATCCATCAGCCGAAGCGGCCGGTAATATACTCTTCCGTTTGCTTATTGCTCGGTTTAGTGAACATGGTCTCGGTCTCATCAACTTCCACCAGCTCTCCCATATAGAAAAAGGCCGTGTAGTCCGAGACCCGGGCCGCTTGTTGCATATTATGGGTAACGATGATGATCGTCAATTTGTCTTTGAGCTCGTGGATCAATTCTTCAATCTTCTGGGTGGCAATGGGGTCCAAGGCTGAGGCTGGCTCATCCATGAGCAACACATCCGGCTGCACCGCGAGTGCCCGGGCGATGCACAAACGCTGCTGCTGACCTCCGGACAACGAGGTGGCCGGCGCCTCAAGGCGGTCCTTGACCTCATCCCAAAGTCCAGCTTTCTGCAATGCGCTTTCCACTAATTCGTCCATTTCCGAGCCTTTTTTCGCCACCCCGTGGATCCGGGGGGCATAGGCGATATTTTCATACACCGCTTTCGGAAATGGATTGGGTTTTTGAAAGACCATCCCCACGCGCCGGCGCAGATCCACCACATCCACCTTGGCATCGTTAATGTCGGCCCCGTCCAGGGTCACCGAGCCCACCAAACGGGCCTCAGGGGTCAACTCATTCATCCGGTTCAAGCAGCGTATAAATGTACTTTTGCCGCAACCCGAAGGACCGATCAAGGCGGTCACCCGGTTGGCCGGAAACGCGAGATTAATATTCGAAAGGGCCTTGAAATCGCCGTAGAAAAAATCCACGGAGGTGGCGGCCATTTTCGTCTGCTGTGTCATGATGTGCTCACCTATGCCTCAGTTCTCAAAACGTTGCTCGGGATATGGCGCCCGTAGGCGGGGCAATGCCAGGGCAACCCGTTTGCCCGGCGCACTATCCCTTATTTGCCATCTCGCTTGCCTGCAAAGTCGTTCTCTCTTCAGCCGCCCGGCAGTCCTGGAGGGTAAACCGGAAAGCCGAGCCTTCAAGGTACCCCGGCACCGGGCTGTCCACCCAGATCTCGCCGCCATGATTGCGGACAATATGCCGGGCAATGGCTAACCCCAAGCCAGTTCCGGCCACCTGCCGTTCAGCATGCTGGACCCGGTAAAAACGCTCGAAGATCCGTTGCTGTTCCCGCTCCCCAATGCCTGGTCCGTGATCAAGAACACTGATGCGCCACCACTGTCCTTCGCGGACCGCTTCCAGTTGGACGCTGCCATGCTCGGGACTGAATTTGATCGCGTTTTCAAAGAGATTACGCAACACCTGGACCAGGGCATCGTATTCCGAGCGCAGGCAGATCTGCTCCGGCACGCCAGCGGTATCCAGAACCACATCACGTTCCTCGGCCATGGTTTGGCAATACCGCCAAGCAGCCTGGGCTGCATTGGACAAGTATACCGGCCCAAGTTCACGCTCGGCGCCGTTGGATTCCAATTTCGCCAACTGGAGCAGGTCTTCCAACAAGCGGGACATGGCGTTGGCGTTTTTGACCACCACCTGCATATACGCCCGCACGGTTGCAGTATCCACGCTCCCCTCTTCGAGTAAGGTTTCCGCGTAGCCCTTAATTGAGGTCAGCGGGGTGCGCAATTCATGGGAGACATTGGCCACAAAATCACGCCGCACGCGTTCTAAACGTTTGAGTTCGGTAATGTCATGGAACACCGCGATAGCCGCAATGTCATGGCGTTCCGCTGGCAAGGGTAAGAGTGTGACCTCATAAATATGCTCTTCTGCTGTCTCCACGAGCAAGTGCTCCGGGGAAAGGTCTCCGTCATTCAGGGCGGCCGCAATCATGGCCTCGCAAGCGCTTTGTAGTTCCGGGCTGCGTATCAATTCAATCGGCGCCCGGCCCACCGGGGCTTTGACCGCCAGAATACGCTTCAACTGGGCATTGACCATAGCAACCTTGCCCTGGCGGTCCAGGACCATGACCCCTTCGTACATCCCGTTGAGGATGGATTCGAATTGCCGGTTTTGGTCGCTGATAGTGGCGATATGCTCCTGGATATGCTTGGCCATGCGGTTGATGGCCTGCACCAGGGGCAAAAATTCCCGCGCTGGCGTGAACACCAATCGCTTGGCGTATTCCCCGTTGCCGATGGCGTCCGCTACCTGGCCCATACGCTGCACCGCCCCGCGCACACGGGAGGCGAGCCAATAACTGAGCCCCACACAGGCGACCAAGCCCAGGGTGAACAGCAGCAAATATTGGTTAAACAGGCTGTCCAAGCGCTCATTGACCGCACTAAGGGGCACCGCGAGGCGCAGAAATCCCGAAGAAATATCGCCGACGCGCTCCATGGGACGCACCACGTAGAGCAGGTCCTCGCGCACCGTATCGCTATAGCGCACACTAAACCCAAAGGTTTTCCGGTCCGCCTCCTGGACTTCCGGACGCTGCTTATGGTTGTCCAAGTCCCGCACTTTGGGCAATGGTAGCGAAGAATCGGCAATCACGGTGCCGTCTTCGCGAATATAGGTTACCCGCACGTCCAATTGCTCGCCAATACGCTGAACAGCCTCTTGCAGGCTTTTTTCACCCTCCTGGCCGATCCCCTGGCGCAACAGCCATTGCAGGTGGCCCAGCTTCAAGGTGGCCTCCCGTTTGGTGGAGGAGAGCAACTCTTCCTGCAGGATCTGCTTGGACAAGACCAAGGGAATAAAGGAAGAGACGAGTAATAATGCCAACAGCACTGTCAGCAGTTTGGTTCGCAATGACACGGCTCACTCCTCTTGAATAGCCAGCCGGTAGCCCACACCGCGGACGGTTTCCACAATATGGGCGTACGGTTCGATTTTATGCCGCAAACGGCGGACATGGGTGTCCACAGTCCGGGCATAGCCTTCAAATTCATATCCCCACACGGCGTTGAGCAATTGGTCCCGGTTCTGTACCTTGCCCCGGCTCTGGATAAGATGGGCCAAAAGCCGGAATTCCGTGGCCGTCAAATCCCGCTCCTCGCCGTCAACCAAAACCTTATGGGTTTCCAACTCCACGTGGAGCCCCTCCATAGCCCAGACGCTTTGATCCTCGGGCGGTGGCGCTCCGCGGCGCAACACTGCCTTGGTACGGAGCAGAAGCTCCCGGGGGCTGAACGGCTTGACCACATAGTCGTCGGCTCCAAGCTCCAGCCCCACAATGCGATCGACTTCATCGCCCTTGGCCGTGAGCATGATCACCGGCAGATGTTTAGTCGCTTCGCGGGTGCGTAATTCCCGGCAGACCTCCAATCCATCTTTGCCCGGCAGCATGAGGTCGAGAACCACCAAATCCACGGGGGTACTGCTCAAAACATCTAGGGCCTGAAAGCCGTTTTCCGCACTCAGCACCCGATAGCCGCTGTTCTCGAAATTGATCCGGAGCAAATTGAGAATATCCACCTCGTCTTCCACGAGCAAAACGGTGTGCGATGCCATATCTCATTCCTCGGGTTTGGGCGCGCTACCAGCGACGCTCATATTTTTTGCGCAAAAAGACAGCGGTCGCATTCAAGGTCAATAGGACCACGAGCAAAACGATAATCGCTGCGGCCGTACGCTCCCCAAAAGCACGCAACGAAGTCGAAGACCAGGTGTAGATCTGGGCCGGCAGCACCGTGGCCGAATCGGTGACTCCGCTGGGGGGATCCGGAATATAGGCCATCATGCCCACGATCAAAAGCGGCGCTGTTTCCCCCATGGCCTGCGCGAGCCCAATGATCGAGCCCGTCAGAATTCCGGGCAGGGACAGCGGCAGCACATGGTGCCAGACCACCTGCCAGGGCGATGCCCCCACAGCATGGGCCCCTTCGCGGATGGAATCCGGCACCGCCCGTAAGGCCGCCCGAGTACTGATGATGATGATCGGCAAGGTCATCAGTCCCAGGGTCAGCCCGCCGGCCAAAGCCGAGGAACGGGGCACGCCCATGAAATTGATAAAAATAGCCAGCCCCAAAAGCCCGAATAAAATGGACGGGATGGCCGCCAAATTATTGATATTGACCTCAATGGCCTGGGTAAAACGGTTGTCCGGCGCGAACTCCTCCAAATAGATGGCAGTCATCACCCCAATGGGGACGCTGAAAAGCAAGGTCAGGGAGAGCACATACATTGACCCGATAACAGCTGAAAAAATGCCTGCGATTTCAGGCATCTTTGAATCACCATTCGTAAAAAACCCGGTATTGAAGGCCAACTTCGCCCGACCCTCTTCCTGAAGGCGGTCAACAACCCGTTTTTGCTTGGGCTTCAACCGGTTCGGCTTGTTTTTGAGGTATTGGTCGACCTCGGCCGTGGCCACCACCCACTTCGTTTGCGTGGTCCCCATCAATTCCGGCTGGGCCTTGACCTCTCGCGGGATGGTCCGTAAGCGCCCGCGACTGACCAGATGGCGCACCTCTTCGTCTACCGCAGCCAGGGGCATTTCCACACTTTGCTCGGTATACTGGATATCCGCCTGTATCCGGGCCTGAAAAAAAGCCGTATATCCCTGGCTTATAATATCGAAAAAGAAAAAGACCAAAAACGCAGCGGCCAACAACACCGCGCTCAGGGCGTAGCATTTGAACCGTTTTTCCGCCCGGTAGCGCCGCTTGAGCCTGGCCGAGTCCCCCACTAGTGTCTGCCGCATGAATTCGCGCCTCACAACGCTTAGGATCACTGACGCGAAGAATGAGCGTCCAGTGCATCCGTTTGTTGGAATTTTCTTTCTTCGGGATCGAAACCGCTATCGGGATCGGAATCGACGCTGGAAGCCGCTTGATCCTCTCGACCGTGGGAGCCCGCCGAGACGGCTGAGCATCGCGTCCATCTGGTCGAGTTCATCCTTTCACTTCCAGTTTTCCATCGTGTCCAGCGCCTTGCCGACAACCAGTACATCTTGATCACTTTCTCGTATCGAAGCGCCATATTTCTTCGATCCCGATAGCGATCCCGATTTCGATTTGGATTATCCTAACTTTTGGGTTATTCGTATTTTTGTTTGAATTTGCGGATAACAATGGTCGAAATGATATTCAGGGTCAGCGTGACCGTCAGCAACGCCAATCCCAACCCAAAGGCGGACAAGGTCGCTGGACTGTCAAAGGCCTGGTCCCCGGTCAAAGCGTCTACGATACGCACGGTTACCGTGGTCATACCTTCAAGGGGATTCCAGGTCAGATTGGGCCGCAGCCCGGCGGCCATAACCACGATCATGGTTTCCCCGAGTGCCCGGGAAACCCCCAACAGCACCGCGGAAACAATGCCGGGCAATGCCGCCGGCAACAAAACCTGCTTGATCGTTTCCGAGCGGGTTGTGCCCAAGGCATATGAGCCCTCACGCAGGCTTTGCGGCACCGCGGAAATGACATCGTCGGAAAGCGAAGAAACAAAGGGAATGATCATAACGCCCATAACCAGGCCTGGGGTCAAGGCGTTGGTGGAGTCCGCGTCCAGCCCTACGGCGGTGGCGGCTTGAACCACTAAGGGGCTCACTGTGATGGCCGCAAAAAAACCGTACACCACCGTGGGGATGCCGGCTAAAATCTCCAACATGGGCTTCATGGTATCCCTAGCCCGCTGGCTGGCATACTCGGACATGAAAATCGCGGCAAAAAGCCCGATGGGCACGGCCACCACCATAGCTATAGCGGTAATCATAAATGTACCGGCAAAAATCGGGACCGACCCGAATTCCGCCTCGGCCATCGCCTCGCCCCCCCGACCGGCCCCGCCGAGAAAAGCGGTATCCGGACTCCACTCGGTTCCGGTCAAAAATTCCCAAATACTGACTATTTGGAAAAACTGGATGGCCTCAAAAAGAATGGAGAAGACAATCCCCACTGTGGTCAGAATCGAGAGCAGCGAAGCCGTCAACAGGGTGCCCCGGATCCAGCGCTCAACAGTATTTCGGGCCTGCAAATAGGGGCTGACGCGGCGCAGCCCCATGCCGAGCCCGCTTAAAAGCAAAACCACACCAACCGGGAGCAAAACAACCCCGGGCAGGGTAACCAGGCCGGTCATATGCAATAGTGCGGCAAACGCGTACATTGCGCCGCAGGGCGCCGCCATCCAGATCACTGCATACCAGCCGTACGCGCCGGGCCGCGAATGCAAGCGCTCGCCCGCCTCGATTTCCTGGGCCGTGGCCTTGTTCCGGCCCGCGTAGTAGGCCATCGCCCCCAACGGCAAAAGCCCCAGCAAAAAGACAGTGATCCAATAGGTACTCACATCCACTCCGCATAGCCGCGATGCACGCGGCATCGCTCTCGGTTTCGGTTTTGCCGGGCCGCCCCCGGGCAAGAGGGCTGCCCCGCCTTCTGCGACCCGCCCTGCCGGGCCTCGTCTCCCCGAGTACTGTATCTTTAGAAAAAGGCCGACCGGTACGCACCGGCCGGCCTCGGCCTTAAACAAGGGCGCTGTCTGGAAGCATACCCTTAGCTATTTGAGGTCGCTCAACTGCAAGTTGGTCCGGTTTTCCCAATTGGCGCGCTGGGCTTCGCGCTCTTCTTTGGGCAGGGGAATCAGGCCGATGCCCTTAAGATAGCCCATATCGCCGATCATTTTCTCACTCAAGAACAAATCCACATACTCTTCCATCCCATCCACTTTGCCCAGATGGGCTTTTTTGACATAGAAAAACAGGCTCCGGGACACCGGATAATCCCCGGAGGAGATGGCCTCTGGTTTCGGGGCCACGCCGTCGATCTTGGCGCCTTTAAGGCGATCGCTGTTCTCCTCAAGGAAGCTGTAGCCGAAAATACCCAAGGCCTCTTTGTTCTTGGTCAACTTCTGCACGATCAGATTGTCGTTCTCCCCAGCGGGGACATAACCACCGTCCTGCCGGATCTTGGTATACCCACCACCATAGCCGGACATATCCTCGGAAGCCGCTTCCATAACCAATTCCTCAAAGGCGTCCCGGGTTCCGGAGCTGGTGGGCGGGCCGTAAACCAGAATTTCCCGGTGCGGCAGGTCGCTGTTGATCTGGTCCCAATGGGTATACGGGTTCTTGACCAATTTGCCGTCCTGGGGCACTTCAGCGGCCACGGCCAGGGTCAACTCTTCCCGAGTCAGTTCCAGATCGGGGTTGTCGCTATTAAAGGCCACAGCGATCCCGTCGTAGCCGACAACCACCTGCACAATGTCCTGGACACCGTTTTCTTGGCAGCGCTCGAACTCGCTGGGCTTCATTTGCCGCGAGGCATTGCTGATATCCGGGGTGTCCAGACCAGGACCTTCGGAAAACAGTTTTAAGCCGCCGCCGGACCCTGTGGATTCAATGACCGGAGTCGGGTAATCCGTGGTGGCCCCGAATTCTTCAGACACATAACTGGCAAACGGATAAACCGTACTCGACCCGACAATGCGGATTTGGTCACGGGCTGCGGCTGTGCCCAGTCCGATGGTCAAGACCATGGCTACGGCCAAGGCGTAAGATACTACACGGTGCATAATTCCCTCCAAATTCGTGAGCGTTACTGGGAGCGTTTGGGACCCGGTCCCGAAACACAAACCGGTTTAGCTCCCCTTTGTGACAAAACAGCGACAACTGTCTGCTTTTTATGTGACACGCTCACAAAATCATCCAACACGGCGCAACACCAAGGACCCCCTATGCCATCCACTGACAATCTCTTGGACAATCTGACGGTCGTACTCTTTCAGCCCAAATTCGCGGAAAACGTCGGGAGCACGGCCCGGGCCTGCGCCAATTTCAGCTGCCCCAATCTCACTCTAGTGCAACCGCAGGCCTGGGATCCCGGTCGCGCCGAACCCCTGGCCACGGGCCAAGGCAAAACCGTCCTCAATACTCTGACCCTCGCCCCGGATCTGCCCACCGCTTTGGCTGAGCAGCACACCGTCTACGGCACCACCGCGCGCACCGGGGGATGGCGCAAAGCCATCCGCACGCCGGAGCAAGTGGCTGGCGAGGTAGCCGAGCAACTTGGCAACGCAGAGCACGTGGCGGTGGTATTCGGCCCGGAGGATCGGGGCCTCTGCAACGCGGAAATCGATATCTGCGGTCAGTTATTGACCGTGCCCACAGCCGCGGGGGCAACCTCCCTGAATCTGAGTCAGGCGGTACTCCTCGTGGTCTATGAATGGTTCAAGGCCTGTTCCGGAAAGCGCTTTGCGCCCGCCACGGGCCACCAATCAAGGCTGTGTACCCATGCGGAAAAGGAAACCCTGCTGGCCAGCATCAGAGAGGCCTTGCTGCGCCTCGATGTTTTTAAAGACGACAACAGCACCTATTGGATGCTCCCGGTGCGCCGGTTTTTCCAGCGATTCACTTTGCGGCGCCATGAATTCAATCTGCTTATGGGCATCTGCCGGCAGGTCAACTGGTTGGCCGGGCGGGGTGAGGGCACGAGGCGTCGCGACGAACACCACACCGGGTAGCCCAGGACGAAGGGCCGGATCCCCTCCCCAGCCCCCTGGGGCCGCGACGAGAATTTCCCCCATTGTCTAGACAAAATTTGGGGTCAATTAAGATG
>JBNJGM010000002.1:38417-84227 GCA_051747685.1 Thermodesulfobacteriota bacterium | reverse complement strand
AGCGCGACTTCGCTCCATGTTCGAGTATATGGGCAGCGGGGTGGCTATTTACGAAGCCCGGGATAACGGCGCGGATTTTGTTTTTTTGGATCTCAATCCCAAAGGGGAAGAGATCACCAGGGCTCGGCGTGAAGACGTGGTGGGCTCCAGTTTATTGGAACATTTCCCAAATATGGACCAAACCGGCCTTTTCGCCGCCTTGCAACGTGTCTGGCGAACCGGCCTCCCCGAGCATTTGCCCCCGTTTTGGTACCACGACACCGAACGCGCCGGATGGCGGGAAAATCGGATCTACCGCGTTCCCTCCGGGGAAGTGGTGGCCATTTTCGACGATATCACCGAACGCATTCAGAGCCAAAAAGCCCTGGCCGAGGCCAAGGAACAGGCTGAGGCGGCCAATCGCGCCAAGTCGCAATTTTTGGCCAATATGAGCCACGAGATCCGCACCCCCATGAGTGGGATTATGGGGGCCTTGGAAATGCTCGCCGCGCACTACGCTGAAGACAAGCCCCAGCAGCTGGTGCAGATGACCCTGGATTCGGCCCGCTCGCTGCAACAGATTATCGATGACATTTTGGACCTCTCCAAGGTCGAAGCCGGGAAAATGGAGGTTATCGGGCAGGATTTCGATCCCCGGGCGTTGGTGCAACGGATGATCAGCCTCTATTCTGTACCGGCCCGCAACAAGGGCCTGGAAATACAGATGCAGCTAGAATCGGCCATGCCACAGCAAATCCATGGGGACCCGTACCGCCTGGAGCAGGTGCTGCGCAATGTGGTCAGCAATGCGGTCAAATTCACGGAGCAGGGCCGGATTGATATTCTCGCCTCCGTGCGACAGCGTACCCAAAGTAAGGTGATCCTCGACTTCCAGGTCCAGGATACCGGGCCGGGAATCGCTCAGGAGGACGTAGAGTCCCTGTTCGACTCCTTCAGCCAGGGGGACAGTTCTTTTGCCAAAAAACACCAAGGCACTGGCCTGGGACTGGCCATCTCCCGGGAATTGGTCCGCCTCATGGGCGGCAAACTGGAAGTGCAAAGCGAACCCGGAAAAGGATCGACCTTTGCCATTGTGCTCCCATTTACCTGGCCGGACAAAGCGAGTGCGGCATGGCCTCCAGAAAGAGAAGAACCCGCCCCTGAGATCAGACCGTTACACATCCTGGTGACCGAGGACGTTCCCTTGAACCAGGAGTATATCCACTTTTTACTGCACCGGCATGGCCATAGCGCCACTATCGTCGCCACCGGAGAAGAAGCGCTGGCGTATTTTGCTGCCGGGAGCTACGATGTGGTGCTCATGGATATCCAAATGCCGGACATGAATGGCATGGAGGCCACGCGGCGCCTTCGGCAACAGGAGGGCGGGGATAAACCCCTGACGCCGATTATCGCGCTCACCGCCTACGCACGCCCGGAGGAACGGGAAAAATTCTTGGCCGCCGGCATGAACGGCTACGTGTCCAAACCGATTGATGCCCACAAATTGTGGGCGGAAATACAGCGGGTGCTTGACTCCCCGGCCGAAACCACAGCACCCCCAGCAACCGAAACAAACGCGGAGACGACTGTGCCATCTCCCGCGGCCACAACAGGACCGAAGGAAGAAAGGCTTTTCGACATGGAGCAAATCCAGGAACGCTTTGGCGGGGATACCGCCCTATGGACCAAGATCCTCAACCGGTTTATCCAAGAAGAACTCTCCGAGTATCGCAGTCAATTGCAGAGCCTTGCCAAACAGCCGGATTTCCCGGAAACCGCCCGTATCGCGCACAAGCTCAAAGGCGCCCTAGGCACCCTGGGGGCTGTTGCCGCCTTTGCCGCGGCCAAAGACCTGCACCATGCTGCCCAGAACCGCGACCCTGAAGCGGTGCAACGCCATTGGCAGAGACTCTCCCGGCAGTTGCAAGCGCTTGCCGAGGACGGTGCCCCCATGGGTCCTGAAACTTGATATCCCCCGCAGCTTCTCCGCGCATACCGGGCCCGGTGCACTGGTAAGCCACGGGTGGTCCATATTATCGGCAACTGCGTTTGTCTTTATTGTAGAGTAAATTCCAGATTCAGCTCGGAGACTGTATGCCCCATTACCCCATGTCGTGTGTGTCCTCCCAAGCGAACACGCTCCAGGCTATCCTGGAAACATCCACTGACGGGATCGTCGTCATTAGCCCCGAGGGTGCCATCCAGGCCGTCAACAAGGCCATCAGCACCATTTTCGGGTATTCCCGGCAATGGCTTCTCGGCCAGCCGGTGTCTGTGCTTATGCCCGAGCCCTACCGCAGCACACACCAATCCTTTATCCAAAGGTACCTGCAAACCGGTGAAGGTCATATTTTGGGGGTCGGAGGCCGCGAAGTTCCCGGTCGCACATCCGACGGCTCCATTATTCCCCTCGAGTTGGGTGTCAGCGAAATTACTTCTGGAGACGAACACCTTTTTGCGGCCATTTTACGGGATATTACTGAACGTAAGGCGAGCCAGCAGGCCCTTATGGACAGCTACCTGGAGTTGGAAAACAAACAAAAACTGCTGGACAAAGATCTGGAAGCCGCGGCCAACATTCAGCTCAGTCTTTTACCGCACAATTTCCCCCCTCTCCCGGGGATTGATGTGGGCTGGATCTTCAAACCCAGTCTCAAGATCGGCGGGGATATTTTCAACCTTATCCCCATGCAGCCGCAGCACCTGGGGATGTACATTTTGGACGTCAGTGGCCACGGGGTCCCTGCGGCTTTGGTGGCCGTTTCCGCAGCCCAGGCCATACATCGACACACCTCGGTGCACAGTGAGTCTTTGCCGGGAAGGGAAGAGCTCCCACCCCCACCGGTCACAGTGCTCGAACAATTGGACGCCGAATTTCCCCTGGAACGTTTCGACACCTATTTTACCATGTCCTACGTGGTCATGGACCTTGAAAGTGCAACGTTGCACTATTCCAACGCCGGGCATCCGGCTCCGCTCTTGATCCGTAATTCAGGGGAGGTGGTTTCGCTGGAAACCGAAGGAACGCTCATCGGGCTCGGTGGAGTCCGTCCCTTTACTGCCGAACAAGCCACACTGCACCCCGGTGATGTTTTGGTCCTGTATACCGACGGGATCTACGAGCAGCGCAATCCCGCCGGAACACCGTATGGGTGGGAGCGCATGGCCACGATCTTACGACAACACCGGAGGTGTTCGGCCCAACATATGGCCGCGGCTCTGCATGAATCCTTGCGCACTTTTGCCGAAACCGACACGTTCGAGGACGATGTTTCCCTGTTGTGTGTCAAATCCCTGCCGACAGCAGCCCACAGGGATAATTGACAGACAAGACAGAAAAAGCGTATTTAATGGAGTGTATATTATTTCAGACAGCTAGGCTCCATTCAAATACTTGTCACTTCATGTATACCGCTTCTCGCCTGAGAGCGAGGCAATTTCCCAAGACCGCTTGCGCCCAGTGCAAACGGCAATTCACAACCCTACCCATACCCGCCATTTTGTTGCGAGGTTTTAATGCAGATCCAGGAAACACAACACAACGCCGTCACCGTCCTCATCCCCCAAGTGCATCGTATAGAGGCTTCCAACGCCCAAACCCTCAAAAATACGCTGATAGATACTATTACCAGGGGGGGGACCAAGATCGCCCTGGATTTGCACCACGTTGATTTTATGGACAGTTCAGGGTTGGCCGCCTTGCTCTCGGCCCTAAAACGTCTGGGCCAAAATGGGCGCATAGCCCTTTTTGGGGTTTCAGCCACGGTGCGCAAGCTGTTTGCCATCACCCGTTTGGATAATGGCATTTTCACCATAGCCGATACCGAAGAGGAGGCCCTCCAACTCCTCGGACACGCCTCCGGTACCCATGAATGACTCCGAAAAAACCATTACTCTGCGCATCGAAAGCCGTTGGGAATGCGTCAGCCTGGTCGGGGTAGCCTTACGCGGCATCTGCTTCGAGCACACCCAGGACGCGGATACCGCCTCCTGCATTGAATTGGCGGTCTGCGAGGCCATCAATAATATCATTGAACACGGCTATGGGGAAGAATCCGGGGACGCCATTGTGATAGAGGTACATCTCGGGAGCGGCCGTATAGATATCCGCACCAAGGATACTGGCAAATCTTTTTCTCCTGACAGTGCTGAAAGCCGGGTAGCAGCTCCGCCATGCGATTGCAGCCAAATCAGCCTCCGTGGCCGGGGACTGCACATCATCACTTCAATCATGGACACTTGGTCCTACGAAGCACAGACTGATGGGACCAATGTTTTGCAGCTCACAAAATATCTCAGATCCACGGTATGAGCCTGTCCCAATTCCTTCTCCGCCCCAAAACTAGGCAGTACCTGCTTTTCTGCGTTTGCCTTGTTCTCCTCGCCATTGCCTTGCCGTTTGCCTACCACACTTGGCAGCGGGGCCAGGTATTGCTGCATCAGGGCCAAACGGCACTCGCAGCCGAGAATTATGCGCAAGCGGCCACCTATTTGGAACGGGCCCACCGCGCAGGCCTTGATTCTGTGCGGCTCGTGCACCAATTGGCCCAGGCCAATATCCAGATAGGCCGTTGGGATGAGGCCGAAGAGGCTTACCGGGCACTTGTCCATAACAATCCGGACAAACTCGAATTCCAATTGGAGCTGGCCCAGGTGCTTTTTGTCCGCGGCCATTTGCAACAGGCAATGCAGCGAGTGCAATCCATTTTAGCCCAGCGGCCAAAGTGGTCCCAGGCCCTGTATCTCAAAGGCAAAATATATACGAGTGCTGGGGACTTTGAAGCGGCTATTGCAGTTTATCGAAAGATCTTGGGAGAAACCACATGAAGACAATGCACACACGGGCCATGCTCGCCGGGCTCGCCCTGGTATTTTGTGCGCTTCCGGCCCTTGCCGCACCTGAAGGGACATTGCAGGGGAAGCAGGAGCGGCAACTCAGCTCACAATTGCCGCCAGAACAATCGGTCCAGGGGCAAGGGCAAGAAACGTTTTCCTTTAGCCAAAAATTGCCGGAATGGAAGGCACGGTGGGAATTGGCCCGGCTTTTGAGCTACACGCAGCGCTACGAGGCCTCAATTGCTGAATACGAAAAGGTGCTTGAAGCCAAGCCGGACCGCACCCAGGCAAAACTGGAAATGGCCAAAGTTTTAGCCTGGAATGGGCAGCAAGAAAAGGCGCAAAACATCCTGGAATCCTTTTCTCAAGACGCACTCGACCCCGAAAGCCGTATCGAATTGGCCGATATCTATGCAGCTAAAGAAGATTACGATCGGGCCATTTCCATCTATACTACCTACCTCAGCGACTATCCGGACCAGGACCGAGTGAGGCTGAAATTGGCCCAAACCCTGAGCTGGGCAGGGGAGTACGAGGCCTCTTTAAAGCACTACGAGCAACTAATAGACACGCATCCAAACGATATCCAATTACGCCGCCAATACGCCCAAGTCTTAACCTGGGCCGAACGCTACGAGCAGGCCATTCAGCAATACCGCACCTCCCTGCAGGACAAGTAAGCAGCCATGTCACTGCGTTTGAGTTGTTGCACAGTGCTCGTATGCATAGGGCTTATGGTCTCTTTTGTGCCGGCGCTGGCGCTTACCCCGCCAACGCCGGAGCCGTTCGCCCCCGGCTCCCATCGCATTACCACGAGCGAACATGCCACGAAGAGCCTTGTTCCCGCCAAGCAACATATAGCTACGGCCAAAACGAAATTTTTCTTGGCGCGCCTTTTGGGGTGGACCCGCGACTATGAGGACTCTTTGACTCTCTATCAGGAGCTTTTGCAAACACAGCCGGATTGGGATCAAGCCCGCCGAGAAGCGGCCAGAACCGCCTACTGGGCCAAAAAAAACGAATTGGGTGATCGGCTCTACCAAGAGCTCTTTACCCCCACGGTGGACACATTGCTGGCCCGCGAACTGGAGACCGCGGCCTCCAGGGAAGGGTCCAAGGCACTCTCGCGACGCTTGCAAGAATATATCCCCCCCGACCCTGAGAGCACGGTCTTCACCGGCTATGAAAACCTGCGGCAAACGCAATCTCATTCCCGTACAACAGATCCGTTGCCCGAAAAACTGCAAACGATGAGGCGCAAACTCCGGGCTGAATACGCCTTTCAAAAACGGGTCTGGTTGGAATACAAGGCCAAACAGGCCATGTGGAACAAACGCTTTATCCGGGCCAAGCGCCATTTGCAAAAGCTTGTCCAACTCGAACCGGAAAACCGGGAGGCCTGGTTCGATTTCGCCCAAAGCCAATGCGCTCTTGGGCTTTGTGGCCAGGAGGGGGAAACGTATCGCCAGCTCTTAGCCATAGATCCCAAACACAACCTGGCCCAGCGGGCCCTTGAACGCCAGAAAACGCGCTCGAAGCCCGCAATCCAGGCCCAATATAGCGCATGGAGGGAAAAGGGCCGGGGCAAACTCGCCCGGATAGGTCGTCAGCAAACCGATATAGGCGTGGATGTCCCTGTGGCCTGCCAGCACGGCGTGACCGTGACCCACAGCCGATTTTGGGAAAATCCCGACTACGGTCCATCAGCCACGGCACAGGGCCTCGGCGTCCAGGCGCGGCTGAGAGCAAACGCCTTTTGGTCCGCAACCCTGGCCGCTCGGTTCAAGGACTATTCGGACGGGACCTACGAAGACCAAAGCACAGGGGAATTCGATCTGCGTTTCAATGCCTGGGACCTAGCCCATGTGGATTTCCAGTATGCACGGGAAAACGTTCTGCCCAACGGCTACGCTCTGGAGCAGGGGATCCAAAAAGACCGTTGGAGAGCAGAAATCGCCCCTATCTTTACCCATTTTCTCTCCGGGCATGTGGGGGCGGAATATAGTGATTACAATGATCAGAATGCCGGCTCACGCCTTGATGCCGCCCTTGGCTATGTGTTGACCGACCACCCGCGCCAGTTGGAAGTCACGCTTTCCGGAGAATATCGGGACACCCGGCACGCGAGCCAGGAAACACCGCAGAATATCACCCATCCGTACTGGACGCCCCAGAACTATCTGGGCACGGCCGTGACTTTGCACTGGCAACACGACCTGTCCCGATTCCAATTTTGCGGCAGCCGCAAAAACATCTACGATCTTCAGCTCACGTTCGGAACCGATTCCGATTCCAACCCCTCTCTGGCCTTGAAAGGAGCATACAAACTGGATTTCAAAGACCATTGGGGGCTGGAACTAGAAGGCATGATCCATGAATCCAAGGATTGGGACGCCAGGTCACTGCAACTGAGCCTGACCTATAGTTTTTAACTGCACGGGGTTTGCATGTTCAAAGCGCGTCTGTGGCAACATACCAAAACCACTATTTTCCCCCTGGTCCTTGTGGCCACAATGCTCGCCATTTGTCTGTATCTCACCGGGCGCATCTCCTTATTCTTGATCACCGACTATGCTTGGTATGAAAAGATACTGGCTTCCGGACTTTTGGGGGCAGAAATATTTCTCATGATCCACGGACTGGGGTATTTTTTAAATGTCTACCGGGTTCTCGGCCCCCGCAAGCCGGCTCAATTCGACTCCCGACAAACTCCGGAATTGACCTCATTTCCTGAGGTGGCCATTGTGGTGTCCTCCTTTAAAGAGCCTCTTTCCGTGGTTGAAGATACCCTGGTCTGCTTTTATAATCTTACCTATCCGAATAAGCGCATCTATTTCCTCGATGATACACGATATGATCAAACCGGATGGTCACAGGAAGAGAACACCCAGTACAAAAAGGCTATCGATGCCATGTGCGCACGTATCGGGGTTGATCTCTTCCGCCGACAGTGGCGGGGTGCCAAAGCCGGAATGATCAACGATTTTCTTGATTTTTTGGACGGCACACCTCCCGAAGGATTTCAATTCACCACGAATGCCGTTCACGGCCAACCGGGGCAGGAAAAATACATCATCGTCTTTGACGCGGACATGAACCCGCTGCCCAATTTTGTTGAACCCCTCCTGGCGCACATGGAAGCCAACCCAGAACTGGCCTTTATCCAGACCCCCCAATACTATATCAACTATGACAGCAACCGGGTGGCCAAAGGTTCCGGCCTGCAACAGGCTGTTTTTTATGAATATATATGCGAAGGCAAGAGCCAACAGGATGCTATGTTTTGCTGTGGGACCAATGTCATATTCCGCCGCGAAGCCCTGCGCCAGGTGGGTGGATTTGACGAGGCCTCGGTAACCGAAGATTTCGCCACTTCCCTGAAATTTCATGCCAATGGCTGGCATTCGGCCTATATCAACTCGGTTTTGGCCTTTGGCTTGGGCCCTGAAGATCTTGGCGGATACTTTAAGCAGCAGTTTCGGTGGGCGCTTGGTACTGTGGGTTTACTCCGGCCCATTTTGAAACATTTTTTGCACAATCCTCGAGCGCTGCCCGCGGTGAAGTGGTGGGAATACTTTCTCTCCGGCACGCATTATTTCATAGGGTGGGTGATGTTCATCTTATTTCTCTGCCCTATACTCTATCTCCTTTTTGGCGTACCGTCTTATTTTGCCCGTCCGGAACTCTATTTCATGCTCTACTTTCCGTATGTCGTTTTGTCATTGACGGTGTTCGCCTGGACCCTAAGCCAGCGCCAGTATCGGCTGCGAGAACTTGTTTCCGGGATTGTGCTCCAGGCCATCTGTTTTCCGGTCTATATGTGGGCCACATTTTTGGCTGTTATTGGCATCCGCGGCAGTTTCAAAGTCACTCCTAAAGGACACAACAGCTTTCTCCCACTCTGGCAAATGTGGCCTCAGCTCACCGTATGCTTTTTGTGTTTTGCCTCCCTGATCTGGGGTGGGTTGCGTCTGTATTATGAGCAAGAACCGTTTTACGCCTTAGCCGTGAATTCTCTGTGGTCCCTATACCATTTCAGTCTCCTCTCTGCGGTCTTATATTTCAACCACCCGTATCAAACCAAGTGATAGCCAATATGTTGTTTCACAATATCCCCTATGTTGTGGCGCCTCTGCTCGGAATACTTTTAGCCCTCAACACAACAGCCTTTGCGCAGGACTCCCGCGCCTCCTTCTTGTTCGGGCTTACACTCCAAGGATTACCGCTCACCCAAGAGCAGATACGCAGCGAAGAGGCGATCTTGGGTGTTCCCGCCCGGATGGTGACCTTTTATCTACAATGGCCGCCAACGCCGCAGAAGGGCTTTTTCCCTCAAAAAAGCCTGGACGCAATTCGAAAATTTGGCGCAGTGCCCTGTCTCACTTGGGAACCCATGTTCCATGAACAGGGGCGGGAACGCATGGTGCCGGCCGAGGCCATTCTCCAAGGAAAGTATGACCCCTATCTTCGAGCATTCGCCCAATCCGCCGCTGACTGGGACCATCCTTTTATTCTCCGATTTGCCCATGAAATGAACCTCGCACGCTACCATTGGGGCACGAGTCGGCAGGAATACGGGCCCGAAAGTCCGCATTTATACCGCAAAATATTCCGGTATGTAGTCAATATTTTTCGGGAACAGGGCGCGGATAACGTTCTTTTCGCGTTTTGCCCCAATGCTGAATCCGTACCCAATGCGAACCAGGACCCAGCAGCGGCTTGGAACACTATTGCCGCCTATTATCCCGGAGACGAGTATGTTCAGGTTTTCGGTGTCGACGGCTACAACTGGGGACGGACCCAGAACAAGCAAACCCATGGCTGGACCAGTTCGTGGCGCAGTTTCCGGGATATTTTTGTCCCGGCCTTGCGACAATTACGTGAGATCCATGATCAGAAGCCCCTCGTCATATTTGAGACCGGATCGGCCCGGGAGGGCGGAGATAGGGATCAATGGCTAGGCAATGGCCTGAAGGTGGCGCAAGAATGGGGCATTCAGGGTCTGAGTTGGTTCCAAGTGGACAAAGAAGTCAATTGGCGGTTAGAGTGGGGGGACATTCCTCAATCTGGGCCGCGGCTTCGCCAACTCACCGCTCCGGGTTGGCCGTGGATGGCGGCATTGACAGCAGAAAAGACGAATTCCACCCACCAGGCGGTGCAACCTACGCACACCTGTCCGGACAAGGCATCTTCGCCGGGGCATGGGGGTGGAAATTCTGAATAAGATTCTGGAGATAGAGCATGATCAGCGTATTGTAGTTAATGTACAATTTTTGTTCCAACGCTTTTATCGCTTTGAGGTACAGATCCACTTCCTCCACACTGAGTACGCGGGAAAAAAGTTCGATAGCGACTTCCGGGGTCATGAGCCTGCTTAAATCATCCAAGTCGAGGATATGGGAAAAGACCTCTTCCTGATTTTGGGCCCCACGGACGCGCGTATAGAGCCCCATAAGGGCGTCATAATTGGTCTGCACCTGCGCCATGATCCCTTTAAGCACGAGGTCGCTAAAAGTGGTATATTCCTCTCGAGTGATCACAGCAGTGCGGTAAAAATACGCGTCGAGATGGCGCAAATAGATGCCGAGCCCCTGTTTGACCAAGGCGCTGTCGCCTAGGATCTGTACCAATAATCGCTCAATCGCGGCGAAATCATCCAATTCAACATTGATTGCTTGCGATTCCAGCGATATATGCACTGGATAGACAAGGGGAGTCGGGGCATCTAAGGCGATCCCGCAAATTTGCGCTTCCATAGCCGTATCCCATTTTTGCCAGGCTACTACGCCGGAGGCGTGCATTTGGCCCTCGAATTGGAAGGGAACCTGGAGATGGATGGATTCTCCCGGGGCAAGAATATCCCGGAAGACCACCCACCTAGGCAGGGCGATTTTGACGCCCGTGGCGCTGATATCCTGAATCAGGTACTGAAACGGCTGATAATCGCTGGCCCTATTGCCCAAAAAGGGCAACACTGCTGAGGTTATGCCGTGCCGGGCTTCTTGGCGCTTCTCGGTCTCATTTGTCATATTGTACGCCTACAATGCGGAAGTAACACATGCTCGTTTTCTTCCAGGGCCGCTTGACACGAGCCACAGGATCCATATTGCCAAATAAAGATACCAGTTTTCCACACCCCGAGCAATAGCGCACTTTCCCTTGGGATTATGCTGCGCCCAACTTTGCCAAGTGACATATCCTATGCGACCACTTTTAATACACCGCCGGTTGACCTTTGTTTTGCAAGCCATTTTGGCCATCGAAATCGCTTTTGCCATCTGGGAGCAACAATGGCTCACCGCGGTGATCACCCTGGGGATCAGTGTTATTACCCTCGGCCCGTTTTTTATACGCAAATTTTTCCGTGTCTCTATCCCCCCTGAATTCGTTCTGCTGGGGATCACCTTTGTTTTCGCCTCCCTTTTTTTGGGCGAGGTCCACGGATACTATTCCCGCTTTTGGTGGTGGGACATCGCCCTGCATTCCGGGTCGGGGTTCGCCCTCGGCATTATCGGTTTCCTCTTAGTCTATGTCCTCAATGAAACCGAGAATATCGGGGTGTACATGAAACCCGGTTTCGTGGCCCTGTTCGCGTTTCTTTTTGCCGTGGGGATAGGCGCGCTGTGGGAAATATTCGAATTCAGCATGGACAGTCTCTTGAAGACGAATATGCAAAAGGCCATGTTCGGCGATCCTTCCGGGCTGACCGATACCATGTGGGATTTGATCGTGGACACGTTAGGGGCCCTGCTCATCTCGGTGCTCGGGTATGGGTACATCAAGACAGCCCACACCGAATCCTTTCTGGTACGCTGGATACACGCCTTTATCTCCAGCAATCCCCACCTGTTTAATAAATCCCGCTAATGCGAAACGTCGCAACACTTTGCAACGACAGTGCTTTTGTGGAGGGGGCTGGCCGCAGTCCACTTTTACAGCCCTGGGGGAAACACATCAGAGCCGTGATCATGCATCCAGGGTGTTGTTTTGAATATTGCTTCGTGAAGCTCCCTCGGGTGGTTCGGGACAGGCCGCGCAATAGTGCAACTAGTTTATCAAAACGCTCTACGGCCATGTGAGCAGATACAAAAAAGCGGCAGGTCAAAAGCCCTGCCGCCATACTGAACACAAAAGCCCATTTCGAGGTGCTAATACTCGGTGTTGGGCGTATTTGAAGAAGAAGAACCGGAATTGTCAGCGACAATGGGTTCAATCACGACTTCCACCCGACGGTTGTCCGCCGGGTCAGAGGAAATGGGCTGGGATTCGCCGTAGCCCGCCGTGGATATCCGTCGGGAATCCACACCCTGCTGGACTAAAACGTCCTTTACTGCTTCGGCCCGGCGCTGGGACAATTTCTGATTGTACTCTTCATCACCGCTGGCGTCGGTGTGCCCTTCGACCTTGATCCGGGTTTGCGGATACCGATTAAAGACCGAGGCCGCTCTATTGAGTTCACTAACGCCTCCGGGCTTGACCTTGGCAGAGTCAAAATCAAACATGACGCTGCTGTCAAAGGTGGCCCGCAGGATGTCCTGCTCACGGCGCACGCTGGCATCGCGTTCCTGGGCCAAGGCGTTGCGCAATTCCTGTTCCTGACGGTCCATATAGGCCCCGACCCGGTTGCCGGCGATGCCGCCGATCACCGCTCCGATCCCGGCGCCGAGCAAGGTCCCTTTCGTATCCTTGCCGATGGCCTGCCCGAGTATGGCGCCGACCCCGGCCCCGGTGGCCGTGCCCACGGCCGTGCCGCGCTGTTGCTGGTTCGGCGCAGTGGCACAGCCCGTGAGGACTAAGGCGAGGGCTAAAAGATACAATACACCGCGAATAGACATACTTGTATGCCGCATACGAACACTCCTCTCGTTTTGAGCTGACCTTTTTCCATCTGTCCAGGTTGGGGACCACCGTGATCCCGGTGTTAGAGGGTGTGCCCGGCCATAACCGTTGCAAGCCCAGAACCGAGGCCACGGAAATATTTTGTTTCGCAGATGACACCATTTACCCTGTCCAAATCGCTACCAAGACAGAACGATTTGCGGCCATAGGTTGTCACTGAGGCGTGCCAGAGGACAAACTCCCCAAGCATTCTGTATTTCTAGCCTTCTGAAGCAGAGAAATCAAGCTCTTGGCGCACCATATCGACACCGACGCGCTCCATAAATCGGGCCGTGCGTTCCTTGTGTTTGCCGTTTGCGGCGTAGAACCGCAAACACGCTTGGACACAGGCCAGGGCGTTTTCGTCGGAAAGGTTTTGGGCCACAACATCACCGAAACGGGGCTTCCAGGCCGAGTTGCCCCCAAAAAGTACGGTCCAGCCGTTTTTCCGCCCCACAAGCCCCACATCACGGACAAAGCTCTCCCCACAGGAAAAAGGGCACCCCGAAACCCCGACTTTAACCTTGGCCGGCAGTTGCATGGGACCGACAATCTCTTCCAAACGTTGCCCGAGCCCCATGGAATCTCGGACCCCGTACATACACGTCTCCACCCCAGGGCAGGCCTGGACATAATGCACACAGATGGTGCCCAATTCCCCCAACTCGGCCTGGACCGCTGCAAAATCCTCCGGCTGGATGCCGATAAGGATCAACCGCTGTCCGGAGGTCATTTTTACGGTTTTCACGCCGAAGCGGCGCACCACCCGGGCCACGGCTTCTAATATTTCCGGGGTCAAAACCCCTAAAGGGGTTCGCGGCTTGATGGCATAGGTGGTCTTATCACGTTGCAGCAAAGCGCCTTTGGGAACTGTGGTCATATTCTGCGTCCTTGAGTTGGAATTGGGGGAACAAACGGCAGTGATTCATATTCGGGCCACGCCGAGAAATACCGCGTGCAAGACAGCAACCAGCACCAAGAAGAGCTGATGCGCTCGCGCCGGGAATATTCCCAGAAAAGTGAATTGTAGCTGATCTTCGGGGCAGGTAGCAAGGCAATCCCCGCAAAGGGTGCAGGCCTGCCCGGGCCGACCGCGGTCGAAATCCTGTGGCTGTAATGCGTTGTAGCGACAAACCCGCCGACACCGTCCGCAGCGGGTACATTTGGAACCGATGCGCAGTCTCCAGGGGCTGAAAAAGGAAAAGAGATTGGAGACAATGCCGATGGGGCAATAGGTTGTGCAATGGACCATCATGCCGCGACGCCGGGAAAGCCCCAACATAATTGCCACCCCGAAAAGCCCGAAAGCCAAAGCCAATCCCACCGCCAAAGCGCTGGAGACGCCGAACGCGCGCAACCCCCACGCCGCCGCAACCACTGCCCCCAGCAGGGCCAAGCGTATCCAGATCGTCCAGCGTGGTGGGGCAGAGGGATGCCTGCCGGCCAAACGACTCAGCCCATCGTCCCAAGCCCCAATATAGCATAAATAACTGCACCAGGCCGGTCCGACCAGAAGCACGGTGACTGTAAACAAAATGGGCATAAACAACCCATCGCCGCGGTACACCGGGCCGGCCGCGATCAGAGCCGGCACCGGCAAATGGAGTTCGCCGGTCATGAGAAACGTTTCCAGGCCGCAGAGCCCCAGCAAAAGTTGGCCGAAAAAGACAACGGAAAACAGCCCCCATAAACGGGGGCGCCATTTTAGCCGTAGGGCCGGATCCAACAATTTACTGCCCGCCCAGACCGCGTAGACCCCAAGGATCAAAATTTCTAGCCAGCCCCAACCGGGCCAAAACCGATCCGCCAACAATACCGGCAATGGGGCCATACTGCGGGCCACGGCCAAAATTATGACCGTGAGCAAAAATATCCCGGCCAGCGGGAATTGCCGCGCCCGGTGACGAAAGTAGCTGGCTTCGGCCCCGGCCTGGACAAAAAGCCAGCCGGTCAAACCGGTCACGGCCAGGACACTGCCGAGAATAAACGCCAAACGGGTCCAGGGCGCCCCCATCAACATACGAAATTGGATCAATTCCAGCGTGGTCGTTGCCCATATCCAAACGCCCCAGATACATGCCACGGCAAATACCCAGCGTACCCAGGCTTGGCGGGTGCATACCAGAGCGCCCATCCCGAGCCAGGCCACAGTCAGGCCAAAATCGCCGGTGCGCAGACTGTGGGCGGCCAAAAGGAGACTGACCAGCAGCCCTAAGCCACGGCGCATTACTGCGGCGAGCATACCGCCTCCTCTTCAAAAAGGGGAAAAGCACCTTCTGCAATGTGACCGTCTTGGACCAATGCGGCACACAAGGCGCCCCTTTTGCCACCCAAGCGAAGCCCGGGTTGCCAATGCCGGGCCCACCAGGCAGCGGTGGCAGTGAGCAATTCCAACATCTGCGTCTCAGTAAACAGGCCCGGCAATTCCAAAGCCAATTGGGGGTGGCGGCCTAACCGTCCGCCAACCAAAACACGCCATCCGGATTGATCCTCTTCAAGGGCCTCTTCCGGACAGGCCCGAATGCAGGCCCCACATTGCAGACACGCCTCGGGAGCGATATGAACCCCTGCAGAGGTTACCGTGATAGCCCCTTCCCGGCAGACTCCGTGACATCGTCCGCAGCCGGTGCAAAGGGCGCTGCGAAACCGCGGGCGCAGGGCGCGGATCAAGCCGATGTCGGCTATAGGCGGCCGAGAACAGCCATTGGGACAGCCTGCGGCACTGATGCGCAGTTGGTGGTGGGCCTTGGGCGCACCGTTGCTTCCTGCCAGACAGGCCTGCGGCCAGTCACTGGCTTGAACAGCGCCCCCAATGTCTCCAGAAAGTTCCGGAAGCACCGCCAGCGCATGGGGGCATCCGCCATTGCGAATTCCCCGGCATATATTGATTTCACAAACTAAATCCTGCATAGCTTACCCTCGTATTCACCACACGAACCACATGGATCGGTATGCACACAACCCAGACTTTGCGCCAGGCTCCCCTTTTTGCAGGGCTAAGCGAAGAACAATTGCACCAACTTCAAGGCATTAGCCGGCGACAGAGCTTCGAGCGCGGCCAAACCATTTTCACCGAAGGCACAGATGCCGCTGGTTTTTATGTCGTGCTCTCCGGCCGGATCAAGATCTTTAAGCTCTCCTTGGAGGGCAAAGAACAGATTCTGCATATCTTTGGGACCGGGGAGCCCATCGGCGAAGTACCGGTTTTTGCCGGACAGACATTTCCGGCCAACGCCGAGGCCCTGGACAAAGCGGAAGTGGCTTTTTTCCCGCGACAAAAGCTGGTCGACTTGTATATGGCCGATCCTTCCCTGGCCATGAATATGCTCGCGGTTCTGAGTCAGCGTCTGCGTGAATTCACCCGCCTCATTGAGAACCTCTCCCTGAAAGAGATCCCCCAGCGTCTGGCCGCCTATCTTGTGGAACGCCAGAACCAGTTACCGGAGCGCGCGGATGTTACCTTGGACGTTTCCAAAGGGGTGCTGGCCAAGATCCTGGGCACCTCCCAAGAGACCTTGTCCCGGATCCTGAACAAACTCACAGAAGCCGGAATTGTCCAGGTCAACGGACGGCGGATCAGTATCCTGGATTCTGAGCAGCTCGAGGCCGTGGCCGAAGGAGAGATCCGCCTCTAAGAGCCTGCTCCACATTGCCCAAGGGGGGAGCTCAAATGTTTGCACCACTTGAGTTCCCCCTCGCTTTTTTAGGCTAGGGTCAACTCCTGCGCGGGCACCGGCTGCCGGGACAGAATCGTACCCCGGGTGGAAATGATAACATTCTCTACGGGCACATCTGCGCCACTTTGCCGTCGCGCCTCAGCCACGATCTTCGCCAGCCCGGAGCAACAGGGCACTTCCATGCTCAATACGGTCACCGACTTGATACGCGCCGTAGTAAAGATGGCGGTGAACTTCTCAAGGTATTCTTCAGCGGAGTCGAATTTGGGGCAGCCGAGCAAGGCCACCTTGCCCTGCAACAGGCTGTGGTAGTCGGCGCAGGCCACCGGAGCGCAGTCCGCAGTGACCAATAGGTCGGCATGGTCCAAAAACGGCGCATGCGGCGGCACCAAACGGATTTGCACCGGCCAATGCGAAAGGCTCGATCCGCTCTGTTGCGTCGGCTGGTTGGCCTGCTGGCACGGAGAAAAGGATTGCAGTCGTTGCGACGGACACCCCCCGAAAGCGGGAGGCGAGTCAGCGCGGCCCTGCGCGGCAAGCAGTTCTTCCACAGCCGCCTCGTCAAAGGGATCGGCTTCGCGCTCGATCATGGTGATGGCCCCCTGGGGGCATTCACCCAAGCAATTGCCCAGTCCGTCGCAATACTTGTCCGCGACGAGTCTGGCCTTGCCGTCGATAATCTGGATGGCGCCTTCTTCGCAGGAAGGTACGCACTGGCCGCAACCGTCGCAGAGTTCTTCGTCGATATGGATGATTTTTCTAGTGGTCTTCATCAGGAGTCCTCCGTTAGGGTAAAGAGCGTGTAGTCGTTGTCGTTGAGGGCACCATGCCCCACCTGCCAGACTCCTGCTTTGACCCGGATCAAATTTGACCAACCAATTTCCCTCTGCCCCCAAACCCTGTCTTCGTCCACATTTACCACCGGGAACATGGATTCCTGCCCCTATCAAGGGGTGGCCATTAACGCGGACATGCTTTTTTACACTAAAATAATTGAAAATTCGACATACAAGCCGAAGCCAGGATTTTGAACACGGCCTGAGTCCATCGCCGGGTTCCGGCTTGCCTTTAACCCGATTCCAATATATGTCTAGAAGATGCGGGTGTTGCGCAAACTGCGCAAGCTCGCATTTCTTTTGTCCACACCCCAAACACCCCACAAGCGAGCACTGTTTTTTTGGAGACTACGAAATGACCCCAAATGCACCCCATTTTGACGTTATCATCGTCGGCGGCGGACCCGCCGGGCTTTTTGCCGCCTATTACCTGGCCGAACATTCGGATAAAAACGTCCTGCTCTTGGAAAAAGGCAAAGATCCGCGCAAACGGTACTGCCCCATCACCGCAGACCAGGAATGTCTGCGCTGCAAACCGTGCAATATCCTCTCCGGCGTCGGTGGGGCCGGACTTTTTTCCGACGGCAAGCTTAACTTTATCCATAAATTGGGCAAGACAGACCTGACCCAGTTTATTTCCAAAACCAAAGCCCAACGCCTGATTGACGAAACCGAAGCCATCTTCAATACCTTTGCAATGGATGGGCCTGTTTTTCCAACCGATATGGATACGGCCCGGCAGATCCGCAAGCAGGCCCGCAAAGAGGGCATCGAACTCCTGCTGATTAAACAAAAGCATTTGGGGAGCGATTGTCTGCCCGGGCATATAGCTGGAATGCACGATTATATTGAACACAAAGGGGTGCGCATCCAATGCAGTGAAGCAGTGGAGGAAGTCCTGGTCGAGGATAACCGTATCCAGGGCGTGCGTACCTCCAAGGGCGAGTACACGGCCGAAGCTGTCATCCTCGCCCCGGGCCGCGTGGGGGCGGAATGGATGGGAAAAATCGCCCAGAGCCTCGATATCCCGCTGAGTCAGCGGGGCATAGAGGTAGGGGTGCGGGTGGAGGTCCATAATGAAATCATGCAGGACCTGACCGACGTCATCTATGATCCCACCTTTTTTATCCAAACCAGTAAATACGACGATCAGACCCGGACCTTTTGCACGAACAAGGGCGGTTTCGTGTCCCTGGAAAACTACCAGGATTTCGTTTGCGTCAACGGCCACGCCTACCTGGACAAAAAATCCGAAAACACCAACTTCGCCTTTTTGTCCAAAGTCGTGCTCACAGAGCCGGTCACGGATAACCAGGCCTACGGGGTCTCCATCGGCAAACTGGCCTCCCTGATTGGCGGGGGGCGCCCGATCCTGCAACGTTTCGGTGACTTAAAGCGTGGCCGCCGTTCCACTTGGCCCCGGATCCGCAAAGGATATATCGAACCCACCTTGAAAAATGTGGTTTGCGGCGATATCGCCATGGCCCTGCCGGAACGGATAGTAACCAATCTGGTCGAAGGGTTAGAGAAACTCAACCACGTTGTGCCCGGAGTAGCCAATGAGGAGACCCTGCTCTATGCCCCGGAGGTCAAATTTTTTGCTACCCAAGTGCAAACCAACAGCCGCCTGGAGACAAAAATAAAAGGGCTCTATGTCGCTGGAGACGGACCCGGAGTAGCTGGAAATATAGTTTCCGCATCAGCAACCGGGTTAATGCCAGCTAAAGCCATTGTCGATCATGAAATCTGAGGAAACAAATAGACAAACCACGCTCCGTGATCCCTATTTCAGGGTTCTAGGCGCGCAGTTTGCCCGGAAAGCAGGGAAGCGAGAGACAAGCAGGGAGGACAACAAGAGGCAGGAAGCGCCGCCTCTCAGCGGAGTCAATCACAGGAGTCCTCCCAATGGAGGGGAAGGAGGCATTGAAAGCCTTTAGGATCGTCGGTTTCGCAATATTCCCGGCACCCCACGCATTGGAAACTCCCCTGAGCGTAATGGAGATACCATTTGGCGCGTTCAGGATGCGGACAACGGAAGTAGGCGTAAACATCCGGGTCTACCGCCCCGGCAAACGGGACATATCCGGCTTTCTGTAAATACCGTAAAAAGCGCATAGTGCTCTATACCGCTACGAATATAAATTGCCAAGTCCATTCTGCGACGTTTGGGCTGTGCCACAAACGACTGCCATGGACAAAAACCCGCGCAAGGGTTAGGTGTTTGTATACAGTGGTTGATATATTGATTCGTCAACGCGTTTGACCAAGCCCATACAGCGTAAAGGAGGATACCATGCCACAGAGTTTGCATTGTGTACTCAGCGGGAAAGTGCAGATGGTCGGATTTCGGACCTGGGCCCAAGATCACGCTCGGAGCCTCGGCCTCACCGGATGGGTTCGCAACCTCCACGATGGACGGGTGGAAGTCTTGGCTCAAGGCGATCCGCCCAAACTGGAGGACTTCAAAAAACGTATTGTGCAGGGGCCTTCTTTGGGGCGCGTCGATAATGTGGAATGCGATTGGATCGATTATGACAAAACGTTTTCCGCATTTGAATTGCGTCGCTAGTGCAATGTATTTTTGCTCCCGTCGCACTTCGCAGCCGCAGTCGGCGGGAGCACATAGGACGGTGAGCTTCTTGTATGGCTGAGAAAAAAAAATCGCAGCAGTATACCTGCGTCGCCGATTCACTGGCAGAAGAAACCCTCAAAGAGGCCGCGGACTCTTTTTTTGGCCAGCGCCGAAATATTGAAGAGGCTTTGCAAAGCTACCGCGCCAAAATAGAACGTTTGCAAGATATACAGCAGGAGGTGGCCCTAAGCCTGGCCAATTTGCATTATCTTTTGCGCCAGGGCAAACCAGAAACAGTTCGAGGATTCTACACCCTGATCGGGGTCGATCCGGATGAAGTGCCGAGCGCCTTGACTACTCGCTCTCCGGAGTTGAGCCATTTGTCGCTGCCTTGGGCCTTACGGGACAAAACCCGCTACAGCGGCCTGCTCAAACAGGCCTACGCCGCTGTGGTCGATACTGCTGGCGCCTATATGCACGGCCGACATTACAACGACCCGGAAAACCCGCGGTGCAAACGCGTGACCGTAAACTATGAACAGGTCAAGCAAATGTGTGCGGCCCTCACTGCCCAGATAGAGCAGGCCAACCAATACAATTCCCCGAGTCAAGTCCTGCAATTTTCCAAAAAGCTGGATACCGACCAGACAGAGAAAGAGTCCTTGGCCGGCATTCCCTTACAATACAACCTAGATGAAGAAATGGCGTTTGTGCCACCGGATTTCAGCTGTGAACGTCTCGAGGCCTACCCAGATTTCCCTGCCTTGCAAGAAGTGGCCGGGAACATTAAATCCTATGCGGCCCAACTCTACGGCCAGGCCCCGCAGGAAATTCGGGCTATTTTGCGCGCGGTGCGGCAGGCTCAGTCCTCGGCCAACTAGCCCCACCTCAGCGTCCACCCCATGGCCGAGCCGCACTCTGGCCGTGGTTTTAGCTATTGAGAGGAAAAATACATGGCGAACATTCTCGGAATCAGCGGCAGTCCCCGTCGCGGGGGCAATAGCGACGTTTTGGTCCAAACCATCCTTGCCGGCGCAGCCGAAAGCGGCGCCACTACCCAACCCCTGGCCCTGCGGGATGTGCAATTCTCCTCCTGCGTCGGTTGCGAGCGGTGCCGGAAAGATAAAGCCTGCACCCGCTTTATCGACGGCCTGAATGTGGTCTACCCCCAACTCGAAGCCGCCACCGGCCTAGTTATGGTCTCCCCGGCGCACAATTACAATATTACGGCGCTTATGAAGGCCTTTATCGACCGGCTGTACTGCTACTACGACTTCACCGAGGACCGGCCACGCAGCTATTCCAGCCGATTGGCCGGACAGGGCAGACAAGCGGTAGTGGTGGGAATCGGGGAACAGCCAGAGCACGAAAACGCCATGGGCATGACTATTGAGATGCAGACCCAACCCTTAGAGACTTTGGGCTACACCATCGTCGACACTCTCGCGGTGTATTCTGTTTTCGACGCCGGGGCGGTCAAGCAGTACGAGCAAACCATGGAGAAAGCCCGAGAAATGGGTCAGGCCCTCTCGCAGCAATTGGGGTTCTGAATCTGTGAATTCGTTTCCGGGGGGCACAACACGATCTGTCACCATTGACCCACTCATTTCGGCACCAAATCCCGCAAGACCTGCATGTTGGCCGCGTCCTCATGCAGGTCGTTGCTTTTAGGGGTCTCCAAAATACAGGGAATAGCCTCAAAAGCGGGATCGTTGACCACCTGCGCGAATCCCGCACCCCCGATATACCCGTGTGCGATATGTTCGTGGCGGTCCTTGCGGCTGCCCAAGTCGAACTTGGAATCATTGCAATGCACACACCGCACCCGGTCCAGCCCGACAGTCCGTTCCAACTGCTCCCGGGTCTCTTGATACCCGGCCTCGGTGCGCAATTCATACCCCGCAGCAAAGGCGTGGCAGGTATCCAAACACACGCCCAGCCGTTCCGGATACTGGGAATGCTCAATAATCCAGGCCAAATCCTCAAAACGTCCGCCAAGATTGGTCCCCTGTCCAGCTGTGGTCTCCAGCAAAACCAGCCCCTGTGTTGTCCCTGAATTGGCAAAGCAGTGGTCCAGCCGACGCACGTAGCGCTTGAGCCCCTGTTCGACGCCGGCGCCGAGATGAGAGCCAGGATGGGTGACCAGCCCGGCAATGGACAGGGCCTCAATTCGGCGGAGTTCTTCGGTGAAGGCGTCCAGGGATTTGGCAACCGCCTCCTTTTTGTTGCCAGCCAAATTGATTAGATACGAATCATGGGCCACCACCGGATATGCGCCCCACGCCCGCCAAGCCGCGGCAAAATCTTTGACGTCCTGGGTTGGTAACGTCGGAATTTTCCACTGCCGTTGGTTGCGGGTGAAAATCTGCAATGCGGTGCCGCCAACGGACCGTATACGGTCAAAGGCCTTTGTGAGATGCCCGGCTATGGACATATGGGCTCCGAGATAGCGCATACCTTCCTCACTTCCTTCCTTAGGGGCCAAAGAATCCACTTCGCGGAATCAGCCCCTGGATCCGTGAACCCAGCTCGGTGTTTGCCATATTGCCTGGAAACAGTCCTGCATCCAGGGGCAATCAAGGCCTCGGCCAGTACCCCGCTGTTTGATCGAACACTATCCCGGAACGGGAGCCATCCCCCCTTTTCCTGGGTTGAGTTCAATTCCGCAATCGGACCTGTGCAATTTGCGGTTGTCACTACGACCCTGCGGTGAATTCTTTCGCGGTGTGTCTGCGCAAGGATGCACGGGACGTGTTCATTGGATAGGTGATTTTGCCAAAAAAATAAAGGAGAAGGCTGCAAAAAGGGACGTAAATAGTATGGCATATATAGGGGGGGGGGCCGAAAAGAGGAAAAGGAAGAGGGCAAACAAAAAGGCAGCTCAAGCGTGTCGCTTGAACTGCCGTGGTGTTGGTATTGGTAGCGAGGGAGGGACTTGAACCCCCGACACTGCGGATATGAGCCGCATGCTCTGACCACCTGAGCTACCTCGCCGCCGTCAAGAAGCGGTTGTATAGAGATAGATCCAGCAAATGTCAAGCCGGTGCCATATCTCTCTTTATTTACACACCCACAAGGAGGCCCCGGTCAAGCGGGCCACCAAGGCGCGGGAGACTGAACCCATGAAGAACCGCCCCATAAGCCCTCGGCTTGCCTGACCGCTGCTGCCAACAGCCACTACAGCATACCCTTTGGCGCTGGTCTCCTCCAAAATCGTCGAGGCCGGGTCGTTCCCGCTCAAAAGCTGGGTCTGGATCCGGCTCGGCTCCACCCCATTTTCTGTGAGCAGGGCTTCAGCTTCGCGAAAAACCAGAGCGGGATCCGGCCCGTCCTTGCCTTGGATATGACACAGCGTGATCGGATGGCTTTCTGCAGCGAGCATAAATCCAACATGATCAACCATCCGCATCGAGGGAGTGGAGCCGTCCACGCAAAGCAGCACCCCAAAACGCTCTAAGGCGATTTCCCGATTGATCCAAATAGGCACCGACAACGTTTCATCCAAAATTTGCTTGGAAATACTGTCGCTGAGCATTTCCTCGAAACGGGAAATACCGCGTCGGCCCAACAAAACCGCGTCATAGAGTCCTCTTTCCGCCTCCTGCCCGATATCTTTGACCGTGGTATTAAAAGAGCGAAAGCGAAAAATCGTGGAGATATTCCCTGGAGGAATGCCGGCGGCCAGAAGTTTCTCCCACCCTCGCTCCAGGGCAGCTCGCCCTTTTTTTTGGTATTGGGCACTTTGTCGGGCGGCTTCATCGCGCTTTTCGCCCGCTAACTCCATTCCCCGCGTACCCAAGACATCCTCGGGGTTCGGTGCGATGTACATCAAGGTTACCTTGATAATCCCTTTGTGACTGAAAAATTGGCCGGTAAACTGAACCGCACTGTGGCTGCTCGTGTCATCACTGACCGTGAGAAGGAGATGTTTTTCCATCGGCGCCTCCGGCGTCTTGGTGGGGGATAAATTCCAGAACAAAGGCTTCGGGCGGGGCCAAAACGCGAAACGGTGGCCCCCATGTTCCGGCACCTCGCGAAACGAGCAGACGTTTTTCGTCTCGCGAATACAGACCGTATATATGAGGATAGGCCAATTTGACCACCCAGGAAAAGGGAAACATTTGTCCCTGATGGGTATGGCCGCTGAGCATGAGGTCCACGTCAGGCGGCACCGCCTCAGGCCACCCCCGGGGCGAATGCGAGAGCAGAATGTGCAGTTCGGGAGAATCGAGGGCCTGCGGCAAAGCCAGTGCAAGCCTCTGCTGCAACGACCCTTGGCCTGCGGCCGGATCGTCAACTCCGGTAACGCGCACCCGCGGATCAATAGTCAAAAGGGCGCTTGTATTGCTAAGCACTCGCACACCGGCTTCCTGATACCACGTAAGCGCTGCCGCCTCACCGGCATACACCTCATGATTGCCTAAAACCGCCCACACCGGAGCATAGGTCCGCAACTCGCGCATAAGGGCTTTTTCCCGGTCTAAAAAACCAATATGGTCGTTGAGCAAGTCTCCCGCGATCAGCACTCCATCCGGGGTTTCAAGCCGGCACAGGCGCACCAAATCCTCCAAACGACCAAAACCAGGCATCAGGCCAAGGTGCAAATCGGAAAAAAAGACCAGACGCAGCGGACGCTGCAACGAAGCGACCGGAATTTCCAGGCGGGTGACATGAAAGCGCTGTTTCGCCTCGTACACCCCGTACCCCACGACAGAGAAAACCACGAGGACAAGAGCCACAAACCATATGGGCCGGGGGGCGAAAAAGTTTTGCAGGGATGGCGGTCCCCATTGGGCTATCCGGCGTAGCAGGACATATCCTGCCTGAGCGCAAAAAAGATAAAAGAGGATTCCGAGCCATGTGTAAATGAGCCACCAGACGGGTTTCAATATCCAGCGCGGCAATGTCTCCGGCAACACCGCCGCCCCGAGCGGAGTCAAACTCAAGGCCAGGCTCATCGGCACAATCATCCACCACACCCGGGTCGAAAGTCCCAATTGCCCAGCGGAGACCCCGAAAACGGTCAGATGCATAAGCCAATACACGGCAAAAAAAAGAACAAGAAACCACATAATAGGTACTACCCTCTCTTCACAACTCCCCGGCATCACTGCCTTTCGGATATTCCTAAAATAGAACTTCAATACAATGGCAGCGAGGGCAGGGGATGAACCTGCGCAAGGGGGAGCCGCAATCCGTAAAAAAAACGTGTTTCTGCTCAGGCGGCAATGGTTCTTTATATGGGCCTAGACAGGCTCACAGGCTCTCTTTACAGGCCGAGGAGAAATTTTGGAAATGGGTGTGGAGGGGGGAGGAACGACGTCGAAAGGGTACAGCGTCCCAATATAAAAACCCTCGCTCATATACTTTGAAGAGACAGCGATTGATCCGTCGATTCAGAGGATTCCGGGCGGGCCCAAGGCGGGAGCTGCGGCCAGTTGAGGAGATCCGGACGGCGCCAGGCGTTCAATAATTCCGCGGCCTCGGGGTCGAGGAAGTACTCGCCGTGACGCGGCGGCAGCCAAAACCCATACCGCTCGCCGTCCAGCACAAAAAAGACCGCTAACGCGTGCAGATAGCACCGGTCCGTGCGCTGCTCCGCCGGAGCATATAACGGGTCGCCGAGCACAGGCGCGCCAATGCTTTTCAAAGCCACGCGCAGCTGATGGGTCTTGCCAGTGGCCGGAGCAAGCAAAAACGCCCGCTTGCCGGGGGCCCAAGCCCGACTCACAAAACGGGTCACAGCCGGGCGTCGCCGGGTACGACATAAGCGCCAAGCACCGCGGCGGCTGCGCTGCATATCCCCGATAACCGCACCCTGCTTTTTTTGTCCCCGCTTAGCGCTCAAGGCCAAATAGTATTTACTAACCTGTCCCTTGGCGAACATACGCCCCATGCGTCGGGCTGTTTCCCGGTCTTTAGCGAAGAGCATCAGCCCGGAGGTCACTTTGTCCAAGCGATGTAAAGGGAACAAACGCACCCGGCTCTGGGCCTGCACGGACCGTATCAGACCTGGTTGTCCCTGATGGGTATGGCAATCCACATCAGGGGCCTTGTGGACACACAAAAAGCGTTCGTCTTCGGCTATACAGGTATACATAAGGCCCCGTTTACGTGGCCCAAAGCAACACAAGGGGAGCGAGCGCCAGCCGGTACCAGGCAAAGGGCCGCAGTGTGGTCACCGCCAATAAGCGGATAAACACTTTGACCGCAGCCCAGGCCGCCAAAAAAGAAACAAAAAAGCCGACCCCTAAAAAGAGAAACTCTGAAGGGGAAAACAGGGAATAGCTGCCGAGCATTTCATAGCCCGTCGCAGCGACCATTATGGGCACGGCCGCGATAAATGAATATTCGGCCGCGACTTTGCGACGCGCGCCCAAAAGCATACCGCCCATGATCGTTGCTGCGGAACGGGAAAAACCGGGCCACAAAGCCAAGCATTGAAAACACCCGATACCCAGAGCCAACCACGCGGTGATGCCGTCCAAGGAATCCACCCGAGAGCGGCGGGGTAGGGCCTCGACCACCAAAATGGCCACCGCGCCAACGGCTAGGGCCCAGGCCACGGTCACCGGCCCGAAAAGGTATTCCTTGATCAGGCCGTGCACGGCCAAACCCAGCAGGCTGGCCGGAACCGAGGTCAAAAACAAAAGCCACAGCCCGCGGACACCAGAAAAGGCTTCCTCGGCGCGGGGCCGGACCAAACCCCAAAAGCGGTGGCGGTAGAGAACCACCACAGCCAGGATGGCCCCCAATTGGATAACCACCTCAAATGTTGCGGCCTTGGTCCCGCTAAACCCCAACAAATGACCAGTGATAATCAAATGTCCGGTGGAGGATACGGGCAGAAATTCGGTCAATCCTTCCACGATTCCCATTACAGTGGCCACAAGCAGATTATCCATCACAGGGAGCGCTCCAAAAAGCTACGAATCCGATCACTGTCGAGATACTTTTCAAAAAATTCCTCAGGGGTGCCCTGGGCCACGAACCGGCCGTTTTCCATAAAAATCACCCGGTCGGCCATTTCCCTGGCGAAACCCATTTGGTGGGTAACCACGATCATGGTCATACCGTCTTCAGCCAGGATCTTAATGGCGTCGAAGACTTCCCCGACGAGCTCTGGGTCCAAGGCTGAGGTGGGCTCGTCAAAAAGCATTAATTTCGGACGCATCGCCAAGGCCCGGGCAATGGCCACCCGTTGTTTCTGTCCGCCGGAAAGCGTGGCCGGATAGATATCTTTTTTGTCCGTGAGCCCGACTTTTTGCAGCATATCCAGCGCCACGGTGCGGCATTCGGTCAGCGGCTTTTTCTGCACTGTTCGTGGGCCCTCCATGACATTTTCCATAACCGTCATGTGCGGAAAAAGATAAAAATGCTGGAAGACCATACCGATTTCCGAACGCAACCGGCTGATGCGCTTGGGTGTATCCAAAACACGACGGCCCTTTTTTTCCACATAGCCAACCTCACGGCCCTCGAAAAAAATCGTCCCGCCGTCGATTTCCTCTAAAAAATTAATGGCCCGCAATAACGTTGATTTTCCAGAGCCGGACGGACCGATAATGACCACCCGTTCCTGGGGTTGCAATTCCAAGGAGACATGATCCACTGCCTTCAAGTCACCGTATTGCTTAACGATATCCTGCATAGCGACCAACGATGTTGGCTGAAACTGGGCCTTAGTGGGAGGGGGTGTATCTGTTTTCATAGGCGCCTACGCGCTTTTCGATTTTTTCAAAAACCAAGGTGAAGGCCGAGGTAAAGAGCAAATAGATCATAGCCGCCAGGATCAACACGGTAATATCGAAATAGGTGTTGAACAATTGATCCGCCGCGCGCATCAGTTCCACCATCGCGATAGTTGAAACTAGGGCGGTATCCTTGATCAAAGCAATGAACTCGTTCCCCACCGGGGGCATAAGTCGTTTATAGGTTTGAGGAATAATCACCCGTCGCATGGCTTGGCCGTAGGTCATACCCAATGCTTTGGCCGCCTCCATCTGTCCGGAGTCAATAGACTGGATGGCCCCGCGGATTATCTCCGCCAGATACGCCGAATAATTCAAGCCCAGCCCCAACAGGGCCGCCAAGAGCGGCGAGAGGGTAATCCCCAAGGAAGGCAACCCGTAATAGATAAAAAAGAGTTGCAATAAAAGCGGTGTACCCCGAAAAATCCAAATAAAAAACCAACACAGCCCCACTACAGGCGGGAATGTGGAAATACGGCCCAGCGCAATCAAAAGCCCGCCCAAGGGGGAGACCACCATAGTCACGAGCACCAACACCCCGGTCATCACCGCCCCTTTGGCCAGGGCGGGCGTAAATCGGAGGGTGTCTTGCCAAAATTGAAGATACCACGGATCCAAGGCTTTTTGCACCGAGGCCAAGAAATTGCTCGCCTCGGCATTGTCTGGATAAATGGTTAGAATCTCACGGCAAGCCGCAGCAGCCTTTTCCATTTCTTCTTGAGAATAGTGGATTCGGGCCAATTGCATTCGGCTTTGAACGAACAATTTGCCGTCGTCAGAAGAAGCCGGCCGTGGGATACGTCGAAATAATTCCACAGCCTTATCCAACTCTCCCAGGGCCATGGCATTATTTCCCTCACGGAAAAGGGCCTGCGGATCCTGTCCTTCGGAGGTGCCGGACTGAGCCACACTTATGCCAGGGGCGATGACACTAAGACAAACAAAGACAAAGAGCAGGGCAGCCAAGGCCCTGCTCTTTGTCGTGCGCACCGAATAGAAAGGATGTACAGCAATCAAGAAGCGTCTTCCTTCACAGCCTTCGGATTACCACGTTTCCGGGTCGGTAATATCTTCCCCAAACCATTTGAGGGAAATTTCACCCAATGTGCCGTCTTTGACCATAGCATCCAAGGTTTCTTGGACTTTGTTGCGCAAACTATCGTCGGATTTACGAAACGCAATCCCGAAAGGTTCTTTGGTCACAAAATCGGGCAACACCCGAAATGTTCCCGGGCGAGATGCGATGGCATAGCGTCCGGCCACATTATCCACCACCACGGCAGTCAAGCGACCGGCTTCCAAATCCAACAACGCATTGTTATTGCTTGGGTACTCCTTCACTTCCTCCGGCGTTTCCGGCAGTTCTTCCACGGCTTCCACCGCCGAAGAGCCTTTCTGCACCCCTATGGTCTTGCCGCCCAAATCCGCGAACTCCCGGATCGCGTCGTTTTCGAAACGGACGATGACAATCTGCCCGTCCATGATGTACGGATCGGTAAAGTCGACCTTTTCCGCCCGTTCTTCAGTGATAGTCATGCCGTTCCAAATGCAGTCGAATTTTTTGGAATTTAAGGAATGGATAACACCATCCCAGGCTGTGGGCTGCCAAACAATATCCACACCAAGGCGCTCGCCCAAGGCTTCCGCGGCGTCCACGTCAAACCCGACCAGTTTGCCATCATCCTTGCGAAATCCCATAGGAGCAAAGGTATCGTCTAGTCCGATCTCCAATTCCCCTTTTTCTTTCACCCGCTCCCAGGAGCCGTCGCCAGCAATGGCGGTGCTCGCAAGGCACAATCCTGCCACCACACTCAATACAACGAGAATCTTTTTCACAGCCTTCTCCTTTTTTCCGAAACTCAGGGTTCTACAAAAGCAGTGGCCCCACTTTGGCCAAACCTCACGCCGCACGTGACACCGAGAAAGACCAAGCCAGAATCCGTAAATGCGGATAAGCAACTTCGGGCACGGCGGTCGAAAAAAGCTGCTTTGGCCGAGGTACTCCCCCCAGCCCCAACCCTAATAATTGCTGCACCGGGATGTGTAGCCCAAGGCCGAACAAGTTGCAAGCACACCCCGGATACGGTACACAACAGCGCGTAGGCGCGGTGCCCTCGCGGAGACATTCGCCGCATATTCCCGCTAGCATTGAAGGAGAACAGCATGAGCACCATTATGCCGGAAAACAAACGTGTCCGTGATGCGTTGGCCTGGATTCTGAACGGAATCCGCGAAGGAAAAGAGCAGTCACCATTGATAGCCGAGGCCTGCCTTCAGTTCAATCTCAGCCCCAAGGACGAGGCCGTTTTGCGCCAAACCTTGGAACGGCACCACGAGGAGTAAGTTCTGCACACCGCCGTTACCCCGTACCGCCTTTCCCGTGAGATCGGCAAAGAGCTGCTCTACGTTTTTTCCCTTTGTTTGGGGGCATTTTTGGCCCTGCTCCTGGTGGGGCGCCTGCTTAAGCTCAGGGAACTTTTTTTATCCCAGGATGTATCCGTATGGGATCTGGGACAGCTCTTTTTCTATCTCAGCCCCTTCTTTGTGCTTTTGCTCATGCCTATCGCGAGCATGCTCAGCGTCTTTTTGACCTTTTTGCGCATGTCCACGGACCGGGAATTGGTCGCCCTGCGTGCTGGCGGGCTTAGCCTTTGGCAAATGCTACCGGTGACCCTATTTTTCCTGCTCTTGTGCAGCGCTGCAAACATGGCCGTAGGGGTGTTCGGTGTTTCCTGGGGCATGGACAATTTTCGAGCCACCATCCTGGATATGGCCAAAACCCGGACCCAACTCGTGTTACAACCCGGGGTGTTTAATCGGGATTTTCCAGGATTGACCATCTTCGCCCGCCAAGTGGAACGCAGTACCGGGGAACTAACGACCGTTTTTGTCGAAGACACCAGCCAGAGCCAAGGCACCATCGCCATTGCCGCGCCCCAAGGTCACTTGACCACAGATACCGAAAAAGGGGAGGTGGTCTTTTCCTTGCAAAACGGCCGCTTATACCGACACAACGAGGATTCGGCCAGTGTGCTCGGATTTGGCGAATACCGTATCGCCCTGGATTTGCAAAAAATCATCAGTGGGGTGGAGTTAGAGGATAAACGACCCAAAGAAATGGCCTGGAATCGCCTCTGGGAGTACCACCGACAGCCGGACCTGGCCCAAACCCGGGATGCGACCTTCGACCGCAAAGTCGACCTGGAACTACACAAACGCATCGCTTTGCCCCTGGCCTGTCTGGCCCTGGGACTGTTTGCTCTCCCCCTGGCCGTCCTATTTGAAGGACTCAAGCGCCATTTGGGCTTTCTGGTCTCCCTGGGGCTTTTTTTGGTCTACTACACCTTGTTTTCCATAGGAAAGAGTCTTGGGGAAACCGGGGACCTGCCCCCGGCAGTCGGTATGTGGGCTCCGAACATTCTCTTTCTCTGCCTGGGAGGAGTGCTTTTCCAACTGGCCGCTCAAGAGCGGGGCGGAAAATTCGTAGAGCGGCTGATCCACGCGCTTCGCGGACGAAGGCTGTGGCGCAAAAGGAACACCGCATGAGTATTCTTTACCGCTATATATTACGACAAAACCTCTATTATCTGCTTGTCAGCCTCGCAGCCGGAATAGGAATCTATCTGCTCATTGATATCTTCGACCGGCTGGACGAGTTTATCGAGGCCCAGGCCGGGGTCAAAGCCACCGCTTTGTATTTTCTGGCCAAGATACCGCTAATTGTCTCCCAAATCCTGCCGGCGGTTTTCCTGTTATCCCTCTTGGCCCAACTCAGTATCATGCACCGCCACAGGGAACTGACTGCCCTTGAAGCTGCGGGTATCCCTCTTTCGCGTTTGGCCGTATTTTTTCTTCTCTACGCCCTAATCTGGAGTGGCCTCCAACTCGGCTTCTCGGAAGCCCTCGGCGTCGCTGGGCAGCAAAAAAGTGAGGCCATCTGGGAGCAGGATGTCCGGGATCGCACCCCTGAAAAACGCACGTTACGCGATGTGTGGTTTAAAGAAGACACCTCCATTGTCCATATGCACCGGGTCCAGCCCCGACAAAAAAAGGGGGGGCGGATTACAGTCTATAGTATGGATGACCAATTCAACACGATCCGAACCATATACCGCGCCCAAAGTTTCCGCCAACACCCGGACAAATGGACGCTCACCGAAGTCACCCATCTGACGCCGCACGACTTTACCAGCCAGACTATCCCCGAGGTCGAATTACCATTGCGCCAGGATTTGACAGATTTTGTGGCAGTGGACCCCAAAGCCGAGCCTGAATCCCTTTCCTTATGGCAACTCGGAAGGCTTATCCAGGAATTGCGCCAATCCGGCTCCAACGTCGAACGTCTCGCCACCACCTGGCATATGAAACTCGCCTATGGGTTCTCCCTAGTGGTTATGGCCTTGCTGGCCCTAAGCATCGTCAGCGCCAGCAGCAATATTTACGCCAACATCCCCTTGGGGCTTGTGCTCATCTTTGTCTATTACGCCTTGTTCGTCATGGGCGGCACCCTGGGAGAAAAAGGGATTGTTCCCCCCTGGGTCGGGGGGTGGCTGGGGAATATCTTCTGGGGCGGTATCGGTGCCATGCGCGTAGCGTGGATGGCGCGACCCCGACGGTAAACACCAGGTGTAAGAGAAGGTGAAACCCGACAAATGGCCCAAAACGCGGCCAACGTATCACGAGAAAAGATGCACTTCCTCAGGCGGAGCCGTCGTCGCCGACCGCTTCCCGGATAGCGGTCCATAAACGGGAGTTGCCCAGGCCGGTTTTGGCGGAGAAGAGGATAAGCGGTGTCTGGGCACCAAGGAGATCGCCCCATTGACGCTGTGCCTGGGCCCGTTCCTTGTTTTTGCACTTGTCCGCCTTGGTCAAGACAGCTATAAGTGGTGTGCCCTCGCGCTGGAGGAAACTGACAAGTTCTAAATCTAATTTCTGCGGCGCCAAGCGGGTGTCCAAGAGCATGAGCACGGCTTTTAGGCCGCTGCTTTGGGCAAAATAGCTATTTATTAACGCCGCCCATTGGTTCCGCTCTGTTTTCGAACGCTTGGCATAGCCGTACCCGGGCAAATCCACTAAGTATAGCGCCTCACCCGTGACACGGTAAAAATTCAAGCTCCGTGTTTTTCCCGGGGTAGAACTGATCTTGGCTAATGTTTTGCGTCCCGCCAGCGCATTTATAAGAGAGGATTTGCCGACGTTGGAACGGCCGGCAAAAGCGACTTGGGGGGAGTCCAAAGCAGGAAATTGCTCTGCTGTATACGCTGTGGTCTCAAGTTCTAATGTGGGCATGCGCGTCTCGCACCTTTGGCAAAATGGCCATACGATGGGAGCCTGATCCGCAACCCGATGGACAGACGGAGCGGGGCTCAGGGGCTTAGAGCAAAAAAACAACGAATTTGACCGTCTTTTGCAACCAAAACGTGGAATGTAATCCGTGAACCCAATTCAGAAATTAAGGTGGGAAGTTTCACGGTTTCAGATTGGAATTTAGAGGGATATCCAAAAACTTGCAACCGGGGAGGGGGGCGTTGTGACATCTCGGATACTGCTTGGAATACTTTGTCTGGGCAGCCTATGGCTGGCCGCATGCACCTGGGAACAACCCCCTGAAGCCTTTGCCCCGCAGAAGATGCAGCCGGCTACGGCTTTCACCGAAGAAGCCGAGGTTGAGGTAAGCGCCGACGCCCTTGCCGAAGCACGGGAGGGGACCGCCCCTGCCGACATCCGGGAGTCGCTCTGGGAACGCGGCATCCGGCAAGGGGGTAGGGCCGTAGTCAACCGATTTCTCCGGGACCCTCTGATTTTGCGCGGCGGTAGCGCCAACGACCGGAATATAACACCCCTTGTGACCCGCGAAGGCAATGTAACCGCCACTGCCGATGCTGTGACCGGAACCTACAATCATTCGTTTACCGCTTCCGGCACCCTAGTCCCGGCCCGAAAATTCGCCGGAACCGTGGTTGCCGTAGAGCACGACCGCTACTACTCCGGAGAACACGATACCATTTTCATGGAAATGGAAACTGACCTCTCCCCAGCGGACGAAGCCGGGTTTTTTCTTATTGCCCAGCCCCTACCAACGAAAAAAGAAGGTTACTCCAGACTGGTTGGTGGCGGGCGATTTTTTCAGGTCCAGGGGCCCATGGTCCAAGGTCGCCTCTTGGAAACATTGGAGGAAATCGAGATAGGGGACACGGTTTTCCTGCTGCAACTTACCGTGACTGCCGCACAACAATCAGCGCCATCCCCGGAATCAAACGCGTCCTCATACCCTGAAGTTGTTGTCGATCCGGTCACGGAGCCTGCAGAGCAACCAAGCCAACCCAAAGAAACAAAGTGACATCGCGCATGCCAACGCACCGTATTCTCATCCTCAACGGGCCCAATTTGGGGCACATCGGGCAACGTCAGCCCGAAATCTATGGTTTTGCAAGCCTAGACCAACTCCCCTCTCTGCTCGCCCAACTCCAACCCAAAATCGCTGACCGGGTAACCCTCTCCTTTTACCAGAATAACCACGAAGGGAACCTCATCGACCACCTCGAATCGGTCCGTCGGGAAACCGACGGCGTGGTTCTTAACGCCGGCGCCCTGACCCATACAAGCCTGGCCCTGGCGGATTGCCTAGCCTGGATCAAACTCCCCTGTGTCGAAGTCCATTTGAGCAACGTTTGGGCTCGACCGGAGCCCCTACGCCACACCACCTTGTTGGCGCCCCACTGCCTGGGAGTGGTTGCCGGTTTCGGCCTTATGAGTTATGTCCTTGCGGTTGCGGGACTGTGTGAACACCTTGATTCCTAAGCTACAACGCCGGAGGAGACATGCTGTCAACAAAGGACATCAAAACCGGACTGAAAATCGAACTCGAAGGAGAGCCCTTTGAGATTTTGGAATTTCTGCACGTAAAACCTGGCAAGGGCGGGGCCTTCGTGCGCACCAAATTACGCAACATCTTAACCGGGGCGGTGAAAGACCATACCTTCCGCTCCGGAGAAAAATTCGCCAAGCCGGACCTTGAAAAGAAAAATATGCAATTTCTGTATCGCGATGGTACCGACTGCGTGTTCATGGATATGAACAGCTATGAGCAGGTCCACGTGCCCGAGGAGAGTCTGGCCCAGCAAGTCGGCTTTCTCCAGGACGGCCAAGAGGTTGATGTGCTGACCTATCAAGGGCGGATCATTGATATTGAGCTGCCGTCCTCGGTCATTCTCAAAGTGACCCAAACCGAACCCGGCGTAAAAGGCGACACTGTCAGCGGGGCGACCAAACCGGCCCAACTCGAGACCGGGCTCACCATTCAGGTTCCGCTGTTTATTGAACAAGGGGAAAACGTGCGCGTGGATACCCGCAACAGCGAATATATCGGGCGAACATAGCCCGAGCGGTATCGGAAAACGACCCAGAGGCGGCCGTGTATTTCGTCCGCACTAGCCCCTTGGTGCGGGCCTGCTTGCTTCCTCCGGACGCTGAGCAGGCCCATTGTTTTTTGCTTTGCTCCGCTGATAGAAACCGAGTTTTTTCAAACCATTGAGCACTGCAGCGACACTCCGGATAGAGCCAACCCCTTCAACGAGCCAGGCAGAATTGCCTCGCGATTCCGGGATCAAAGATTGCGGAGCACACTGTATTGCTGGCGTATGAGACCCGGTAAAGGAATATATGGACGGCAACAAATTGATCCGCGAATTTGCAGCCTTAGCGCTGTTTTTTAGCGCTGTCTTGCTCGGAGTCAGCCTGGGAACCTATTCCCCCCTAGATCCGGGCGTGAATCAAGAGGTGAGCAGTGGGTACGCTGTCACCAACGCCGCCGGTATCGTCGGGGCCTACCTGGCCGGCTTACTCGTGGATCTCTTCGGCGTCGGATCCTTTGCCTGCCCGCTACTGGCATTATGGGGGGCACTGGCCTGCTTTATCCGTTCGCTGCGTCCACGCTGGTGGCGCTGGATAGGCTTGATTCTGCTTTTTTGTTGCCTCACCGGTTGGGCCGCCCACCCCTGGGGCCAAGAGCATTTCCAAATCCGCGCGGTCCATGGGGGAGGGCTCCTCGGTCAAGCCCTCCACGACACCGCGGTAGGGTACTTGCGGGTCTTCGGGGCCGGACTGGTCCTCGTGTTCACCGCCCTTATCGGCTTCCAATTGAGCCTGGGGATCTCCTGGACCAGTTTCGGCAAACGGCTCCGCAGCCGGGGAAAAGATCTGTGGGCCAAGCATACGGAACGTCGCGCGCGCAAACATAGTGTGCAATCCGCCAAACGCGCCTCGAAAAAAACAGCCTCCCCAGTCAATACATCATCCCCCAAACCGAACTCGGGGAAAAAAAGCCCGGGCCAAAACACAAGCGACGCACCGGCTGAGCCCGCAGTCGCAGAGGCGGTGGACGTCCCTTCAGGCTCGCCCTCGGCTGCCTCTGCCGCGTCTGCGAATAAATCCAGCGCCCGACATACCCGCCAAGCCTATCCGCCAGCGGAGTTGTTGCAACCGGTTTCAGAAACCCGCCAATCCATCACTGCCGAAGAACAAGAGGCTTTGGCCCAGCGCCTCAGCGATGGCTTGGCCGATTTTAATATCCACGGCGAGGTGCGCACGATTATGCCCGGCCCGGTGGTCACCATGCTGGAATATAAACCAGCGCCCGGGGTCAAAGTCAGCAAAATCGCTGGATTAAATGATGACCTCGCCCGAGCGCTCAAGGCCTTGGCCGTACGCATCGAAGCCCCGCTACCCGGCAAAGACACCGTGGGCATCGAAATCCCGAACAAACACCGTCAAACCGTGTTTTTTCGCGAAGTCGTGGAGTCCGACGCGTTTCACAAAACCAAAGCCGCCTTGCCGCTAGCCTTAGGGAAAGACATTCAGGGCCAGCCCCAGGTACACGATCTGGCCCAAATGCCGCACCTGTTAGTGGCCGGGGCCACCGGGGCCGGTAAATCGGTTTGCCTCAACACCATCTTACTCAGCCTGTTATTCAAATCCTCGCCTGAAGAACTCAAACTTTTGCTCATCGACCCCAAACGCATTGAAATGGCCGGATATGCCAAGCTGCCCCATCTGGTGCATCCGGTGGTCACCGATATGCATTTGGCCAAAAACGCCCTCGAATGGGCAGTTGCGGAGATGGAGAGCCGCTACGACGCCATGGCCCGGCTGAGTGTGCGCAATATCGCCAGCTACAACGAAAAACTCGCCACTTTGGGTGACAACCGCCCCCCGGAATTGGCGGATTTAAAGCCCATGCCCTACCTGGTGATCATCATTGACGAGATGGCCGACCTCATGCTCACGGCCGGTAAGGAAGTGGAGCAGCTGATTGTCCGATTGGCCCAACTAGCGCGGGCTGCGGGTGTACACCTCATTTTGGCCACCCAGCGTCCCTCGGTGGACGTGGTCACCGGCCTGATCAAGGCCAATTTTCCCACCCGGATCGCTTTTCAGGTCAGTTCCAAACACGACTCGCGGACGATTTTGGACGGAGTAGGGGCCGAACACCTTCTCGGTCGGGGGGATATGCTCTACAAAGGCAGCGCTGGCAAACTCCAACGTATGCACGGGGCATTTCTCAGCGACGAGGAAATAAACGAGGTCATTACCTTTTGGTGCCATAAGCACCATCCGAGCTACGAAGTCGACCTCACCGAATGGGGCAATGCGGACAGCGGTGGGAATAGCGTGGGAGGGAATGGCGATTCCACGGATATCGTGGACGATCCCATGTACCAGCAAGCCATCGAATTCGTGGCCGAACAGGGCAAGGGGTCAATCTCCATGCTCCAGCGGCGCCTGCGGGTTGGCTTCAACCGGGCGGCACGGTTCATCGAACAAATGGAACGCGACGGCATTTTAGGTCCTCAAGAAGGGAGCAAGCCCCGCCAATATATCCGGGGAAGCGAATAGGAAAGCTAGCTTGCGGCGCCCCGCGCCCGCAGCAGGCATTGGCCGTAGTAGGCTTGCCCTAGGGAAATGCAGGCGTCATTGGGCGGCACCTCGGTGTGTACCAACGGGCGCAAACCCTGCTCTTGCAGCAAGGGCACCAACAAGGACTGCACGGTCATATTCTGAAAGACACCGCCGCTGAGGGCCACCGTGCCAAGGCCGGTGCGCTCGGCCAAGACCGCGGCCCATTGGGCCAGTCCCTGGCTCAACCCGAGATGAAAACGGCGGCTTATCCGCCCCGGGGCCACACCGTCCAGCCAATCCTGATACACCGCAGCGAATAGTTCTAACGTATTGAGAAGGATACTCCCGTTTTGCTCGAACCAGGGACAGGTGTAGCCCCGGACTTCGCTCGAGTCCTGAATGGATTCAAGCAAAATGGCCGCCTGCCCTTCGTAGTCTATACGCTCCACCAAGCCAAGCAACCCCGCCACCGCATCAAAAAGACGGCCACAACTCGTTGTCTTTAAAACGTTGACCTTTTTTTCCAACATTTGCGCTACGACCTTGTCCGCCGCGCTCCAGCGCTCCAGCCAAGGCCACTGCAGCGAACTCGGCGCTGTAATGCCCAATGCCGCCAGATAACTTCGGGCCATACGCCAGGGTTCCTTGATTGCTGCTTCGCCTCCGGGCAGCCCCACTGGGGCGAAATGGCCGAGCCGATGGGCGCATGCACTCTCCGGGTCCACCTGGAAGGCTTCCCCGCCCCAGATGCTCCCGTCCTCACCCAGCCCGGTCCCGTCCAAGGCGAGCCCCAAGGCGGGCACCGAGCATTGGTTCTCCGCCAAAACACTATATATATGCGCTACATGGTGCTGCACCGCAGCCACCGGTTTGTCCCAATCTGTCGCGTATTGACTGCTCAAATAATCGGGATGCAAATCCCGGACCACTAACTCTGGCTCTACCTGGAGAATTTCTTGAAGATGGGCCGCAATTTCCTGATAAAATGCAAACGTTTCCAGATTTTCCACATCGCCGATATGCTGTGAGACAAAGGCCTGGTCCGCTTTGGTCACACACACGGTGGATTTGAGCGCAGGCCCGACCCCAAACACACATGGGCCAGCGCCGGGCAAAAAGACCGGGCTCGGCGTCAGTCCCCTAGCCCTGCGGTACCAAAGCGGTGCCCCGTTTTCGGGGCGCACGCGCAAGACCGAATCATCGCAACGTACCAGAATGTCACGATTATGAAAAACAAACTTGTCGGCAATACCCTGGAGCCGTTGCGCGGCCTCCCTATTGCCCAAGGCGATGGGTTCGCTGGTCGCGTTGCCCGAGGTCAACACGAGGGCAGGCACCGCGTCCTTTGGCAACACCGCGCATAAATAGGCAAAAAGCATATGGTGCAGTGGGGTGTAGGGCAGCATCACCCCCACCGAGGTGGTATCCGGGGCAATAGCCGTGGCCAAAGGCGTCGGTTCGTGCTTCTCGCAAACCACAATAGGCCGCACGGTACCGGTAAGCCAAGCCTGTTCCGCTGCAGTGACCCGAACTACCCGCTGGGCCACGCCCAAATCCGGGACCATAATGGCCAAGGGCTTGCCTAAACGGTGTTTGCGCTCGCGCAACGTAGTCACAGCCGCGTTTGAAGTGGCTAAACAGGCCAAATGGAAGCCTCCCAAGCCCTTGACGGCTACAATGGCCCCATCCGCCAATCGCTGGGCCGCGGTCGCCAGGACCGGAGCTTCGGTTTCCACCGTTCGGCCCTGCGCGTCTGCCATCCACAGCTGAGGGCCACATCTGGGGCAGGCATTGGGTTGGGCGTGGAACCGGCGATCCAACGGGTCCTCATATTCCGCCCGGCACTGCGCACACAGCGGAAAACAGGCCATGGAGGTCGAAGGCCGATCATAGGGAATAGAATGCGTGATAGTATAGCGGGGACCGCAATTGGTGCAATTGATAAAGGGATAGGCAAAGCGGGGGTCACCGGGGTCGTGCAACTCACTCAGGCAATCCGGGCAGGTGGCCACGTCCGGGCTGATCAATACCTGGTGCCCGGTACCAGCGCTGCTGGCCACAATAGTGAAGGAACTTTCCGGAGGGGTTACTGCGGACAGGGTCTCCCGCTGCAGCGAGGTCAATTGCGCAAGTGGGGGGAGACGCTGCTGCAAGGCGCTATTAAACCCCTCCACCCCCTCGGCTGCGCCCTGGACTTCGATAACTACCCCGGCAGAGGTGTTTTGGACAAAGCCGGTGAGCTGAAACTCCTGGGCCAAGCGGTAGATAAACGGCCGGAAACCGACACCCTGGACCCGGCCATTGGCCACAAATCGATTGCGAAAACACGGTGTTGATTGCATTCGGCAACGATACTGTCCCTAGCAGGGGAAGTCAAAATCAGCGCGGCCTCAAGGCGGATCTTGCGGTGCTCAAGCGCGCTTCACCCGGCAGTGCACCGATCGCGGACTTTGGACCAAATCCGCCGCAAAAGGCTCCGCCCGAGCTGGCCGGGCCGAAAACTTACCGGATTGAGCTGCGAGGGCACTTCGAAGCCGTGGCCCTGCCAGTTCCGCGGCGGTGCGACTGGGTAGCGGAGGGTTTCGGGGAAGCTGCCGACAATTCCCTGACGCTGGGCTTCTTGCCACAAAGCGACCTCCTGCGGAACAAGCCCCAGGGCGGTATACACCGCTGTATCCAAGGCAAATCCATTAGCGCTTACGCCGAGCAACCCGAAATCAATTGGGCTTCCTTGGGTCGGACCCCAGCGGTGCAGGGCAGTGATACCATCCAGGACATGCACGCTATGGGGCAGAGCCTGGGCCACGGCAATGATAAGTTCAGCAAAGCGGGTGCCTTGTTCGCCGTAGCGGGCGTGGGCCAACCCCTTGCGCACGCCACTGACGCAGCCGAACATATTCTTGACGCAGGCCGTAAGCCGCATTTGCCCGTGCGCCTTGAATTTGCCCACGTTGACCAAGAGATCGCACTGTAAAGCCCGACGGGAAAGCTGCATTTGCGCTCCCCACGGCAATGCGCGAGGCACCGGTTGGTCCAAGGTCACTAGCGGGACTTCCAGGTCCCGCAGCCACTGGTCGTAGCCGCACCGCCTGGCCACACCTGCTGCAGAGCCAAAAGCGGGAGAATCCCCGACCTGCACCGCGCAACCTGCCCGAAGAAAATAGCGGCAGAGACTGTGGACCACGGCCGGATGGGTACAGGCCACAGGTGTTTGGCGCACAGCCACAAGATTGGGTTTGATCAGCACGCAGCTGCCGGGAGATAGCGCAGGACAAACCGCGTCCATCGCCCGGTGTAGAACAGCAGCCAGCCCGGAGGGCTCGTAGTGCGTTACCCGATGGAGAAGGACATCAGAATGCATCCTGGATCCATACGGCATTCACCAGCTCCGGTTCTGCGGCTTTGCAACCGGCTGGTAAACTGTCTTCATTCCGAGTTGCCATCACCCAAAACCCGTATGGGGGCATCCGCAATCGGGTTTTGGGTGTCGCTTTTACGGGTTCAGGGGCAAACAAATTAGGCTTAATTGTGCAACACAGCACGGAGTTTTTCGCCCACCTCATCCAGGGTATAGGGCTTCATGAGCACTTCGCAAAAGCCATACTCCCGATACCGGGCCATAACCGGATCTTGGGAATATCCGCTGGAAACAATGGCTCGAACCTCGGGGTCAATGGCACACAGGTGGCGGATGGTTTCTTTGCCCCCCATCCCCCCGGGTACGGTCAAATCCATGATCACCGCATCAAAGGCCCGACCGGCCTGGAGGTGTTCAGTATACCGCTTTAAGACCTGTTCGCCATTAGCGGCAAAATGCGGTTCATAGCCAAGATATTCCAAACTTTCGCCCAACACTTCCCGCACTTCGTGTTCGTCGTCCATAACCAGAACACGACCGCTACCACTGACAGACCGCTCTTCAAAACCACTTGGACAGGCAGGACGGCCGTTAGCAGCGGGCAAATACATGGTAAACGTGGTGCCCCGGCCTAGCTCGGAATGCACATCAACGCTGCCCCCGTGGCGCTTTATGATCGAAAACACCGAAGAGAGCCCCAATCCACTGCCCTCCGGCTTAGTGGTGAAGTAGGGATCGAAAATATGCGCTTGATCCTGCTCCGAAATTCCGCACCCTTGATCGCGGAAATACAGGCGAACAAAACCCTTTTGGGTCGTGTCCCTCTCGCTTCCGGCGCCGCGAGGGGGCGCAACATTTTCCGCCCAGATCTGCAGCAGACCGCCCTCAGGCATAGCCTGAAGAGCATTGATCGTCAGATTGTCAAAAACTTGGGCAATTTGCCCGGTGTCGACCTCCACCGGCCAAAGATCTTGGGGCAGTGATAATTCATACGTGATATTCGAGCCGCGCAGGGCAAAGGCCACTGCGTCTTGAAGGATATCCTCAACATTCGCACATTGGGTTACTGGCAACCCGCCCTGAGAAAAGGTCAACAATTGTTGGGTGAGTTTTTTGGCCCGCAGCGTGGCCCGCTCCGCATCCTGCAGTTTGTTCGTGGCAGAAAGGGGAATTTCCTGGTTGAGGCGGGCCAGGGTGATATTGTTCAGTATCGCGGTCAAAATATTGTTAAAATCGTGGGCAATGCCCCCGGCTAGCACCCCGAGGGACTCCAATTTTTCCGCCCGCAGGTGTTCGAGTTCCCGACGTTTTTCTTCGCGTATATCGCGAAAGACTATGACCGCGCCGATAATCACCCCTTGGTGGTCACGAATCGGGGCGGCGGAATCCCCAATATCAATGCACTGGCCGGAGCGTTGCCGTAACTGCACATTGTCGTCGAGCTCGTAAATCCCCCCGGACTCCAACGCCTTTTGGGCCGGGCAGTCCACTGCTTGACCATCTGCAATCCCGACCAATCGGAATACGGTATCCACCTGTTGCCGCATCCCCTCTTCTTGACTCCATCCCGTGAGGTGTTCAGCGACCTTATTCATGAGCACGACCTGCCCCCCGGTATCCGCAGCAATAACACCGTCGCCGATGGAGCGCATAGTCACGGCCAAAAGCTCTTTCTCCGCGGCCAAAGCCTCTTCCGCCTCCCGGCGGATAGTAATCTGCTCCTCGAGCTGCTGAAAATGGTCGCGTAATTGGCCGGCCATTTCGCGCATGGTTGCGGCCAACTCCCCGATCTCGTCGGTAGAACGGATATCCACATCAGCATCAAAATTGTGATCAGCCAATTGGCGCGAATATCGGGACAAGGCCATGAGCGGGTGGGCGATGCGGTTGACCCAGAAATAGGCCACGGCAACAGCCACCAGAAATACACCGAAGGTAATGATTTGGATCCGGGCAATGGCTTTCCAGATCAACGTATTAATGTGCCCCAGGCTCATGCCGATATGCAGCGAACCGGCACTGCCAGCCAGCATGGGGGCGGCGATGTGCAGAAAACGGCCACGATCCTGTAATTCTACGTTGGCTGTTTGCGGCTTTGTCCCGAATTGTTGTTGCGGAAACTTTTGGGGCAGCCAGGTACGAAATGTCTCAGGAAAGGCAGGCACAAAGGTATGGGCGATGACTTCGCCATGCTCTGTGGTAGCGAAGGCGTAGGCCACGCCCTCGACATCCAAAAATTTATTGATCAGGGATTGGACTCGGGTGGCTTGGTTGTTGACAAAGGTTTCGGCACTGGACTGGCTCATGGACTCCGCAATGGCCAGGGCTTTGCTCTCGTATTCACTGCGCAGGTGGGAATACAAACTCCAGGCAGAAAACAGGGATATGGCGGCGGCCAAAAATCCGAAGAGTAGGACCATGACCAAAAGGGTTTTTTTAAACAAACGGGAAACAATCATGGCGCAAAGGCATCCCAATTCCGCAGCGGTTCAATATGGTCGTTTCGCAGGGTACTGAAAAAAATTATATCCAGCCCTTGATTATATTCCGGCCCGAAAAAAAGCGGTAATCCGATGTCGATTGTATAACGGCGTTGGGTATAAATACTCTGGCGCACCCGTTGCGGTGTCAATGGCGGCGTTGTCCGCCGCAGCATCTGTACCAAAAGTTTGGCGTTTAAGAACCCCTCAAAACTGACATAATCGTAACGGTGCGGTGTATAGAGGGTGCTTTGCGCTGTGCGTGGCAGAGAGATCTGGGCGGCGTCCATGACTTGGCGGTATTCGCGAACTGCGGGAATACGCGTGTCGTGGAGACTGGGTACGACATGGGCGTTGAGGAGATTCTGGGTAAGTTCTTCTGGAGCGAGCCCCTTTTTGACCTCTAAGAGGCATTTGGCCATTTGCTGGGCGTGGGTGAAGGAAAGGTTGGCAATGGGGACCTCCCAGCCTTGCTGGCGGGCCTGGCGGATAAACGCGGCACAGGCCGGGGCGGCCCCGACGGTGATAACCGCGTCAGGGTTCGCGTCGCGCAACAATCGGACCTGCTCCCCCATATCCGCCTGGGCGGTGACCCCGCGCCGATAGGTGGCCTCACCCACAATATCCAAATTGTATTCCCGCAAGGTTCGGCGCACTCCAGCCCAGCCATTTCGGCCGTAGGCGTCGGCCTGGTACAATACGGCAATGCGCTCGCGGCCGATACTTAAAAAACCCTCCACCAACCGCCGGGTCTCCTGGAAATACGAGGCCCGCAGATTAAAAATGGACTTGCGGTATGGGGGTTCACGCAGTGGCTGGGCCCCAGTCATGGGGAAAAAGAGCAACAGGGGCTTATCCCGGTGCTTTTCCAGCAAAGGCAGGATGCGAGTAGTGGTCGGAGTGCCCACATACCCGAATAAGGCGAAGACCTGATCGTCATTGACCAAGCGAATGGTGTTTTCCAGGGCTGGCCCAGGGTCGTACCCATCGTCATAGGCTTTAATGCGGATGCGGCGGCCGTGGACGCCGCCTTGGGCGTTGACCTTTTGGAAATACGCGCTTGCCCCGCGGTAAAGTTCTATACCCAGGCTACGAGAGGGACCGGTAAAAGCCGCAGACATGCCCAGGACGATATCCGTATTGTTTTTGTCTCGGGATTGGGGTTGGGCATCTCCGTCAAGCGGTGGGAATATCCAAAGCACAGCCAACAGCAAGAACGCAACAACCGGCCAACGGCGTGTCCTCGGCCAGCCGGCCCCCATTATATCCACTCCAAAAAATTGATATTTCCCAGCCGGAGATGGCCTTTCCCTTGCCCCGCAAGGGACCTCGTGAAGATGTGCTTACCCGTGCAAAACGACAAGGGGGCACAACCATCAAGGAACTGCATCAGATTTTTCCCCTTCATGGATTCTGGTACCTAAAAGTCCATTGCTTGGATCCGAACAACAGACAAACCAGTGGCGCCACGATGGAAACGTGCTTCCAGGCGCGCCGACCAGCCCAACCCGGCCAACACTCCCGGCAACGCCCCCTGGTTCAGGTATTCCTGATAGCAGGCAAAGTGTTCGCGCCCGGCCAAACGCTCCACAAAACTCCGTGCCCAATGCGTACTTCGCGAACTCGCCGGGGGGCGTCCCAAAAAATCACAAATGCACACAATCCCTTGAGCCCGGACCAAGCGAGCCGCCTCGGCCAACAACGCCTCGCGGGCGGCCGCCGGTTTTTCATGCAAGGCGAGTTGGATCACCGCCGCGTCGAATTGGCCAGAGCCAAAAGGCGTATGCGCGGCATCGCCGTGGACAATGGGCAAATCCGCAGGCGACTTGAGACGGGCCTGGGCGACCATCGCTGCAGAGATATCAACGCCGGTCACGTCCAACCCGGCCCGGTGTAACCGCCGGCATTGCGCGCCGGTGCCACAGCACAAATCGATAACCCGCTTTGCACCTTCCCGGCGGCAGCGTTCAAGCACAGCACGGTGCAGGGACCGCAACCAAGGGTCGAGCACTCGGCCATACAGCCACGCAAAGTGGCGATACGGATCCCGCGCCGTGTTTGCGCCGTGGTTACGCCCTGATGATGTCCCAAGGCCATGCGCTGTGTTGTTCATAGGCATCGCCGTGAACAGCCCTTCACACACCTGTCTACAGGCTGTTTTCTAAGACCCAAGGAAACTGGCCGCAAACAGGGTAAAAAGCGCTCCTTGGGGATACTGCCGAACCATGCCTGCGACCCCCTGCAGATGCTTGCGGGCGGTTGTGTTCGTGGCCCCCGGGCCATAGAGGCGAACCAGATTGTAGAGCATAACCGCCGTATCCGAAGGCAAGGCATCGTCGAACACTTTCTTCAACCGCACCAGGGGATCGGAGGCTCCGGTCGGGGTTTGGAAAAAACCACCTTCCTCCGGGTCGGCGAATTCCGACAAAACGGTTTCCGCCAAACGCAAGGCGATATCGCGATAGCCCTGACCTTCACTGGTCTGGACCAATTCCAAAAGCCCCCAAATGAAATAGGCATAGTCCTCTAAAAAACCGGGAATA
>JBNJGM010000002.1:31136-38317 GCA_051747685.1 Thermodesulfobacteriota bacterium | reverse complement strand
CGCAAGGCGATATCGCGATAGCCCTGACCTTCACTGGTCTGGACCAATTCCAAAAGCCCCCAAATGAAATAGGCATAGTCCTCTAAAAAACCGGGAATACCGGCTTGCTGGCCACGGGCGCGGTGCAGCAATTTCCCGGGCTCGGGTTGGAGCGTCTTGAGCACCCAGTCAGCGGTCTGTTTGGCAGCAGCAATCAAGCTCTCCTCGCCGAGCAGAATCCCAGCGCGGGCCAAAGCGGCAATCGCGAGACCATTCCAACTCGTCAACTGCTTATCGTCTAAAAACGGCTGCGTGCGCTGCGCCCGGAGGCCGGCCAGACTGGCCATGGCTTTGTACCATTCCAATCGTACCTGTTCTTCCGTGAGATCCAATGCTTGGGCCACATCAGCCGTGTCCGCCACCCGGGCGAGTATATTTTTTCCCGTCGGTTGTTGCGTCGCCTCCTCAAGCACATTGCCTTCGCTGCGTATCCGGGCCATTTCATGCACAACGCGGTAGGTGGATTCCGGCAACGCCACTTCCAATTCTTCCTGGGTCCACTGATAAAACGCGCCTTCCTGCCCCTCGGTATCTGCATCTTCACCGCAATACAGCCCACCGGAGCCATTATGGAGGCGGGTGAGCATATACTCAGCCACGGCCATAGCCTCCCGGCGGAAGAGGTCCCGGCGTGTGCGGCCATGGCCTTCAGCCAGGGCCATCAAAAGCAAGGCCTGGTCATAGAGCATTTTCTCAAAGTGGGGCAGATGCCAGGCGCGGTCAGTGGAATAGCGGTGGTAACCGCCGCCGATATGGTCCCGGATCCCGCCGCGGCAAACCCCTTCCAGAGTGGCGTCGACCATGTGCAGCAAACTCGGGTCCTGGTACAGGTCATAACAGCGCACCAAAAACAAAAGGACGTGGGGGGTGGGGAATTTTGGGGCCTTACCAAACCCCCCGAAATCCGTATCGTGACTCGCCTTGAGTTCCTGCAACGCCTGCTCGAACACCGCGTCATCCGGTTCCGGGCCACTGGTTGCTTGCAAGGCATTTTGGACATGGGAAACCAATTGCGTCGCGGACTGTTCGATCTGCTCGCGGCTGCGGCTCCAGTCTTCCTGGACACGGGGCAAAAACTCCAGTAATCCGGGCTGGCCAAATTGGGATTGCTTTGGGATGTAGGTGGCGGCAAAAAACGGCCGCTTTTCAGGGGTGAGCAAGAGATTCAAAGGCCATCCTCCGCGCCCTGTGAGGGCTTGGCAGGCGGTCATATAAAAGGCGTCCAAATCCGGCCGTTCTTCCCGGTCCACCTTAATCGGAATACAGGTATTGTTTAACAAATAGGCGATATCCTGGTCCTGAAAGGACTCCCGCTCCATAACGTGACACCAATGACAGGTGGCGTATCCAATGGAGAGAAAAATGGGGCGTTGCAGGCTCTGGGCCAGCTCCAAGGCCTGTTTGTCCCAGGGCTGCCAAGCGACAGGATTGTCGGCGTGCTGCTCAAGGTAGGGACTGGAAGCGTTGGCTAATCGATTGGCAAACGGCTGGGTCATAGGCATCCTCGCATAGGTCGAAATTCGATCTAAAAGTGGAACAATCTCAATAGCATTAATCTCTACCCAAAGGCAATTTATTTTTGTCCGCCCCAGCTGTCTCCCCCGCCTCGCCCGTGTCCCCAAAACGCCAACTCGGTGCCGATTGCGTCCTGCTTTTTGTGGCCTTGATCTGGGGAATAACCTTCACCCTGATCAAAGACGCCCTGGACTACGTCAGCGTCTTTGCCTTTCTCAGCCAACGCTTCACTCTGGCGGCAGGGCTGTTTGTCCCCATCCTCATATGGCGCCGCCGGTACTGCACCCGGCAGGCCCTGATGCATGGGGCTGTTTTAGGGGCTTTTCTTTTTGGGGCCTTTGCCTTTCAAACCCTTGGCCTGCGTTACACCACAGCCGCGAATACCGCCTTTGTTACTGGGATGAACGTTGTGTTCGTTCCCTTGTTCAATGCCCTTTTATTCCGGGTGCACATCCCTATTCCGGTACGCCTTGGGGTGTTCTGTGCCACCTTTGGCCTAGCCGCTCTGACCCTTGATGCCGGGCTGCACATCAACTTTGGCGACCTGATCGTCTTGGCCTGCGCCGTGTGCATTGCCTTGCAGATTATCTTCACCGGCCGGTACGCCCGCAACACCGATGTCTATTGGCTGACCGCGGTCCAAATCGCGGTGGTGGGCGTTTTGAGCACAGGAATCGCCTTAGCCAGGGGGGAGGCCGTTGTTTTCTGGGAACCTGCCATTCTAGAAGCCCTGCTCCTGTGTGCGCCGCTGGCGACGGTTTTTGCCTTTTGGGCCCAAACGAGTATGCAGCGTTTTACCGCCCCCAGCCGGGCCGCGCTTATCTTTTGCATGGAACCAGTGTTTGGCGCCCTTTATGCCTGTCTGATCGGGGGCGAACATCTTGGTCCCTGGGCGGGGTTGGGCGCGGCCGGAATTGTTTGCGGCATGCTTTTGGCTGAAATGCCGGAAAAATGGTGGCAACGAAGAGGAGCAGGAAAATAATTCCGCGCGGCTGAGCTTTGCCCCCATGCCCCTCATGGAGAGCACCGCGGTTCCGATGGAGGGACTTTGCCTCGTGCCGTGGCAATCGCAAATCTCGCAAACCAAAAATCTGTCCGCCTGGAAAACAGACAACAAGGAAGGGGTGCAAACGGGTTTTTCCATTCAGATGGCTTGCACGCTAAATACGTATGTGCTGGCGCAAAAAACCCCGCTAGGTCACACCCAGCGGGGTCAAAACTCTCGGAAGGCAAACCGGCCTAAGTGGTAGCGGCCCCTTTGGCCAGCCGGTTTTGCAGTCCCTTGATCAACAGCGGCCACGCGATGGTCGCGTCACTATGCACTTCAGCAAAACGGCCGCCCTGAAGCGGGGGCACGAATTTACCCCAGGATATCCCCTCCTGGTAGGTACATCCAGACAATCCTCCCCAATGCGAGGGCTCAGGACAGATACGGACCCCATATTGAAAACGGCGCAGTGGCAAATCCAGCCCCTCGACCCGTTGGTTCACAATCTCCACAAAAGGGCCGACCTGTTGGGCCCAATTGCGGGGCACACCGCCGCCGATGGTGAAAATCCCTAGCCGCTTCGCCCCACAGGCACGTCGGGTATATTCAAAGAGGTCATAAAAGGGGTTAAAATGAAATGGCAGAGCTGCCTCCATTCCCTCCCGGGCCACCGCCTGCGGACAGTGGCGCAGGATATGCGAGGCTACGTCCAAGGCGAGTTCCGAATCGGTGAAAGCGGGGATAAAGACCGGAACTTCGCGGGCATAAGCGCTTTTGAGAATACCGGGGCCGCGAAAATGCTTCTGCAAATACCCCCCGATGGCCCGGCACAAGGCAGCCGAACTCATTCGATCCCAGTCTTTGATCTCAGTCATGACCGCATGGACTACATCCTCGGCTTGAGCAAAATTGATCTCCGGCTCCAAGGTGTCATACACTCGATTAAAACCACGCTTAAACAAGGCGTCGTCGTTCATCCGTTCCGGGACGTATTTGTAGTGCTTCAGTCCGATGGACTCGATAAATCCGTGGGCCATAAGCGCGCCCGTAGAAACCACCGTATCCACCCAACCGTTGTCGATCATGGTGCACAAAAGTTGGCCCATTTTGGCCACGGTCATCGCCCCGGAAAACGTTCCCACCACATGACATTCCGGATCCTGAACCATTTCCTGTAATACATCCAGGGCCTCACCGAGGCCCCGACCGCCAAAGGCGGTCTGGGACATAGCGGTGAGCAGGTCGTCGAAATCGTGGATACGCTCCGGATCAAGCAGGGCAAGGGGCTCAAATCCTTCGTCTTCTGGATTGCCGAGCTCGTTGATCAAACGGATATGGTCGTTTTCGTCGGACATGGCGCCTCCCAGCGTTGCTGCGCGCTCAAAAGGAAGAAACAATTTAGTGCCGCAAGGCCCGCAATAAAATGGCGTTAATGGCCTGAACTGCCACGGATTCAGAAACCACGCCGGCGCCGGGCAACGGGGCCATTTCGCAAAAATCCAGGCCCACCAACTCCGGACCCGGCCACAAAGCCTCCCACAATTGCTCCAACCAGTGCAATTGGAGTCCCCCAGGCTCCGGTGTACCAGTGCCGGGTAATACCGAAGGGTCCAGCCCGTCGGCATCAAAGCTGATATACACGGGACGGTCGTTGATAAACGCGCGCAACTGTCGAGCCGCTTCGACCGGTGCGGGCAAATCGTGTGCAAACATGGTCAGCAACGTCTCAGGGTCAGCCCCATGGATCATTTCGCTTTCGCCGCGGCTTAAGCTACGGATCCCGATTTGGGCTAGGGGCACTCCGAGTTCGCGGACCCGGGCCATGACACAGGCGTGGGAATAGGGTGTGCCTTCAAAATGCGGCCGTAAGTCCGCGTGGGCATCGATTTGCAGGACCACCAAATCCGGATAGGCCTCGGCGTAGGCGGCGATCGGCGCTAAGGCCACGCTGTGCTCCCCGCCCAGGGTTAAGAGAAAATCCTGGGCGGGGTGAAACGTGGGATCGCTGCGCAATGTTTCGCGCAGAGCCGCATACACCGACTCCGGGCCCGCCGCCGGAGGGTGAAACGCCGGCAGGGTAGTAAAATGGACGAGTTCGGCCAGATCCAGGCCCGCAGCTTCGTTCCAGGTTTCGATTTCCGCACTGGCCCGTAGTATGGCCGCGGGGCCGTTTTCAGTGCCGGTCCCGAAGCTGACAGTGCCTTCATAGGGCACCGGCCAAACCGTGACCAAACGGCCATTGCTCGTGTCCAAATCCAGATATTCGGTGTACATATCCCGCACCTTAAGGAATAAAGACCGCTACGGAGACTGTGCTGGTCCACAATCCGGCTTGCCCGCGAGTGACGCAGGGCGCAGATGCGGAATCGATAATCTTCCCACTCATATGATAAATCTGCTTGCGCTCGTCGTAATCCTTTTCCGGGTCAAAATCGATGCCCAGGGTCGTTGCGAGCATCGTTGAGGCCAAATCTTCGGCAAAGTCCCCGATTTCCAACTCCTCAGCCCCGAAGGCGTGGTGTTCGGAAATGTATCCGTAATGGCTCTCGTCCGCCGGGAAAGCCATCCCCACAGCCGATCCGACCAAACGTCCTTTTTCGTTGGTCGCGTTACGGGCCATGACGCAAAATGTGATTTGGCCCGCCTGCATATAATCCACCCCTTCCTCGACACTGATAATCTTGCATTTGGGCGGGAAAATGCTCGAAACATACACCAAATTCTGCTTTTCTATTCGGGCGTCCCGCAAAGCGAGTTCAAAAGATTGCAGCTTATTTTTATGTCGACCGATACCTTTGGTAAAAAAGGCTTTACTTGGAACAAAGGTCATCCGCGCCTCCGTTTCAGTCCTGCAAAGTTTTTTTCTTGTACACAAAAGGGTTATTCACCCCTGCCTCAGCTAAACGGGTTTGAAAATCCTGGGCTTGCTGCCGTGTTCCGGTAAAGGGAACCAGGACCCGATGCCATGTCGTCCCCTCACGCTGGACTTCCGCTAAAAACGAGTCCATTTGCGCATTGCGCAATTTTTTCTGCACTGAAACGGCCTTATCTTCGGCCTGAAAGGCGGCCACCTGATAAACCAATGCGTACCGCTGATCACCTTGTGCGGAAGGGGGAGGGGAAGATTGCTCCTCTTCCACAACAGCCTCAGCCGGGGGTACGGACGCCTCCTCAGCCGGAGGTGAAGATTTTTCATCGTCCTGAGGCTTCTCTGAGTCAGAGTCGCGGCGCAAGGCCTTGAAAAAGCCGAGTTCCTCGGAACGCAGCACTTCGTTTTCGGCCTGCGGTTGGCCTTTTTCGGGCAACACTTTGTCGAGCTGCGGCACGAAACGTTCGGGGTGATATCCCCGCCCCACAAGGATGCCCAAAACAAAAACCCACACCAATACGACCAAAAAAAGGCTGCTTAGGGCGAACAATCCGGTGAAGGTGAACTCGAAGCTAAACTTCCGTCCGCTGCTGGTCCCTTTGCCCGTGCTTTTCGAGGATTTTTTTTTCGTGGCCATACGGCCCCCCTACATTTGCTCCGGCGCGCTGACGCCCAGTAATTCGAGCCCGTTTCGAAGCACCTGGCGCACCGCCAAGAGCAGGTTGAAACGGGCTTGGAGCCGGTGTTCACTCTCGGCATACAACACCGAGTGTGTATTGTAATAACGGTGGAGCAAGCCAGCAAGATCTTGCAGATAATAGCAGACGTGGTGCGGACTCAAAGTCCGCGCCGCTCCCTGAACGGTTTCCGGGAAACGGTCCAATTGTTGTAAAAGTTCCCTATCCTCGGGGGTATCCAATTGGGTTAATTCCGCGGCGTTCACCGTCCTAGGGACGTACCCACGCTCCGCGCCCTTGCGCAGGACGGAATTGATGCGAGCATGAGCGTATTGCACATAGTACACAGGGTTGTCCATGCTTTGTCGCTTAACCAATTCCAGATCAAAATCAAGATGACTGTCGCTTTTGCGGGACAGAAAAATAAAACGTGCCGCATCCACACCGACTTCCGAACATACATCTGTCAGCGCATCGAACTTTCCTGCCCGCGTTGACATGCTGACCTGTACGCCGTCACGCAAAAGATTGACCAATTGCACCAAAACAACCTGCAAATCCTCTTCCGAGCGTCCCAGAGCCTGCACAGCGCCTTTCATTCGGGGAACATACCCGTGATGGTCCGCGCCCCAGACATCGATTACGGTGTCGAATCCACGGGTGAATTTGTCCGCATGGTAGGCGATATCCGAAGCAAAATAGGTCAATTCCCCGTCGGATTTGCGCAATACACGATCTTTGTCGTCCCCGAAACGAGTGCTCGCAAACCACAAAGCGCCGTCCTGCTCGTAGGCAAGACCACGCTGGCGCAAATCGTTCAAGGTCGCCTCAACTTGGCCCTTATCCAGCAGGGATTGCTCCGAAAACCAGACTTGGTGTTCAACACGGAAGGAGTGAAGATCTTCCTGGATTCCCTCTAAAATACGCTGCAAGCCGTGCTCACGGCAAACCCGCTGCAATTCCTCCTGACTGAGCTCAGCCAACGGAACCGGGTGAACTTCGAGCAGCTCCTGGGCTATCTCTCGGATATATTCGCCCTGATAATGGTCTTCCGGAAAATCACCGGCCTGGCCCAATAATTCCCGGACGCGAT
>JBNJGM010000002.1:0-31036 GCA_051747685.1 Thermodesulfobacteriota bacterium | reverse complement strand
GAACTTCGAGCAGCTCCTGGGCTATCTCTCGGATATATTCGCCCTGATAATGGTCTTCCGGAAAATCACCGGCCTGGCCCAATAATTCCCGGACGCGATAGGCGATGGAAGCGCCCAGAATCTGCATTTGGCGCCCGGCGTCGTTGAGATAGTATTCCGTGCACACCTGGTGCCCGCTATACCGCAGAATACGGGCCAGACTATCGCCCACGGCCGCGCCACGGCCGTGGCCGATATGCAGTGGCCCGGTGGGGTTGGCTGAAACATATTCGATTTGCAGCCGGGCGTCTTGGCCCATATCGCTTTGGCCGTAGGCATCTCCGGCATCCTGGACGGCATGAATCGTTTGTTGCCAAAAGTCCGGCGTGAAAAAAAAGTTCAGAAACCCAGGGCCGGCGACTTCAATATCCTGCAATGCGGTGCCGCGCTGCAGGAGTTCTCCACGCAACTTACCGGCGAGATCGCGCGGTTTTTGCCCAGCCTGCTTAGCCAATACCAAGGCCAGGTTCGAAGCCAGATCACCAAACCGCGGATCTTTCGGGGCGTCCAAGCTCGCTTTGCTCGGCCATTGCCAGCCCCGCTCCTTTACCACGGTTTGCAGAAGTGTGGTTATATATGTGCTTGCTCGCATGCGCTTACGTTTCCCGTTCTTCCCTGTTATTCGTTTACCCACACCTCTGTAGTCGAGAGAGGGGTTCGCACCGCCGGGGCGCTGGGACCCGGCCTAAATGGCAGTATTCTATCCGTGTCGTGTTCGTATCAAGCGTGTTCACGGTTCCAGGGAGGGCGCCTCTACCGTTTCCACATCCGCCAGCTTACCCACAGCCAAGGCATCCCAATTTTGCGAGGCGCCCTTGAGGTTGGCAGTGAGAAGCTTTTTCAAGACCTGTTTCGGGCCGACTTCAATCCAGAAACGGACCCCGTCTTCCCATTGGGCGGCAATGGTCTGGCTCCACAAAACGGATGATAACATCTGTCTGCCCATAAGTGCCTTAATGGTTTCCCCGTCTTGCTCGGCTTGCCCCGTAACATTAAGATATACTGGAAATTTGGCGTCTTGCCACGCCAAGCGCTGCATATAGGCCCGCAATTCATCCGCGGCCTCATGCATCAATGGCGAATGGAAAGCGCCACTTACCGGTAGAGGCACAGCCCGGCCTTTTTCGTTTTTGGCCAAGTGCCCGAGGCGCTCCACAGCCGCTTTATGGCCGCTGACTACCAATTGATTCGGGGCATTGTAGTTGGCGATACGCAACTCAGCAGCGCTCTCTTGCGCCACCTGTTCGACTAGGGCTTCGACCTGGGACTGCTCCAACTTCAATACCGCAGCCATAGCGCCGTTTTGTCCCTGTCCGGCCTCGGCCATGAGTCTGCCCCGCACCGCAACCAAATCCAGGACGTCAGCGGCACTCAACACACCGGCTGCTGCGAGGGCAGCGAATTCGCCCAAACTGTGCCCGGCCGCGCAGCCCACTTGGCATCGCCTGTGGACATAGGCCCACAGTGTGAGATTGGTTACAGTCAAGGCAGGTTGGAGATAGCGCGTTTGGGCCATAGTCTCGGCGTCGCCGTCCCAGAACATTTCCCGCAACGGCGCCTGGGCCGCGGCTTCGGCTTTTTTCCACAATTCCATGGCCTCGGGCCAGTTTTCGGCGACATCCCGACCCATGCCGGGCTCTTGCGAGCCCTGTCCGGGAAACAATGCGGCCACCCCGACCGCAGGGGACACTGGGGACATATTTCTCCTCCGTGCATTGCGAACGCGCCCGCCCTGTGGGGATTATACCCGTACCCACCTCCGGTCGCAGGCGCCTTCAGGACCGTCTTTACGAATCCAGGGCATTTGTATAAAACATATCAGTATAGCCGGAGATATAAACAAGGTAAAGAGTTTTCCCGGAGCGCCCTTGCCTCCCAGGCATATAGAGCCCCCTTTCTCTTGCAAACCGCGGGATTACCGACAAGGAGTCCGCATGGCCCAGCCCGCCTCTCTGCCCGATGAAGCAGCGGTTGCCGCGCATACGCACAGCCTAGGGCAACCGCTTGATGCGTATCAGACCGAAAAACTCACCACCTATCTCCGGTTACTCCAGCAATGGAACCGCCGGGTCAATTTGGTCGGGCCACGCCATTGGCAAACGATCCTGACCCGCTTAGTCGCTGACAGCTGGCATTTGGCTGAACTTTTTGAGACCCTCTCGTGGCCGCGCACAATGCAGACATTGGATCTGGGCGCTGGAGCCGGCCTGCCGGGACTGCCGTTGCGTCTTTTTTGGACCCACGGCACGTACACCCTCGTGGAAATCCGCCAAAAACGGGTGGCCTTCCTGCACAATGCAGTGGCGCAAATGGAACTTTCCCAAACCACGATCCATCACGGGCGCGCCGAAGAACTCCCGCACGACTACCTCCCAGCCCAACTCGTTCTCAGCCGAGCCTTTTTGCCCTGGCCCAAACTTTTGCCCCTTGCCCATTCCCTCTTGGCGACAAACGGACGTCTGATTATCCTGTCTAATACCCCGGCAGCCCCAGAGATGTTCGGTAACCGCGCACGACTAGTCACGGTGCATTCCTACCACATCGAAAACCAGCCCCGATTTTTTTGGGTTCTGGAAGAGCTCAGCCCGTAAACCCTACACCAGGCCAATACCGCGGCGCAGAGAATGACAAAATCCAAATCACGAAATCCAGCACAAAAAAAGCGAGGTGTGTATGCCGATAACCGAAGACAGTTTTGCCAGCCTCCACTTCACCCTGCATTGGGAAAGCCAGGAAGGGCGCCACAGCGAGCATTACTTAGCCCGGAAAGCCAATTTGTGGCGTGACATATTCCCGCCCGGGGTAGAGGATGCCCTGAAAGGAGCCCGTCCCGGAGAAACGTTTGAATTCCACTACGGACCCGGAGAGCTTGTGCCCCTGCCCAGCCAGGCGAGAACGCGCACTGTGCCGCGGGACAATTTTCGGGCCCCCACATTACGCGGCGCCAAAGTGACTCCCCGTTTCGGACGCTTTTATCCCTTGGGGCTGCTTCAGGGCATACCAGGGATCTTTCGAGCCAATACGTATCCCTTCCGTGTTACTGGCCTCAAACAGGACACACTCACCGCTGATTGGAATCACCCGTTGGCCGGCTTGCCCCTTCGGCTCAGTGTCGAAGTTGTGGATGCGGCCCCAAAAGATACAGACACCGGTGGCCGGGTTATGGAATGGACGGAATGCATCACCGGGGAGGGTCCAGGTATGCAAGCGCGGAGTCAGGGGCAGCCAACGGATTTTGCCGAACCCGACGGGTTGCAGCGTGCCGATTGCGGTGACGACCGCCTTTTTTACGCCCACCCCCGGTTTGTCGGCCATATCGACCGCCAGGCCAGCGCCTGCCTGGCCGCGGAATACGAGCGCCTTGTACAGCCCCACGCTCAAGTCTTGGATCTTATGAGCAGCGTCGAATCCCACTTGCCAGACACTCCGGAGATCCAGGTCACCGGTTTGGGATTAAATACTGCGGAAATGGAGCACAACCCCCGGCTCCACGAGCATGTCCTACACGACCTCAACGCCGACCCCGATCTGCCCTTTGCCACGAACAGCTTCGACACTGTACTTTGTTCCTTGTCCATCGAATACCTCACCTCCCCGCGGCAAGTGGTAGCAGAGATGGTGCGCGTATTGCGGCCGGGCGGGCGTCTTGGCATCGGCTTTTCCAACCGCTGGTTTCCGCCCAAAACAACCAATATCTGGGCGGATATCCACCCCTTTGAACGCCTCGGCCTCGTCATGGACTATCTTTTGCAAACCCCGTGGACTGCCGGGTTGCAGACCATCACCTACCGGAATTGGTGGCGCCCAGCAGAGGACGCCCAAAGCGTCTCTGTGCCCCAAGCCGACCCTATTTTCGTGGCCACGGCAATAAAGGAGCAGGCGCCGGAGGTGTCCCCAACCGATTTGTGAACTCAGGCCTGGTCCTCAAAAATCTTGTGCCAGGCTCGCCTTCACAAAGACGGGAACTCAAACATATCCAGTCCTTGTGGATTTGCCTTCAGCGGGGCCGGAGGTGGGGGAGAAGCGGGTGATATAGGCTTGAACGTCGAATTTCCGCGCTGCGCCGCGGGCATTCATATAACGTATCTTGCCGTACACCGGGCGCTCTTTCCAGGGCCGATCGTGCACCCCGCCAATGGACCACATGACTCCGGTATACCCGTTGGGATCCCGCCCATCGAGTTCATAGCGGTCATTGAGGGCCATAGCCGTGGTCAAAGCCTCTTCCGGCGAGGCGGACCATTCCAAAATCTTTTTGGCCCAGTACATGCGCATATAGCCGTGCATGGTCCCGGTACTAACCATTTCCCATTGCGCCGCATTCCACAAGGTATCGTGGGTCTGGGCCCCTTCCCATTGTTCAAAAACATACAGCGCTTCTCTGGTGTCCTCCCGGTGTTCGTTGAGGGATTGTTGCGCCCAGGCCGGCAGGCCGGCAAAAGTGTCGTAGTTTGGGTTGTAGAAACAGAAATTCTCGGCCAGCTCGCGGCGAATGACCAATTCTTCGATAAACCCCTCCCGCGAGGCTGCCTCCGCCTTGGTGGCGTCTCGGGCCATCAGAGCCAGCCGCTGGGGGGCGATCTGGCCGAAATGCAGGTACGGCGACATTCCTGAAACCGCACCGGCGTTAGGGTCATTGCGCTGGGCCGCGTACCGGGAAAGCCGGGTGTCGATAAATTCCCGCGCCTGAGCCCACGCGGCCGCTTCGCCGGAAGCACGTTCGATAGCCGGGCCATAATCCGGTGCCATGAGGGCGCTTTCCGCCCTCTGCCAATCCTGCCGTGGCAACTCGCTGCCGTGCCAGGCAACGGGGTGGGGTGCGATCTCAGGGAAAGGGTCCAGAAATTCCGGCAACCGGCGCTGGATTTTGGGCCGTATGGTCCGGGCGGCATATTCCTGCTTCTGCGATGCCCGCCGACAGGGAACCACATTGTGCGCGTCAACTTCCACGCATTCGCCGTGCCAATGGCCCAGAAAATCTCGGTGCCATTGCTGCTTATGCCGCAGGGGATCGAATTCCAACACGACACTCCCCACCAGATGCGTGTCGCAGAAGCGGGCTACTTCCTGGGCCGGGTGCTTCCCGCTGAGCAGGACAAAAGGTATGTGCAATGCCTCGGCCTGCTCGGCCACCTGGCGCAATCCCTGCAGCATGAACTGGAAATGCCGCTGGCTAGCGCCCCCGTAAAAATGAGCCAGACAAAACACAATAGCCAAGGGAGCCTGCCGGGAGCGGGCCAGGTGTTGGGCGTGGAGCAGGGCCCAATTATCAACAATACGCTGCTCCCGGCTCATCCAATACACCACCGGCCCGGAAACCGTATCAGGGCCCCAGAGGGTGCAGAGGCGCTCGGGATGCACAGGGGAATCAAGATGGGGCACCGTTTTCTCCTATGATAGCGGGCCGGTAATAGAAGGGCCAGAAGCTATTGCGGCAAACGACAGCTTTGCCGCCGCTGGGAATGGACCCGAGTCGGGGGGGTCACAATGGGCCGACCGATAGCCGCCGCAATTTGTTCAAGCATTCCTTTAAAAATCACCACGTGCGCTGGCGCCAAAGCGTACCAATAGGCCATCCCCAATAGTCCTTTGGGCAAAAAACTCGCTGATTGAACAACTTCAGTGCGCCCCGGCCCAAGGGATTGGAGCCTGAATTCCAGCACCGCCTCTCCCGGGAGTTTCATCTCCGCCAAAAGGAAGAGCCGCTTTTCGGGTTGCACATCCATGACCCGCCAGAAATCAAGGCCGTCTCCGACCCGGATTTCTTCGGGATCCCTCCGGCCGCGCCGTAACCCAACCCCGCCGAAAAAGCGATCCATAAGCCCGCGCAACCACCACAGCCGGTTCCCGTAATACCAGCCCGTGGCGCCGCCGATCCGTTGTATCGGTGTCCAAACCTCCTCCGGGTCAGCGGCGATCACCGTGCGAAACGCGCACTCCAAAATGGTGCCTCCAGCGTATTGCGCGTCTTCACAGGTAACCCATTCTGGGGCCGTGGCCTCGCCGGCATCGAACCAGCAACTCGCGACCTGGTGCTGCCGGACCCGATCCAAAGAAACACGAATCGCCTCCCGACAGGAAAGCAGGGGTTGCGGGATCATGGATTGGATACGGTTTTCCCGACAAATAACCGTATTGCGCAACCCCTCAGTCAAGGGCCGGGCCAAATTCGCAGGAACCGGGGTCACCAAATGGATCCAATACGAACTCAAGCCTGGGGAAAAGACGGGGACGGGAATGATCAGCCTGCGGCGCAATCCGGCTTCTTCGGCGTACAAACGGAAGAGTTCCGCATAGGTGACGATATCCGGCCCTCCAATATCCAGGGTTTGCCCCCGCGCTTCCTGATGGCCGAGCACACCCACCAAGTACTCCAAAACATTTGAAATAGCGATGGGTTGACATTTACTGCGGACCCAACGGGGAGTAAGCATCACCGGCAACCGTTCAACCAAATAGCGCATCATTTCAAAGGAGGCGCTACCAGCCCCGAGGATCATGGCCGCGCGTAAAAACGTACACGGCACAACGCCCTCTTGCAGAATCCGGCCCACTTCAAGGCGTGACTGCAAGTGGTGACTCAGGTCTGCATCGTCTTCGCCCAGCCCCCCCAGATAGATGATCTGTTCCAAACCCGCTGTTTCAGCGGCTTGAACCATATTGCGCGCCGCAACACGGTCGGTTTGCGCATAATCCTGAACCTGCGGGGCCATGGAGTGCACTAAATAATACGCGGCTCGGCACCCTTGGGCCGCTTCGCTCAGACTGGCGGCGTCAAGCACATCGGCTTGGACCAATTCGATATTGGGATGCCCGGCAAAGGGCCGACAGGAGAGCTTCTCCACGGAACGACCTGCCGCGCGCACCCGATACCCGCGCTGTAGAAGCAGGGGGACCAATCGCCCGCCGACGTAGCCCGTCGCGCCCAGGACCAAAACCGGAGAAGGAGAGAAGGATTCAGGCATTGTTGCGTAACCTCAATTCAATGGGATGGGGGTTGAGATAGTACTGTTGCCCCAAATACGGCTCCTGATATTTGCGCACGAAATGATTGACCAGAGTTACAGGTACGATAAGCGGCACATCCCCGGCACGGTAATGCTCGACGATTTCTAGAAATTCTTGTTTTTCATCACTGGCCAGTTGATTTTTGAAATATCCCAACAGGTGGTGCAAAACATTGGTGTGTTTTTTGGCGTTCGTTTTGACCCGCATAGCCTGGTCCAGCAACGCTAGATAGCCCGGCAGAAGCGCCTCCGGATCCATGTCTTTGGCCTTGGCCACATAGCGCCCCATTTCTTTGTACAACTCCGGGCTGTGGGCCATAATCAAAAGCTTATGCCGGGAATGAAAATCCACCAGTCGCCCGACATTGGGGCCCTGTTTGGCCAATTCCCGCCAGCGCCAATAGACAAAGACCCGTTCGATGAACTGCTCACGCAATTTGGGGTCGTGTAAACGGCCTTCGTCTTCCACCGGCAGCAGAGGAAAACGTTCCATAAACATCCGGGCCCAGATTCCAACCCCCGTGGGTGAGGGCATGCCGTTGTCGTTGTAGACCTTGATCCGCTCCATGCCGCTGCTGGGTGAGCGGCTTTTGAAAATGTATCCGCACAAATCCTGGGCAGCGAGTTCCTCGAGTTTGCGCTCGCCCCATTGCTGCATCTGCTGGGTATAATCTTCACGGGAGCGGATGGTCACTAAACGCGGCGCGGCAGGATCACCCACCAAGCGCAGGGCCTCCCGGGGGACCGGCATGCCGCATTCGACCTCCGGACACACCGGGACATACTCAAAATACTGACCAAGGGTGTCCCGGACGTAGCGATCCAGTTTGTGGCCGCCGTCATAGCGGACCGACTTGCCCAATAAACAGGTGCTCACCCCGAGGGTGATCGGGGTTGCGGAAACAGAGGCTGTGTACATTGCGTCCTCGTTGTGGTTTTGCTGCATTGCAAAAAAGGGGGCGGCTAGTGAAAAGCCAAACCGCTGTCGACCTGGGTAACCTGTTGGAAGTGTTCGACGACAATAAAACGGGAGACCCGGAGACATAAAAGCGCCGTGGAATCCTGGTCCACAAAGGAGTGCAGATGGGGGTGGCGAGCGGTGAACACTCGTGCGGCCTCGCGGTGCAAGGATGCGGGACACAGGGCCGCTTCTGCGATAAGGGTTACCGCTTGGGCGGTATGGCTGTCTTCAGCGTCGTTTTTGCTATTGTCGATCAGCAGGGAAACGTTGGGGTTGACTTCGATATTGGCCACCTTGCGGCTTTGCCGCGGGGAGGCCAGCACCAAGCGGCGGGGGTCCTCGCGGAGACACGCATAGGCCATAAGACTGCAATAAGGCCAATTGTCCCGAGCGGTAGCCAAGACTGCCGTGCGCTCGGCAGTGAAAAATTGGAAGAAAAAATCATGCCAGTTCCGGTTCCAAGCCACCGGCGCCGGGGTGTCAGGGTGGGACATGAGTGAAATCCTTTCCTTTGCGGTTCCCTATTGGTAGTATAACTGAAGAAGAAAAGAAACGCTGTCGTAGTTCTGGACTATAAACCATCGCCTGGGGCGCGCCGCACCGCGGACCTGAAAACCAGTACGAACAAATGAAAATGGCACAGGCCACCAGGAGAAACAAGTCCGCTTAACCAACCCACAACCAAGGGGTCATCATGCGATTTTTCATTATTGGTGCCAACGGATTGGTCGGCCAGCATCTCTGCCACTTTCTGGTACGCCACAATCATCAGGTCACAGCGCTCGTGCGCCACCAACGCCGGGGTAAAGATTTGCCCGAGGGCGTAGAGGTCGTAGTAGGCAATGCGCTTGCCGGCGGTCAATGGCAGGAAACCGCCAGCAATCAGGAGGTTTTGGTCAATCTGGTCGGAAAAAATATTATGGGCCGGTGGACCAAGGAAATCAAAAACGCCATTTACGCTACCCGCATTGATTCCACCCGTCAGGCCGTGCGCGCCATTGAACTCGCTGCGGAGCCCAAGCCTTGTCTGGTAAACGCCAATGCTGTTGGATTTTACCCGGCTTTTGCAGAGCAAATCATTGACGAAACCGCTCCGGCAGGGGAAGGGTTTTTGGCCGAAGTCTGCAAGGACTGGCAAAATACTGCACTTGAGGCCGAGCAGGTCGGTGCCCGCGTTGTGGTGGCCCGTTTTGCTACGGTTCTGGCGGCGCAAGGCGGGGCCTTACCCACGATGCTGCCCGCCTTCCGTCTTGGGCTGGGCGGACCGATCGGGTCCGGACGCCAGGGATTTCCCTGGATCCACATTCAGGATTTGGTGCAGGCCATTGTCTTTGCCGCTCGTACTCCGGAACTTTCTGGTCCGGTTAATATGAGCGCCCCACACATCTGCACCAATAAAGAATTCAGTAAAACCTTGGGCCAGGTGCTGCGTCGGCCGGCCATTCTTCCTGTCCCGAAACACCTTTTGCGGCTCGTGTTCGGGGAAATGGCGGATATGCTCGTCCAAGGGCCGTTCGTGCGCCCACGACGCTTAGAAGAGGCCGGCTTTCGGTTCACCTACCCGGAGCTAAAGGCCGCGCTCCGCGACCTCTTAGAACGCTAATCCCGGGTCTGAGCCTCGCAAGGCAGATTGAGGTCCTGAAGAGAGAAGGCAATCACTAGGGGCCACAATTTGCCAGTTATAAACACCCGCTCATTTTGGGGGTCAAAAGCAATGCCGTTTAACGCCCCGGCTTCGTGGAGTACCGGGAAGCGCTCACGGAGGCTGGAGCAGTCGAGCCAGGCCTGAACTCGACCGCTGGAAGGATCAAGAATCACGATGCGGTCAGTGGGCCAAACATTGGCCCAGAGCAGGCCTTGGATGGTTTCCAACTCATTGAGCGACTTGACCTGCCTGGTCCCGTCACGTACCTCAATCCGCTTTGTCGGTTGCAAGCTCTGGTCCCTGAACGTGAGTTGGGAACTGCCGTCGCTCATAACCAGCTGATTGTCATACACGGCCAGCCCCCATCCCTGACCGGCGTACGAAAGGGTTTGGACCCGGCGCAATGGATCAGGGGTATAGACGAACCCGGTTTGGTGTTTCCAGGTCAATTGGATAAGTTGCCCCTTAAAAAGGGCCACCCCTTCGCCAAAAAAACGCGAACCCAGTCGTATCTTGGAGAGAATTTTTCCGGTGCGTACCGAACGTTTGGAAAGCGAGGACCGACCGTATAAACCGGTGCTCTCCCAAAACACCCCGTTTTGGTAGACGAGCCCCTGCGTAAAGGAGGCCGGATCATGGGGGAAGGTCTGTAAAGAAGCGGGCAGGGTCACAACCGGGGCTGTGGACCCGGCTTCACACGCCTCGCCCCCGCCCCCCCCGAGAAACGCCACTAGGGCACAAAGCAGCAAAGCCGTTTTCAGGAAATTGCCCCTGAAAACAGCAGAGTTTAGCGTCAAAGGAGTCATTGTGGACATGACAGCGTACCAGCAGCAGGCGATTCGTGACATACGCATCGGCAAGCCTCTTGATTTTGCGCCCCCGGGAGAAGGGCCCATCCCGTATCTAGCCGGGGCAACACTGCATGTCTATACCTTCTATGCCGGGCTTGAAAGCCAAGACATCCGGGCGTGGACAAAGGGAACCATCCAATACGGCGTTTTTGTCCAGGACAGCATTCCCTTTTTCCTGCTTGATATCGCCGGATTCGGAGAGCTGGACATGCCGTTGAATATTTTTTGGGAACCAGAAGAAAAGCAAAAAGAGTTTTTTGAGGGCAACCCCACGGCCAATGCCATTCCTTTAGTCCTGGCGGAATACCCGGAAGCGATCGTGCGCGGGGTGCGGCTGATCGCTATTGACCCCAAAATCATGTTCCGGATCAAAGAAACCCTTTTCGATCAACTCAGTGTCTATCCGACCGCAGATTCCTGCACCGAGAATCTGTCGACCATATTCGAGTCCTTTGATTCCTACGAAATGCGCGAGCGCACCACACTCTACACGTTATAGCCCGGTACACCGTGACCTGAGACCCTCTCTAGCACCTGCGCTCTCTTTACCGGCTGCGGGAACATTCTGGAATAGGGCACACGGCCCTAGGGTGGGGCGGCCCGCGGCCAGAGCATTGACGCCAAACGCAACACAGGCCGCGAACGTTTCCGTCCACGGCCTGTGTTGTCTCCACGCACTGAAAACCGCCCTACGAAGGGGCTAATTATTCCTCTTCCGTGGCGTTGGCATCCTGCTTTTCAACTTCCAAAAGCTCGACCTCAAAAATCAAAGTAGAGTTAGGACCGATTTGAGGACCGGCTTGCTGCTCGCCATAGGCCAGATCCGCAGGCAAGACTACCTCCCATTGCGCGCCTTCTTGCATCATCTGCAACGCTTCCGTCCAGCCGGGAATCACTCCGTCTACCGGAAAGGTAGCTGGTTTGCCCCGGTCATGGGAACTGTCGAAAACCGTACCGTTTACCAATTTACCGGTATAGTGCACGGTAACGACATCATCGGCATCCGGTTGGGGGCCGTCGCCCGGTTCAATTACTTTGTACTGCAATCCGCTTTGTGTGGTTTCCACACCTTCTTCAGCCTTGTTCTCGGCCAAAAAGGCTTCTCCGACTTCGGCGTTTTCAGCGGCGCTTTGTTGTTGTTGCTGCTGTTGTTCCTGAGCCATGCGTTGTTGGAAAGCCTGCAGGGTCTGCTGGACTTCCTCGCTACTCATCCGGGGTTCACCATCGGACATGGCGTCCTTAAGCCCTTGCGCCACTAGGGTCGGATCAATCTCGAACTCTTGCGACTTGAGCTTATTGCCGATATCCATTCCTAGCCCGTAACTGACCTTAGCCGATTCTGAATCCAGGGCCCCAGCGGCCTCCCCTTTGTTTTGTTCCTGGCTTTGGTCAGCCGTCTGTTGGCACGCCGCGAGCCCCAACAAGGCTCCCACAAGACACATCATAAGCCAACGTTGCATGTTTTCTCCTTTTCTGGCGGGGTTAAAATATGATCCTCCTCCCTGCTCCCTTTTTGGCACAGAAAGTGTAAACCAAGACCGTGGTCCACAGCAAGCGCTTGCTCCCTATAGCCGGTATCGGTACCATACGAGCAGCACCGAAACCCCCCAAGGGGTGCATTGGCCTCATAACTATAAAGTATACCCCTATGCCGCACGAGATTCAAACCCAATATGCCCCCAAGGGCATTGAAAACTGGACCGCCGTTATCTCGCCCCATACCCCGGAGAGCGATTTTGAAACCCTGCGACTGTATTGCCTCGTCTTGGCCTCCCGCGGCGTCCCCTATACCACCGACAGCGCCAACGGCGCCCTCTACGTTCCTGAGCCATGGTTTCCCACAGCCCAAGAGGAAATCAACGCATTTGCGCAGGAAGAGCACCACTGGCACAATCCAGATCCCGGATATCAGCCGCTCCACTATGGCCGCATTGAACCTACTCTCTGGGTATTTTTTGGCTTACTTTTGCTGCATATCGTGACTCAAAGCGAGATGTACACGGGTCTTGGACGCATCGAATGGCAGCAGTGGGGGAGTGCCAAGGAATGGCTCATTCTGCAGGGCCAATGGTGGCGTACCGGCACAGCGTTGACCTTGCATAACGACGCTGCGCACCTGGTGGGAAATATCGGTTTGGGCGGACTGTTTGTGGGCCTTTTATGCAAGGAAATCGGCTCCGGCTGGGGTTGGTTTCTCGTACTCAGCAGCGGTATGCTCGGCAATGCTGGCAACGCCTGGCTCAGCCCCTCTGGCCACACAGCCGTGGGCGCTTCCACGGCAATATTCGGGGCCGTCGGCGCCATCGGAGGTTTGCGCGCCCTGCAGGGGCAGACAGGACGAGTGGTCTTCGACAGCCTGCTGCCCCTAGGCGCCTGTCTGGGCATCGTTGCGCTTTTAGGCACCGGGGGTGGCAACACCGATGTTGGCGCCCATTTTTGGGGCTTCGGGTGCGGGATACTTCTCGGAGCCCTCTTTGGCATCGCCTTGCGCTGGGGGTGGGTGCCCACACCTTTGAGCAATAGGCTGGCCGCAGTGACCGCAATCGGACTGCTTGGCAGTGCCTGGCTCTGTGCCATTGGCAGTGCCACCTCATAATACCACTTTACCTGCTTTTCTCCTGTAACATTTTGTGCTGGACGCATGGTCCTCGATTCCCCAATGAACCCCCCTTTACCGCAAAGGAGTACGTATGGCTGTCCATGAGAACGCAGGCCAACTCCCCGATCAATCCATGTTGACCAATATCCCACGCTTGGTGGCGGCGTACTACACGCAAACTCCGGACCCGACCCAACCGGAACAGGCAGTGGCCTTCGGGACATCCGGACACCGGGGCAGCGCGTGGGCCGGAAGTTTTAATGAAAACCATATCTTGGCCATCAGCCAGGCCATTTGTGAATGGCGCCAAAGTCACGGCTATCAAGGTCCACTTTTTCTGGGCATGGATACCCATGCCCTGTCTGAGCCCGCCTTCATCTCCGCCTTGGAGGTTTTTGCCGCCAACGGGATCCCGGTGCGGATCCAAACCAACCGCGGCTATACGCCGACGCCGGTCATCTCCCACGCTATTTTGGTCTGGAATCGGGCCCATCAAGGAGCCCAAGCCGACGGGGTCGTCATCACCCCCTCACACAATCCACCCCAAGACGGCGGTTTCAAATACAACCCTCCCCACGGCGGCCCAGCCGGAACAGAAACCACGAGTTGGATCGAAAAGCGGGCCAATACCCTCTTACACCACCCAGAAGCGATCAAACGCATCCCCTTCGAGCGGGCCCTGCGCCAGGAAAGTACCCAAGAACACGATTATATCCAACCGTATATCTCTGATCTGCGCCACGTGGTCGATCTTGAGACCATTCGGCAAAGCGGTATTAAAATCGGCGTCGACCCCATGGGCGGTTCCGGGGTCGCCTTCTGGGAACCGCTCGCCGCCATGTACGGATTGAACCTCGAAGTGGTGAATACCACAATCGATCCCCAGTTTGCCTTCATGCCCCTGGACAAGGACGGGGTCATCCGCATGGACTGCTCTTCTCCCTACGCCATGCGGGTGTTGCTCGAGATGAAAGACCGTTTCGATATCGCTTTTGGCAACGACCCAGATTTCGACCGCCACGGCATCGTGACCGCTGCCGCCGGCTTGCTCAATCCCAACCACTACCTGGCGGCCGCGGTTTGGTACCTTTTTCAACACCGGCCGCAATGGGGCCCTGATGTGGCCGTGGGCAAAACAATGGTCACCACCTCACTTTTGGACCGCATTGCTGCTGAGTTGCAGCGGCCCCTGGTGGAAGTCCCCGTGGGATTTAAATGGTTTGTCGAGGGCCTACAATCCGGAACGCTTGGCTTTGGTGGAGAAGAAAGCGCCGGGGCCTCGTTTTTACGCCGCGACGGAACCGTGTGGACTACGGACAAGGACGGCTTTGTCATGGACCTGCTCGCGGCAGAAATGACTGCGGTGACCGGGAACGATCCCGCCCAATTATACACAACCTTGACCGAGCGGTTCGGTGCTCCGCTCTACGAACGGCTCCAGGCCCCGGCAGATGCCGCGGCAAAAGCTGCCTTGAAAAAACTTTCACCCGCTGAAGTGCAGTCCACAACCCTGGCCGGGGAAACCATCCGCTCTATCCAAACAAGCGCGCCGAGTAACGAGGCCCCATTTGGCGGAGTGAAAGTCGCTACGGACAACGGCTGGTTTGCAGCGCGTCCTTCCGGCACTGAAGACATGTATAAAATCTACACCGAAAGCTTTCTCGGCCAGGACCATCTCCAGCGTTTGCAACACGAAGCCCAAAGCCTTGTGGACAGCGCCCTGCGCGCCGACTAACTCAGAATCAGGCAGAGGAACCTCACTCATGGCGCACCAACCATCCAAGGCCGAAGGGCTGGCCGAGATCGGCGCAACATTGTGTCGCTCTCTTGCTGATCTCGCGTTTAGTGCTCCGGTTAGTTCTGTCTACAATCCGCTGGAGTACGCGTGGGCCGGCTACCGGGCCTATCTGGAATACGCCGAGCACCAGGCGCCCGTGCTCTTGGTGGGTATGAATCCAGGGCCATGGGGGATGGCTCAGACCGGTGTCCCGTTTGGGGATGCACAAATGGTCAAAACGTGGCTGGGAATTACCGCCCCCATCAAAAAGCCTGCCCATGAGCACCCCAAACGTCCGGTTCTAGGATTCGAGTGCCCGCGGGGCGAGGTCAGCGGACAACGCCTATGGGGATGGGCCAGGGAGCGCTTCGGGCCGCCGGAATCCTTTTTCCAGAACTTTTTTGTGGGCAATTACTGCCCCCTCTCGTTCATGGAAGCCTCTGGAAAAAACCGCACCCCGGACAAACTTCCGCTCACAGAGCGCAAGGCCCTGTTCGCGCGCTGCGACCAAGCCCTCAACGAAACGGTGCGTCTTCTGGCCCCGAAATGGGTGTTGGGGATCGGAAAATTCGCTGCTACCAGGGCAGAGGCGGCGTGTCAGGGGATAGATGTGCGCATCGCAAGCGTCCCGCACCCCAGCCCGGCCAGTCCGTTGGCCAATAAAGGCTGGGGCCGACTTATCAACGCGCGTTTAGATGAACTCGGCTGTTGCCCGGCTACCACCTTTACGTCCCCAAAAAAGGGGATACCGGCTACTGAATAAAAGGTCAGCCTCCTCTCATGGCCGGAAGCAGGCAGGGCACAACAGGGCAGGCTGTTCATGCCGTATTTTCCTGAACTTAACGGGGATCATCCGTGTGGATCCACTGTTCAATACGTTGGTGGATGAAATCGAAGACCGCGTTGTGTTCCTGTTTGCCATTGCCCTGGATCCGAAGCGGCTCACCGAAAGTAAAACGAGCCGGTTTACGCGGGTCGATGGGGCCAAAATCTTTGATCAAGCGCCCAGCGCCCCAGGCATCGGTTTTTAACGCCACAGGAACCACCGGCACACCGGCCCGCCGCGCGAGCTTGATGCCAATGGAATTAAAATGCTGGGCATCAATGCGCACGCTTCGGGTACTTTGCGGAAACACCACCACAGAAACCCCCTTGCGCAATCGCTGCTCGCCGCCTTCAAGCACGGCCTTGAGATCAGCCCGGGGATTCTCACGGTCGACAACAACTGGATCGCGGCTGCGCATAACATGCTTGAACACGGGGTAGGTCACCAGGCTGCGCTTGACCACGAATGTCACCGGTCCGTGAGGGCGCAACATGCAGGGAAGCGCAAAAGTTTCCAACGTGGACATGTGATTGGCAATAAAAACGCAGGGGGCATCGAGCTTCGATAACTGCTCCGTTGCCTCAATAATAAAACGCACACCGACCCGTTCCAATTGGTTCACGGTCTGCAGACTGCTCTGGATCCATTCTTGGCTTCGGTACTGGCCGCGTTTAGCCTGGTGCGCGGCCTGCAAAATGATCCGCACCAACGCTGGATAAAAGACCAAAGATGGACTGAGGCGGGCCACCATACCGGGGCGGCCGACCGGGGATGTGTATGAGGAAAAAGCAATAGCCGAGGTCGCCATTTTCCCTATCCTCCTTGCGTAAAGCGTTATTTGTCGTATACTATCATAAGTGTATGGTATTTCTGCCACTCATCACCAACCCGGGATAAGCCAGCGCCCCCCGCGACCAGCGGCGTGGTACGCGGTATTGGCCCGAAAAACAAGCTGCGCCGCTCGGCGAAAAACGGGTTTGTGAGCGAAGGACGACACGCATGGGGTATTTTCCAGAAAAATTATATTGGCGCAAGGCAGGCCTCGCGCTGGCGCTTCTAGGGCTCGCTTTTCTCGCCTACCAATACCTGGCACCGGACTGGATCTGGGACCGAGAACAGATAGAAGATTTTTTTCACCACTTGCGCTCCCGGCCACTGGCGTCTGTATGGGTCGGGGGAAGCTTTATTTTAGGGACGTTTTTATTTGTCCCGGTCACCGCTTTGATTGCGGCAGTGGCAACGCTTTTTTCTCCCTGGAACAGCCTCGTTATTACCCTGACAGCGAGCATGATAAGCTCAATTTTCTTGTATTTTTTGGGCAGGCTCTTGGGTCAAAAACCCGTCGCCGCCCTGAGTGGCCCCCGGTTATTGCGCCTCAGTGAACGCTTGCGGCGCAGAGGCATAACAGCCACCATAGTCCTCCGCTTGACGCCTGTCGCCCATTTCACGATTATAAATCTCGTAGCTGGCGCCCTCGTCTTTCCGTTTTCCGCTTTTTTTCTCGGCTCCCTTATCGGTATGCTCCCGAGTATTGTGGCTATTATTTTTGTCACCGACCGTTTCCGCAGTTTGATCCTCCATCCGGATTGGAAGCATTTTCTGATGTTTCTCGCCGTCTCTGGCGGACTCATTCTTCTCGTCGGTATCTGGCGCCGTAGTGTCTGGCGCCGCGCTTTAGCCCTTAGGGCCCGAAAAAACAAAACGAGGTTGACATGAGCCAACAGATGCTAAAGGTGGTGGGCAAGACCCTGGGGCTGGTAGTGGTGTTGCTGTCTTTTGGGTGTGGTGGCGGTATGGTGGTTCCCCTCTCGTATTCTCCAGCAATCTCCCCGCAAAGCTGCGAGACAGAGATAGGGGTTCAGCCTTTACTGGATACGCGCTCCCAAGACCAATTGGGGCAAACCCACAATGGCGGGCGCTATTTTCCGCAAGACAACGTGAGTCAATGGGCCAGTCAGGCCCTGTTTGACGAATTGGAACAAGCAGAATGTCCGAAACCCGTTTTGCTCCAAAGCGCTAGCGGAGCTACCCCGAGTTGGATCATTGCCGGTGCAGTGGAAAAATTGACCGTTAACCAAACCCAACTCGTCCGCTTTACAGGCCAACTCCGTCTGCGACTCCAAATACGCCATGGCAACAAACAGGTATTCGAAAACACCTACACCCTCACCCAACAGCGCACAGCCTTTCCAGACAGTGACGTGCCTGCAGAACTGTTACGCTCCATGCTCCAGGATATTTTGCAAGAGGCTGTGCCCAACCTCATCCAACTCATTGAAGACAAAAGGAGGTCCTAATGGAATACGTCACTCTCCCAAACTCGGACATTACCGTGAGCCGGGTAGCACTTGGCACATGGGCCATTGGCGGCTGGATGTGGGGTGGCACAGACGTGGAACAATCCATACGTACGATTGATGCCGCCTTGGACCAAGGGATCACCATGATCGACACTGCCCCGGTATACGGCTTCGGGCGCTCCGAAGAAATCGTCGGCGAGGCCTTACACCGCTCCGGACGGCGCAATGCGGTTGCCTTGGCCACCAAAGTCGCCTTGGAATGGACCGAGGAGGGCGGTATCCACCGCAATTCCACCCCGCAGCGTATCCGTCAGGAAGTAGAGGACTCCTTGCGGCGGCTTCAAACCGATGTCATTGACCTCTACCAAATCCATTGGCCGGACAAACTCGTTGCCTTTGAGGAAACCGCAGCAACCATGCAGAAACTCAAGGAGGAAGGCAAAATCCGCGCCGTGGGTGTCAGCAATTACAGCCCGGAACAGATGGAGGATTTCAGGCGCAAAGCGGAGCTGACCAGTTGCCAGCCCCCATACAATCTCTTTGAACGGAACATCGAAAACGATGTCCTGCCGTATTGCCAGGAAAACACTATCGCCCTGGTGACCTACGGGGCTCTGTGCCGCGGACTTCTCAGCGGACGGATGCAAGCAGACCGCACCTTTTCTGGCGACGATTTGCGCAACGTGGACCCCAAATTCCAAGCCCCACGTTTTCAGCAATACCTGCAAGCGGTGGAGGCCCTGGACCAATGGGTCCGGGACAAATACAATAAACGTGTTTTACACCTTGCCGTCCGTTGGATCCTGGACCAAGGTGTCCATGTCGCCCTCTGGGGTGGCAGGCGACCGGAGCAGATGCAGCCGTTGCCGGAAATCTTTGGCTGGAGCCTCAAAGATGACGACAAAGAAGATATTGAAACGATTCTACGCACGCACATCACCGATCCCGTAGGGCCAGAATTCATGGCTCCGCCGCACCGGGAATAAACCGCCGCATTTTAATACATAAGCCCCCGGCTCCTTGAAGGATCCGGGGGCTTATGTATTGATTGCACTCCTGTAAACTTCAAGCGTACAGCAAAGCCGGAGTCACGCCTCCGCGACTGGCTGTACGTTCAGGTCAATGCAGCATATGGCGCAGTGTGTAGCCAAAAGACGGATAGGCCCACAACGCCTCCTGTAGCGTAGCCACCCGGAGCCTATTGCGGATGGCCAAGGCGAAAATATTGGCCACTTCTTCAGCCCCGTCGCCAAGCATATGGGCTCCCAAGAGGTACTCCCTATCACCGCTGAAAATCAATTTATAAGCGGCATAGGGCTGGCCGATCCGTTGGTACTCGGACCACCCCGCACTCGAACGGTATTTGACTTCACAGTCCGGGTCGACTTGTTTGGCTTCACTTTCCGTCATCCCCACCCGGCAAAGAGGTGGGTAAGTGAATAAGGTGGCAGCCGTACCGGTGTGATCGGCTTCTGCATGCGCTCCGTGCACAATATTGCGCACCACGGTCTCCGCCTGCATCACCGCCACCGGCGTCAAGGCCTGCCCGGGTTCGGCCACATCCCCGGCCGCATAGACAGCCGGGTTGGAACGGCTTTGCATATATGCATTGACCTGAACCCCGTGCTCGCTCCATTGCACTCCAGCGTTTTCCAGATCCAAGCCATTGAGGGAAGGAACACGGCCGCTGGCATTGACCACCGCGTCAGCCGCAAAACGTTGCTCGCCATGCGGACCGGCGGCAAGCACCACCTCATCGCCGTGCGCGCTGAGCGAATGCGGGGGCAGTTCGGTATAAATACGAATACCGGCGGCTTGGGATGCCCCCACGACCAGGGCTGTCAAATCCGGGTCAAAGGGCCGGAGGACACGGTCACTGCGATGCACGATACTGACTTCAGCCCCAGCTTGCGCCGCCACATGGGCGAACTCAAAGCTGATAAACCCCCCACCTACAAAAACCAAGCGCGGCGGCAGAGAGGAAAGGTGGAAAAAATCATCACTATTTAAGGCCAAGGTGTGCCCGGGAATATCCAATTCCCGTGGCTGCGCTCCGGTGGCGATCACAATATACTCAGCTTCCAATTGGCGCCCGGCCACGGCAATCGTATTGGCGCCGCTAAACATGGGACTCCCTTGGATAACGCTCACCCCGGCCTTCTGTAAGGATTGCTGCACCGCTTTCGGGACAGGCTCGACAAAACTCCGCTGGAACCGGTGCAGCGCGGGCCAGTCCAGCCCAGCCTGTCCCCGCACCCCGTTGCCCTGCATCTGGTTGATCCGGGCCACCGCATCCGCGGCATCCACGAGGACTTTCTTGGGCTCACACCCCCGTAACGGGCAAGTGCCCCCAAAATCGCCTTTATCCACGGCGGCCACGGATAACCCTGCTGCGGCGCATCCCTTGGCCACCACCCCTCCGGCGGGGCCGGTTCCAAGCACGATCACATCAAATCGTTCTGGCATATGGTCTTCTCCCGTAAGGGCCTCGCTTCCGCTTGGGGAACAATCCTCAGCGTTCCGCCAAGGCCTCGGTTTCCAGGGCGATCAGGTCTTCATAGGTTTCCCGGCGCCGAATAACCCGAGCGGTCTGTCCATCGACCAACACCTCCGCAGCCCGGGGCCGTGAGTTGTATTGCGAAGCCATGGTGAACCCGTACGCCCCGGCGGAAAATGCGGCTATAAGCTCTCCGGGGGCCAATTCAGGTAATGTCCGGTCCTGGGCTAAAAAGTCACCGGTTTCACAGATCGGGCCGACGATATCCATGGACAATTCGGAACGGTGGTGGGGCTCTACCTCGGCCAATCTATGGTAGGCCCCGTATAACGAAGGGCGGACGAGGTCGTTCATGGCCGCATCCACGACGGCAAAATGCTTGGCCTCCGAGGTTTTCGTATACAAGACTTTACTGACCATGATCCCCGCATTGCCGGCAATAACCCGTCCGGGTTCCAGGATAAGCGTTAGATCATAGCCTTGGAGGGAATCGGCTAGGGCAGACCCGAGTTGTTCAGGATGGGGGGGCGTTTCTTCATCATAGGTAATCCCCAAACCGCCGCCAAGGTCCAGGTACCTGATGTGCAATCCCATGTCCTGTAAACGTACATAGAACCGCTTCAATCGTTCGAGGGCCTCCAAAAACGGCTCCACGCTGGTTAGCTGGGAACCGATATGGCAATCCATTCCAATGGGTTCCACGCCCGGTAAATCTCGGGCTATCAGGTAGGCCTCTTCGGATTGTTCGAGATCGAGGCCGAATTTATTTTTTTTCAACCCCGTAGAAATATACGGGTGGGTTTGGGGATCCACATCAGGATTGATACGCAGACTAACCCGCGCCACGCAGCCTTTCTCCTCGGCCACAGCATTAATCAACTCCAATTCCGGCAAGGATTCGCAATTGAACATCAAAATATCGGCTTCTAAGGCTTGCTCGATTTCGTGACGCTGTTTGCCTACCCCGGAGTAGACGATTTTCCCCGGCGCGATACCGGCCTTCAAGGCCCGGTACAACTCGCCACCAGAGACAATATCCACACCCGCTCCCCATTGGCCCAGCAAACTTAGCACACTGAGATTAGAATTGGCCTTGGCTGAAAAGCAGGTGAGATGATCCAAACCGGCAAAGGCTGAATCAAAGGCCTGATAATGCCGCCGCAGTGTGGCTGTTGAGTACACGTAAAGCGGGGTTCCATACGTTTCAGCCAAACCCGTTACACTGAGATCCTCGGCCCAGAGTTGGCCCTCTTTGTATTGAAAATGGTGCATCGTGCCTCCTTTAGGGATTACTAGACATTCCCAAAAAATCGTTTCCCTTAACGCTATCGCGTACGGCCCCTGACGCTAGGGCCGTACTCAAAAAAGCGTCACTTTGGTGTTCTCATTTTTACCACAGCGTAACGAAGTGTATACCTATTTTTTGCAACGAGGCCAAATACCACAAGAGTACACAGGACCAAGCAAGAGCAGTGGGGTATACTCATAACGCTTAGGATCACTGGCGCGAAGCATGAGCGTCCAGTGCCTCCGTTTGTTGGGATTTTTTTTCTTCGGGACCAAAATCGCTATCGGGTTCGGAATCGACGCTGTAAGCCGCTTGATCCTCTCAAACTTGGTAACCTCTTTTGCCAAGACAGCTGAGCATCGCGGCCATCCGGTCGAGTTCATCCTTTCGCTTCCAGTTTTCCATCTTGTCCAGCGCCTTACCGACAACCAGCACATTTTGACCACTTTCTCGCGACCAAGCGCCATATCTCTTCGCTCCCGATAGCGATCCCGATTTCGATTTGGATTATCCTCACTTTGCTCTATCCAGCATAACGCATTTAGCGCGGAATATCCGTTGTTTCGACATCCGAAGCGGCCGGGGATAATGCGGAATAAATATTGTTGCCCTGCAAGCGCCAGCGATACGTCTGCCCCGGTTCGAGGTCGCATACACGGAGCGTCACGGTATCCTGCGTCTGTGTCAACTGGGGTGACCCCATGTCCACAGTCCGGCTGACGCTCGGTTGAAACGGACAGCTTTGGCAGGCTTCAGAAATAGGGTTCGGCTCCAATTCAATGGTCACCGACGCCAAATTAGCGCTCTGACCCGACAGTTGGCCGGTAATTCGCAAGCATCCTTCCTCGCTGGTGCCATTGACTTGCTCCCAGGCAAAGGTGTCCTGGTCTGCTTGGGGTTGGGGCCACACCTTCCGGCCACACCCGGAAAGCATCAACACGGCCAATATAATCAACAACAGGGCTCCACGGAAATTTACTGAGAATCGTCGCATGGTGTCCATTCGTCTTTCCATTGGGATATAAGGTTTAGCGCCTGCAATGGGGTCAAAGCATTTACGTCCACCTCATGCAATGCCTTTTCCAGGGGATGTGGTTGGCGCGATTGTTCTGAAGACTCGGAACATTGGGGTGTTTCCGGGGGGTCGAATATCCCGGGAAGCAAGGATTGTTGACGGCTATTGCTTTTTTGCGCCGGCTGACGCAATCCCCGACTTTTTTCCTCCAATTGCCCTAAAATGGCTTTAGCCCGCTTGACCACGGATTGGGGAACCCCGGCGAGTTGCGAAACTTCGATACCGTAACTCCTGTCCGCCGGACCGGGGACTAAACGACGCAAAAACACAATATCACCGCGCCATTCTTTGACCGCAATATTATAATTGCGCACCCCCGGCAATTGGCCCTCCAAATCGGTCAGCTCATGGTAATGAGTGGCAAATAAAGTGCGAATGCCGCCTTGTCCGCGCTGGACAAGTTCCTCAACCACCGCCCAGGCCAGGGCCAAGCCGTCGAAGGTGCTCGTCCCACGCCCGATTTCGTCGAGGATAACCAAACTATTCCTCCCAGCTTGGCGGAGTATGCGGGCTGTCTCCGTCATTTCAACCATAAACGTGGATTGGCCTTGGGCGAGATTGTCCGAGGCCCCTACACGTGTAAATATACGGTCACACAATCCGAGCCGGCTCTCCTGGGCGGGAACAAAAGAACCGATTTGGCCCAAGATGCAAATAATGGCTGTTTGGCGCAGGACAGTGGATTTACCAGCCATATTTGGCCCGGTAATCAGCAAAACACGGTCCTCCCCCTCGATACGCACATCGTTGGGAATATAATCAGTACGCCCCTGAGTAGCTTCAACAGCAGGATGCCGTCCGCCGATAATGCGAATATCCAGGCCGGAATGCAGTTCAGGAGGGGTCCATTCCCATTGTCTAGCGGCGTGGGCCAGCCCCTGCCAATAGTCCAAACGGGCCAGAATTCCGGCAACAGTCATAAACCGTTCACGGTGCGCAGCGATTTGCTCGCGTAAGCGCTGGAAGAGTTCGTATTCCACTGTTTTTCGCTTTTCAGCGGCGCTAAATACCTTCTCCTCGATGGTTTTCAGTTCTTCGGTAATATAGCGCTCAGCATTGACCAGTGTTTGGCGGCGTATAAAATGTTCGGGTACCGGGTCTTTATGGGCCTTACTCAATTCGAAATAATACCCGAAAACGCGATTATAGCCTAATTTCAGCTTTGGCAACGAACTGGCCTGCTGCTCCTTGTGCAGCAATTCCTGCAACCGTCCTTCACCATCTTCACTCAAATCAAGCAATTCGTCGAGTTCTCTGTCAAAGCCGTGCTGAAAAAGACCGCCTTCCGTGATCACCAACGGCGGGGCGTCAACAAGACTGCCCTCAAGTAACTCCCTCACATCGTCTAAATTGTCCCAGGCCTGTTGCTCCTGACGGACAAGCTCAGGCCATTGCCGGTCTTCCGTGAGCACAGCCTGCAGTGGCGGCAGGGCACGCAGGGTATTGCGCAAGGCGATGATATCCTTTGGCGTACACCGGCCTAGAAAAATCCGGGTCGATAAACGCTCCAGATCATACACGCTGTCCAGCCGCTCCCGAAGGGTTTGACGCACATCGTCATTGGCAAGAAATACGGAGACCGCCTCTTGATTGGCAGTAATCGTGCGCAGATCCCGCCACGGTTGGCGCAAACGGGCTTGCAATAACCGCCCGCCCATCGGGGTGAGTGTCCGGTCCAGGGCGTGCCACAGGGTACCGGGGCCCTTACTGCCGTCGAGGCGCTGAAAGAGTTCCAGGTTGCGTTCCGTGACTTCGTCGAGGTGGAGAAACTGGCCGAGTTGCAGGGGCTGAAACTGGCCGAGGTGAGAGAAATCTTCTAAGCGCTGGGTCTTTTGCAAATAGGCGAGAAGGGCGCCACAGGCCTGCACCAAGGCGGGCTTGTCCTCCAGGTCCAAGGGGGTGAGGCTGGAAACATTTTGAACTGTAAGCACACGTTCACGGGCCCGACCTGGCTCGAAATAGCCGCTATAGGGGCAAAATTGGAGCTTCGCTTGCAATGGACGGGCCTGCTCGCTCGGCTCAGTCCCTTCAGGGACTAAAATCTCCTGGGGCTGGATCTTGAGCAACCATTGCCACAAACGGGCCTGGGTTTTGGCCTCGAATCCACTCCATTGGCCGGTGGAGAAATCAAGCCAAGCCACGCCGCCGACTTTACCGCTGCTGTGCCAGTAGAGTGCCGCCAAATAATTATGGGTTTTGGCCGCAAGCGTAGAGTCTTCGACCACAGTGCCCGGTGTTAAGACCCGCGTGACCTCGCGCTTGACCAACCCTTTGGCCTGGCGGGGGTCCTCAACTTGATCGCAAATAGCGACTTTATACCCCTGCTCGAGCAATTGCCGCAAATAATCTTCCGTGGCATGGTGGGGCACTCCAGCCATGGGTACCTTGGTTTCCGCATTCGGATTCCTAGAGGTCAGGGTAATTTGCAAAATGCGGGCCGCGGTCTCGGCATCGTCGAAAAAGAGTTCGTAAAAGTCCCCCATTCGAAAAAACAAGAGCGCATCAGGATAGGCATCCTTGATGCGCAGATATTGTTCCAACATGGGGGTCAGCTTGGTCGTATTCACGGACCTGTGCTACTCCCGGTTGTTTTTATGCCTTTGAGCAGGCAATGTTGTGTATTGAACATGGCTCCATAGGCCGTGCTAGTGCCCACTGGAAAAGCCAATTATTCATTGAGTTTGGTACGGAAGGTGATCGAATGCCAGCTTTGGCAGCGCGGGCACACAAAAAAGTGGCTCTCACGCTTCAGGCCGCATTGCCCACAAACAAAACGTTTGACGTGCATCGCTCGGTCCAAAAGATAACGTAATTGGGTCTCGAAATCCGCCGTTAATTGTTGATCGTCTTGGGAAAGAGCCAATAATTCTAACCTGGCCGGCCAAAATTGCGGATCCAATAAAAGGCTTTTTTCATACCACGTCCGGGCCGTTCTGTAATCACGCGTTCCCTGGGCTAAGCGCCCGCCGTAATAATACAGCAGCAAATCAGGCGGGCTTTGCGCTTCTAAAACCGGTAAAAGATTCGCGGCCATATCCTCTGGAAAAAGCGGTGTCATCTCGCTTTCCGGATGGGCGTGCCGGAGTAATCCTTCCAGCAAAGCAAAACCCAGCCGTGGTTCAATATAGTCCAGAGCTTGATCGCAAATCTCCCCCAATTCCTTCCAATAGCCATGGTCATAGGCATGCACGGCCTTTTCCAGCCAGGCCTCAACGGATGCAGGGTAGACCCTTAGCGCCTTTTGCAACCACTTCCGAGAGTGCGACCGTTCCCCTTTGCGCCAGGCTTCTTGGGCCAGCAAGGTCTGGTAATGGGCTTCCTGCAGCGGCTTTTCCAAAAGCGAGTAGTGGCGAGCGGCTTGCTCATAATGGCCACTTTCTGCGGCAAGACGGGCGAGTTCAGTTAAAATGGCCGGGTCATCCCCAACAATTTTCCTAGCCTGACTCAGCGCCTGTTGCGCACGGTCGTAAAACCCACCCCGCTTGTAATCCAGCCCAAGTTCATACAGGGCCCGGCTTTTGAGTTGGGGGGCCAAGCGAGGCCGGGCTATCAGCGTATTGCGGATGTGGATCGCCCGTTCAATCTCTCCCTGGGAGCGGAACAAATTCCCCAGAGCCAGGTAAATCTCCACGGCATCGGGATTGTTGCGTACCGCTCCGCTGAGTTCGACTATTGCCGCCAGAGTATCTTGCGAAGACAACGAAGCGCCTTCTTTTGGCGACGCCAGCTTTGAAACAGCGTGCTTGCGCGATATGAACCAATTGTGTAGCCAGCCCACAGGACAGCCCCTTTTAGGTTACGCCCTGCCGAAAGGATCGGCAGGGTCAGCGTACAGTGTATGATGTTATTTAAACGGCGCTTCTTCCTTGGAGGATTCCGAAGAAACGTTTTCAGCGTCCTCACCAGAATGCGAAAGTTCAGTACTTGGCAAAGAGTTTGACTCTTTTTGGTAATTACTTTCTTCTAAAGGCATATTACGTAGCGAATTCAGTTCTTTTTCCAAACTGCGCACCTGATTTTTATGTTTTTTCACTTCGCCACTTAAACGCATTTTTTCAACCAAAAAATACAATAAAGAGAGCACAGCGCCAACAGCAAATGCGATCAAAACCACAACATAAAAAGGAAGTGGGTTCGACAACCAACTCCATTGAAATAGATCAAATTTAAGTTCAAGCGTCGAAGAGAGGGGTTCCGTGTTTTGAACAAAAAATATCATAGCCAAAACAAAGAAAATAATGAAGGCAAACAATTTCAGGTAGCGCATGCACTGGGCTCCTTGTTAAGTGGTGGAAAGTGAATCGAAATACGGCTTGAGCCGAGTATAAACGGAGCGAAGATGCTCCGGAATGACCATCGTTTCGCCAAACACGGCCATAAAGGAATGGTCCCCGTTCCAGCGGGGCACAAGATGGAAATGCAGATGCTCTTCAATGCCGGCACCCGCGGCTTCTCCAATATTTAGGCCGATATTGATCCCGTCTGGCTGAAAAGCCTCCTGCAGAATATGGCTACAATGCTGCACATAATCCATGACCTCATGGCTCTCTTTAGACGTCAACTCGGTGAGCGTAGAAACATGGCGGTAGGGTGTTACCATGAGGTGACCGTTATTGTACGGGAACTTGTTCATGATTACAAAGCATTGCTGCCCCCGGCATAGAACCAGACGTTCTTCATCCTCCTGGGTGCTGGTGGGCAAACAAAAGACACAGGCATCAGGTTTCGGGCCGAGAATGTATTCGATACGCCAAGGAGCCCAAATGGATTGCATATTCGAGCGCTCCCATCGCCTTATAAAATCTGACTTAAAAATTGTTTGGTCCGCGGATGCTCGGGGTTCTGGAAGAAATGCTCCGGCGGACCTATCTCCAAGATTTCACCGGCATCCATAAACACTACCCTGTCCGCTACTTCTCGGGCAAACCCCATTTCATGGCTGACCACCACCATTGTCATCCCTTCCTTGGCCAAAGCCACCATAACATCGAGTACTTCGCCAATCATCTCCGGGTCTAGGGCTGAGGTCGGCTCGTCAAAAAGCATGATTTTAGGGTTCATGGCAAGGGCCCGCGCAATAGCCACACGTTGTTGCTGTCCCCCTGACAGCTGCCGGGGGTACACATGGGCTTTATCACTAATACCAACCTTCTCCAAAAGGCGCATTGCCATGGCTTCGGCTTCGTCGCGGGGAATATTCTTTAATTTCATCGGGGCCATAGTCAAATTCCCCAAAACGGTCTTATGGGGAAACAGATTGAAATTCTGGAAAACCATACCCAATTCCATCCGCACCGTATTAATATTGACCTCCGGCCCCGCCACATCGACACCGTCGACAAGGAGGGTGCCGGCATTGACTTGCTCCAGCCGGTTGATGGCGCGGAGAAGGGTGCTTTTCCCGGAACCGCTCGGACCAATGATTACGACCCGTTCCTGACGGCCGATATGCAGACAGATATCCTTTAAGGCCGCATCTTGCCCGAAATACTTGTACACGTGATCGATAGTGATGATAGGGTCATTATTTGTCATTGGGCGTCATCTTTGCTTCCATGATACTGACAATTTTGGACAAAAACAGCGTGATAAGCAGATAGAGCAAGGCCACCATAGTATAGGTTTCAAAATAGTCAAAGGATTCGGTGGCAAACTCTCTTCCCCGGCGCAATAAATCTGAGACCGCAATAATCGAGACTAGGGAGGTATCCTTGAGTAAGGCAATGAACTCATTGCCCACCGGCGGTAAAATTGTTCGCATTGCCTGGGGGATAACGACGTAGAACATGGTCTGGCCCCGGCTAAAGCCTAAAGACCGAGCGGCTTCGGTTTGACCGTAATCAATAGACTCAATGCCAGCGCGGAAAATCTCCCCCATATACGCCCCGTAGCACACGGTCATAGCAATAATGGCCGCAAAAAACGGGGGAACCTGCATGAAACTCCCCACTGCATAATAAATATAAAACAGTTGGACCAGAAGGGGGATACCACGCACGACCTCGACATAGGTCGACGCGGTTAAATTGATAATCGGAATGCGGGAGAGGCGGCCGAGACCGGCAATAAGCCCAACAACAAGAGACAAAAAAATGGCCAGCATGGTCACTTGAAAGGTGACCAAAATACCGTCGGGAACGAACTTCAGAATATCGAAATAGGGGTCAGGTTTGGTAACACAAAGGAAAATTATAATCCCGATGGCACCAAAAAAAGAGATACGCCACGCAGTAAAAAGGCCCTTATCCTTGGCGCTCGGTATAGCGGCCCCATCTGAAACGCCGATATGCACGCCTTGGCTTTGATTTTCGGTGTGTTGCTCTGGCATGGTGCTCTATCTTGCTTCAACTATCCGGAACGAAAGGCCCAAGGCTGGAACAGCGTTTCCAGCCTTGGGTAGACAACAATGACTAGGCGAAATTATTCGATCCACTTCGCACGAAGTTCGTCATCGAGACCTTTTTCCTTCACCGCCTGGATGCCTTCATTAATGAGTTCGAGCAAATCCTCATTGCCTTTTTTCAGAGCAATGCCGTAATATTCTTCGTCATCAGACTCCAAAATAGCAGCGATCTGCAACTCGTCGGCAAATTCTTCCTCTTGCTTGGCGTAGTTCGCAGCCACCGGGTCGTCGCAGACAACGCCGGCCAGTCGGCCGTTGCGCAAATCTTGCATGGCCAACCCAATTTCATCATATGATTTGGCTTTCGGAGCACCGTTGTCTTTGATGGTGAAATAGCCAGTAGTGCCGATCTGGGCCCCAACCGGTTGACCCGACAAATCACTCAAGCTTGTGACATCGGAATCTTTGGGAACCACGAGGGCCTGTTTGACTTCAAAATAGGGGACACTGAAATCCATCGACTCTTTGCGCTCTTCGGTGATGCTCACCGAAGAACAAATCGCGTCATAATTGCCACCAGCCAGACCAGCAAAGATGCCGTCCCAGGCCACATTGCGAAAAACAGGGGTGAAGCCTGCTTCCTCGCCAGCTGCAGTCATAAAATCAACGGAGTAACCCACGATATCCCTTTCGGAATTAACGAACTCCATTGGGGGCCAAGTGGCGTCCACGGCGAAGACAACCTCCTTGGCCATAGCCATTTGCGCGCCGAGACAAACGGCAAGGACGGTAAAGAGCATTTTTTTGAGCACAGTGGTCCTCCTCGTGCATTATGGCAGTTTTCCCTGCCGTGGCTAAAACATCCTCCCAAAAAAGTCGTTTTTAGGTACGTGAATCTTGAAGCCAGGTCAAGTTGCGGGCTCATTTTCTCCCCTACAGTGGAAAGGATTTCCCTCTGAAAACGCTGACTTTTTAGGACCGTTTCTTGTTGAAGTCCCGAGCCAGGGCAGCGGCCATTTCCAACTGCGCAGGGCGATCCGGTGCTTTGCCGTCCAATTTCGCAGCCAGCACCCGCTGGAGAATCGTCCGGTACTGCGGTCCAGGTGGCAATCCCAATTGCTGTAAATCTTTGCCGCTGATATCAGGCTCCTGCCCCCGATACTGCGTCAAATACAACGACAAATGGCGGCGCAAGGGATCCTTATGGCCACGGGCCATAAGGTACAACACCCCTTCGAGGGGCAACGGTTCCAGAAGGAAAAACAGATCGCTCACCTGACCGGTATTCTGCATCCATGTACCGAGCTGCTTTCTGGCCTGGGCAATATCATGCCGCAATTGCTGAACAAGGGTTTCCCTTTTTTGGGGAAAGGCGAGGCGGTGTGCCAAGAGGTGCACTTGTGATTGATTGAACCCTGAACACAGTCCCAAAAAATACACCAGCCACGAGCGTGGCTGCGGATCAAGATACAATAAGCGGTACCAGCCCAACACCCGTTCCGTTTCCTCCAGAAGGCGCTGCCGGTTCGTGTCAAGCTTGAGCAAGGGGTGGATAGATTCCAGGATATTGAAGTATTCAAGACGCTGCAGACACGCCACCGGCTTACTTTCATTGAGAATCAGGCGCAACTCCCCGAAGACCCGGCTGCCGGAGAGTTTGTGCATCATATTCAGGCGCTGTGCGTTTTTGATCAAACGTTCTGTCTGTCCACCGAGTTGGAAATGAAAACGTTGTTCAAAGCGCACCGCGCGCAGAATCCGGGTCGGATCTTCTACAAAACTCAACGAATGCATTACCCGGATCGTTTTTTCTTTGATATCTTTTTGG
>JBNJGM010000001.1:0-90937 GCA_051747685.1 Thermodesulfobacteriota bacterium | reverse complement strand
CGCGATGCGCAGCCGTCTCGGCGGGCTCCCACGTTCGAGAGGGTCAAGCGGAGCCCAGCGTCGATTCCGGTCCCGATAGCGATTTCGACCCCGAAGAAAGAAAATCACAGCACTCGTTCAAACTGTTCCCTGGCCGTTTTGAAAACCCGCGGAACCATGTTGTATACGGAGTTTTTACTGATAGGGATAGCATATACTTAGTTGGTTTAGCACAGGATTTTGTTGCGGTGTATCGCTGCCGCAAACGGTGAAATAATTCGAAAGCAAAGGAGGACTGATTATGGATACAATACCTATTTCTGAAGAAGGATTTGAAAAACTCAAAAAAGAGCTGGATAAATTGAAAAAAGAGCGCCCGGAAGTCATCCAGGCTATTAAAGAAGCCCGAGAAGAAGGGGATTTAAAGGAAAATGCCGGGTATGATGCAGCGCGGGAACGGCAAGGGATGCTTGAGGCGCGGATTACCTATATTGAATCCCGATTACCCCGCTGTAATGTGATCGATCTGGACACTATGGGGGGGGATAAGGTCGCTTTTGGGGCTACCGTGGAGATTGAAGATATGGATACCGAAGAGGTCAAGCGGTACACGTTACTTGGTCCGGATGAGGCCAACGTGGATCAGGGAAGTATTTCCGTATTCTCACCGCTGGCTAAAGCCCTTTTGGGGAAACGTGTTGGTGACGAGGCTATTGTCGATGCCCCGCGCGGCCGAATTGAATACGAAGTCATTTCTATCGAATTTCAAGGCAAAAATATCGCCTAGCGTTGTGCATCCAGTTCTCGAATTTTCCCACGGTTGGGAAGATAGCGTGGGTGCCCAGGGTATAGCCGAAAGGGTGCAGACAGTGGCATTTTCCCCTGAGCGGTGTCGGTGGTACTCCCAAACCCTTAAGCGGGTTTTGGGGGTGTTATTTTCACGGATTCAGGTGGCCCGTCAGGGGCCACTCAGAAACCATCACGCGACGTTGCTGAAAGCGCGTATTGGTTTGTGTCAATGGCACTGCGAATACGGTAAATCCGTTTTTTTCAATCAGTACACCGAGATTGGTGTTTGGGCCCGGAGTCTTCGCGAGTCCGGGCTTTTGTCATGGAAGAGGGGGCCCGGAGAGGATGGGGAAAGGGTATTGCCTCACCCAGTAGCTGGGGTTTGCCCCTTTGGACGTCTCCATGTATCTCTCCCAGAGGAGTGGAGAGTACTCATCCGCCAGCGATTTTGACGTTATAGCCGCGGGCGCGCAACTCCCGGGCGAGGGTTTCGCGGTGTTCACCCTGGATTTCAATGATCCCGTCTTTGACGGTGCCGCCGGTACCACATTTTTGTTTGAGGGCCTTGGCTAGCGTTTTTAAGGCCTCGTTTTCCAGGGGCACGCCGGTAATCAAGGTTACCCCTTTGCCTTTACGCCCTTTGCTTTCGCGTTTGAGGCGGACAATCCCGTCCACGGACGGGGCAGGACCGGTTTGCCCCTGTCGAGAACAAACGCACTGCGCCACAGGGGCGTGGCATTCTGGACACACGCGGCCTCCCTCAGTGCTATATACGGGGCGGGTGTTTTTTGCGGTCATAGGTTTTCCTTATTTGTGTTCTCGTCGCGTTGGCGGGCTTACGCCAATGGCAATGCGTAACGAGACAAAAAGATGGTCCAGAGGGCGGCCGCTGTCAACGCTCAGGGGGAAGCGGCGAGTTGCCTGGGGAGATGGGTATGCTTTGGGTGGTCTTCATTTTTGTTGGCGGTGTCGTGGTGGCGGGCTTGGGCGTGCTGTTGGTCTTGGCCGTTATTTCTCATCGGCAAACGGTTGCTGTGGCAGAAAACCCCGGTGCACGATTGCAGCCCTGCCCCGCCCAGCCCAATTGCGTCAGCAGTCTCACGGGGGAAGGCCGCAGGGCGGTGGCGCCCTTTGCGTATGCGGGCTCGCCTGAGACGGCTTGGGCCCGGCTGCGCGAGGTTGTACGCTCTCTTGGAGGGCGGATACAGTACGAGGAGTATGGGTATTTGTGGGCCACGTTCCATACGCCTGTGTTCCGTTTTGTGGACGATCTCGAATTGGGTTTGGATGCTGCGAATCGGCTTATCCACGTGCGTTCCGCATCGCGTTTGGGCTATTCGGATCTAGGAGTCAATACCCGGCGCGTGGCCCGATTACACGCCTATTGGGCAGAGGAGCGCCGGTGCTGCCAATAAAAAGCAGCCAGGGTGTGGCGAGGTATGTTTTTTGGAGCGCAGGGCGAGGCTAGGCAGACAGGGTGCAGCGCACGCAGTTGCGGCCCGCAGCTTTGGCGGCGTAGAGGTATTGGTCCGCAGTAAGCAGGAGAGCGTCTGTAGATTCTGTGGGTATGTTTTCCGTGGACGCCAGGCCGGCGCTGACACTGACGGGGACGGTGATGTCCTCATAGGGTATGGGATGCTCGGCCATGCCGTGCCGCAGGCGCTGGATAATGGGCAGCCCTTTTTCTAAGGGGGTTTCCGGCAAAATGACGCAAAATTCCTCCCCGCCATAGCGACCGACTACGTCGTATTCCCGGAGCATCTCGGCGAAGAGGCGGCCAGCTTGGATAAGAACGTGATCGCCGCAGAGATGGCCATAGGTGTCGTTGACGTATTTGAAATGATCGAGGTCAAGAATGGCCACTGTCAGATGGGCGCCGGTGCGTTGGGCGCGGGACAATTCCCGGGAAAGATGTTCCATGAGATGACGGCGGTTGGCCAGTCCGGTCAGCGGATCAAGGCGGGTCATTTCTTCGAGCTGACATTGGCTTTCTTCCAGGCGCTCTCTGGCCAACACCGCGTCGGTTTCGTCGGCCACGGAGACGCAGACATGGGATATCCGGCCTTCTTGGTCCCGGATGGGTGCCAAGCTCACGCTTTGCTGCATATATTCGTGATGAAAATCGAGGTATTTTTCAGATTTGAAAGGGAAGATATAACTGTGGACGTTTTGGGCGAAAAAACTGAAGTGGCCGAGTTTAAAGACGCTGTTGACCTTCCAGAAAAAGGCTTTTTTATCAAGTTCTGGAAAAAAATCCCGCAAAGGGTGGCCGACCACCTCCTCGCGGGTCAGGCGACTGTGTTCTTCCATCCAGGCATTCCAAAACACTATGCGTAACTCACGGTCGAGGACAAGGAGTCCTTGATTGATAATGTCGAAGATCTGGGCTTGATCGAACATGGTGTGACTCGACATATATTCCTGCGAGGTGTTTGCGACGCTTTTTTGTTGTGGATTGCGCTCTTTGGGGCGCATGGAGCGCGCTAGGGGTTAGCTGAGTTGCTCCAGAAAATTATCGATTTCTTGGAAAAGCCATGCGTGGCACCGAGTTGAAAGCAGGAAAAAGAGATAGCCATATATTTCCCGGTCAGCGACCTGAAAGTTGGTTTGGACCATAAGTACCGCCCCCTCATGTTCTTTAATCTCTCGTTGGAGCCGACCGGATCCCAACGGTTCTGTGAAAATTTGGGGAGGTTTGAAAGCAACCCGGGTCTGTAAAAGTTCAGCGAATTGGCCCAAGCTCGCCCCGATAACCAAATTGCCTATTTCCAGCAACGCTTCCTGTTCAAAGGCCTCGTCCTGCATATCGGGCTGGAAGCCCCAGTCCTCGCTGAGCATCCCCGCAAGGGCCCGGCTGGAATGGCGGGGTAACGCCAATACGGCTTCCCCCAGAAAATCACCGTAGAACGCTTCCTGTATGAGGCTGACTTCCCCGTCCTGACCCAGGCTTTGGATCAAAAGATCGACCACTTCAGACGGGTCGACAGAAACAACGCGGGGGACGTTCATCACCAAACGTGTGTGCAGGACATCCGCGATGGAGGCAACGGCTCGCCCAAATCCGATATTGACCAGTTCGGCTATGGCTTCCCGGCGGTCTTCTTCGATATACATACGATTAAAGCCAGGGGGCGATAAACTGCTGCAAGTTTTCGATTTTTGGGGGTTTTTGGAGAAACGCCTCTGCACCCAGGGCAAAAGCTTTTTCTTTTGAACTCTCTTGGACATCGGCGGATTGGATAACTACCCGCACTTCTGGATCAAAGGCTTTTAGCTGTTGCAAGGTTTCAAAGCCGTCCATATCCGGCATGGTTAGATCCAAAAAGACCAGATCGGCGCGGTTGGCCCGGTAGCGGTCCAGGCCTTCCTGTCCTCCGCCTGCTTCCTCCAGGATATAATCCCCGGAAGGCAGGTTGGCTTTAAGCATTTTTCGGGAGATGCTGGAATCATCGATAACAAGCACTCGTCTGGGCATAGGTTTCTCCGGGACGGTCAGGTCCCATAGCGATATATGTGCCCCGGCAATGGTGGGGCGTTTAGCCTAATTGGGCATAATATCTGTGTGCTGTAGGCCAGTATCCGTTTAGCGTCAAGACGCTGTAAAGCCGCTGGTCGGCTCGTGTTCCGCTTTGTTCGTCGTATGTGTTTTGTACGCAGTACGGCACGTCCCTATTCGGGGGAGAAAAGGGCAGACCGCTTTGACCCGGGGTCAGTGTGGCGTGAGTCGATTGAGGCGCAAGCGGTGCCGAGGGGAGAAGAGGTGCCGAAAAGCAAAGACCGTGACCCCGAAGGCGCCGAGGGCGCTTGCCGACGCGATCATAAAGACAATCACAATTTGATACCGCACCGCTTCAGCTGGAGGGGCTCCGGCTAAGATTTGTCCGGTCATCATCCCCGGCAAACTCACTACGCCCATAACCATCATACTGTTGATAATCGGAATCATTCCGGTGCGCAGGCTATCCTGAATCAGGAAATGAGCCGCCTCCCACCGGGTAGCTCCCAAAGCCAGGTTGGTTTCGATTCGTTCGCGTTGGGTGAGGACCCCTTCCATAAATCGATCCAGTGCCAGGGAAATCCCGTTTAAGGCGTTGCCCAGGACCATTCCCAAAAGGGGGATAAAGTATTGGGCTTCGTACCACGGTTGGACACGGACAATGCCGGCCACTGCCGTCCCGGTGACCACACAGGCCGCCCCGAGTACGGAGAGAAGGCTACTGAAATAAATCCCTATAAAGCGGTGTTTTGTGCGCCGAACCGCAGCCATTCCGGCCAAGCAGGCCATGAGAAGTCCCATGGCTATAACCGCCACGGGGTTGTTCATGGCAAAGATGGATTCGAGGATGTATCCTACAAGAAGCAACTGAACTGTCATCCGTAGGGCAGCAATGGCTAAGGTCCGGGATACGCCCAGCCGTAACCAAAGCGACAATCCTATGTTGACCACAATGAGCAGAGAGGCCAGGAATAATTGGAGAACGCCGATGTCGATCAGCGGCGTCATGCGAAGCCTCCCAAATCAAGAGTTCGTGTGGTGAGGCGCTGGATTTGCGCTTTGTCGTGGCTGGTCCAAATACAGGCCCGGTCAGGGTTTTCCTGTTGCCACAATTGTACGGCGGATTCCACGGCGGCTGCAGTTTCTGGATCTAATGAGGCTGTGGGTTCGTCAAGCAGCAAGATATCCGGGGTGAGCAAAAGCGCTCGCACAACTGCCACTATTTGCGACTCACCGCCGGACAGGGTGCTTCCCGGGCGTTTAAGAAAAGCGGGGTCCCGCCCCAACGCCTGGAGCCAGTAAAGGGCACGGGGGGTGGCATATGTTTTGTCGCGATGGCTTTTCAGCGAAAACGGGGCTCGAAAGGCCTGCTCAGGGGTAGCCTCATGAACGCTCGGACGTTGGTGGAGATAGACCACACGAGCGCGATAAACGGGAAGGTCCCAGTTGTGCAGCGACTGGCCGTAAAAGCGTAGTTCCCCGGTCTCCAATGCGTCCAGCCCGGCTAAGGTGCGCAAGAGAAGGCTCTTGCCGCTTCCGGAAGGGCCAATAACGCCCAGACGCTCCCCCGCCCAGAGGCCGAAGCTGAGGTCGTGCCAGAGTTTTCGGCCCTCCACAGTCCGGCTCAGCCCTTGGCCCTGGAGCATTGGTGCCGAAGACGAAAAGGACATGCGACGTTGTCCTACTCTAGAAGTTGGAGTTGATCTGGCTGGTTGGGGACAAGGCAAAGAAATTCAAAAGGTGTGGCGCCTATGCAGGTGTAGGCATGGGGGAGCCCTGCCGGGATAAGGAGCACATCTCCAGGGGATACGTGCTTAGTGGTTTCGTTGAAACGTATTTCGGCTTCGCCTTGTAGAACGTATTGTTCATGCTCGACCGTGTTGGTGTGCAGGGGCATAAATCCGCCGGGTTCAATGCGAAAACGGCGCATGGCAAAATGCGGGGCGTATTCGGAGGAAATAAGGACCTGCATGGAGGTCTTGCTGCCGGCCGGGACTTCGTGCGTCGGGGCGGTGTCGGCTGCGGCGACATAGGGCTGTTGGCTGTTGGGCATCTATTTTTCCTTGCAACGCTTAGCGTGTATGGGAAGGGACAGTGGTGGAGACTTGTTCAAAACCTCTTTGCCTGAGACCATAGAGAAATTCAAGACGGGAATGGGGAGGTATGAAGCCCGTGCTTTGTGATTGCGGTGTAGGGCGCGAAAGGATAGTATACGTTATTGGCTGTGACTCGCTGTGCATTGCATTGAGTTTTATAGCGAACGCCTTGATTTTTTTAAAAAAGTATAGATCTTGGTCAGTTAACAAAGAACTGTCCCTGGATGCAGGAAACAGAATACGAGGCCCTATGCAGATTGCCACTGGTTGGTCCACCCGGGTGGCCACGAAAGAGGCGCTTGAGGAGGCGGTTAGCGGGATACGCGGCGCGATGGAAGAACCGCCCGATTTTGTGGTGTGCCAGTTTACGGAGCAACACGCGGCCCAAGACGTGGTGCGGTTTCTTTCGCAACAATGGCCCCACAGTGCTTTACACGGGGCCACGACGTGTCGGGCCCTTCTAACCCCTGAGGGGTGCGTACATGAAGACAATAGGGTTGTGGGCCTCTGGGCCCTGCGCGACCCGGAAGGGGCTTTTGGCACCGGTGGGGCGGAACTTGACAACGCCCCCCGAGAGGCGGCCGCCGCAGCGACGCGTACGGCCCTGGATCATGCCGGCCGCCCGGGGGAACTGCCCTCGTTGGTTTGGATAAGCACCGCGCCCGGAAACGAAGAGGAGGTCCTGGCCGGCATAGAGGACGAAGTAGGCGACAATGTTCCTATTCTTGGCGGGAGTACGGCTGACAACAATGTTCTGGGCCAATGGGCCCAGGTCACGGCTAGCAAATGGATGTCCAACGGGGTGGTGGTTTCGGTCCTTTTTACCTCCGTGGAGATTGGCTACGCCTACCACAACGGCTATGTACCGCAAGAGGTGGGGGGTGTTGCCACGTCCAGCTCTGGCCGGGTGGTGCACACCATTGACGGGCGACCGGCCGCCACTGTCTATAACGAGTGGACCGACGGGCGGCTTGATGCCGCCCTTGCCGAAAACATTCCTGTTTTAGAGGCCACTGCGTTTTGGCCCCTAGGCCGCGTTCGGGGGTGGTTGAACAATATTCCGTTGTATGTGTTGGCGCACCCGGAAAATGTGGAAGCCGATGGGGGGCTTCGGCTCTTCGCTGCCGTACAGCAAGGCGAGCCTTTGGTACTTATGTCCGGCAACCGCGATAGTCTGGTCCGGCGCGCCGGCCGGGTGGCTGAAAGCGCCTTGGAAAGCTTGGAAACGCGGCCAACAACGATGGCGGGAGCCCTGATTACGTTTTGCGGCGGTTCGATGCTGGCTATTGAGGACGATGTGGACCAGGTGGCCCGCTCGATTCATGCTGTTTTGGGGCCGTCGCCGTATCTCGGTGGGTTTACATTCGGTGAACAGGGACGGTTGGTGGGAGGTGGCAATTACCACGGCAATCTGATGATCTCCGTGATCATCTTCAGTGACCAAGATGCCGTATTTTAAAAGTTGCTGTGGGAAGGGTGTTTGACGGGATGTCGGGAACTATGCACACAAATCGCGGTGGGACCGGTGTGGGGTATGAAGAACTCTATGAGGCTTTTCTCGACCTCGAACGGGTCCGGCGTCGGGAGGCAGAATCCCGCCAGGTTGCTGAAATTTTACTTGCGGGGTTGCATGATCTGACCGCAGCGACCACGGCCCAAGATGGGCTGGACAGTGTTTTACGCACCCTGCGGGATACTGGTGGCTTTGCCGCCGTGTTTGTCCTTGTAGAGGAGGCGCACAATGTGTTTAAGGCCCTCTCAAGCACCAAGGCCGTTTTTGAAGGCACGTTTTGGCGGACAGGCACGGTGTTTGAGCGGCTTTTGGAGCGAATGAAGCCCCTTATACTTTCCGAGCCCGGCAAGGTGCCCGAATGGCGGGGGCAATCCGCGGCGGTTTTGGAAGAGGCGGGAGCGGCGGTCCACGCGCCCTTCGCCTTTGGCCGGGTGCGGGCGATATTGACCTGCGTGCGACACCAACGCGGGGCGTGTGCCACCGCAGACGCTAAATTGTTGGCGCAGCTGATGCCGCTTTTGGAGCAAACTTTGTTGACCATGCGCCGTATGGATGAATTGCGCGTGGCCAAAGCAGCGCTCCACGCCAAATCGTGTGCCTTGGAAACCACGGTGCAGGAAAACCAGCTGATGGCCCGTACGGATTATTTGACGGAGTTGCCCAATCGGCGCGCATTTTTTGAGGCCGGGGCCAAAGAGATACGGCGGGCAGAGCGCTATGCGCGCCCGCTTTCGCTGCTCCTGATGGATCTGGATCACTTTAAGCAAATTAACGATGTCCACGGCCATGATATCGGGGATCAGGTTTTGATCCAACTCGGTCAGCTGTGTCGGGCGCGATTGCGCGAACACGATGTGCTGGCCCGGCTGGGCGGTGAAGAGTTCACTGTGTTATTGCCGGAGACTGAACTTTATGAGGCGCGGCAAGTGGCTGAAGAACTCCGAAAGGAGATTGCCTCGGCCCAGTTGGTTACCTGTTTGGCACCAGGCCAAGTCACGATGAGTCTAGGGGTCTGCGAGCTTGGCGACAAGGAAACAGCCTTAGCGGAAATGCTCAAGCGGGCAGATAGGGCACTGTATAGCGCGAAGCAGGGCGGGCGCAATTTGGTCTGCTCTGAGTAAATGGGCCTAGGCAAGGATTGTGCGGCACAGGCATAGTCGTGTGGATAGAGCTGTTTGCGCCCGGCCTCAACGATACGGGCAATTCACCTCGGGCGCCGCAACAGCTTCAGGAGGTTGGAGTATAATCTGTGCCCAAAATGCTTTGTAAGCTAGTGCCAAAGGGCAGTGCCGGGGCTTTCGCAATGAGTGCCCCTTGTTGGCAGACCACAATACGATTGCCGGCGAGACCCACGAATGGGGGTTCGCCGGCGTATTTGTGTCGCTACAGCGGTTAGGTGGCCCGCGCGGCCGCAATCGCTTCTTTAAGTCGTGCAGCTACGTATTCGGTGTCCACTTCGGTGTCGGTGTCGAGATCAAAGCACACCGCGTCTTCTCCCAAGAGGCCTTCCGGGACCATATCGCCCAATTCTTCGGGATCCTGAACCATATCCGCGTAAAAACAGACCGAGAGCCAGCGATTGGCCGGGTCGTCGTCAATGACGTCGATCATGACGAACAATTCCCGAGTGGTTTGTGCTACATGGCGCCCGCGCAACGAATACGTCACAGTGGGGCGGGCTTTAAAGTCAAGTTCGACCCCCTCGGTTTGTTCGAGCAGGCCCTTGAGATAGAGATATTTGGCCTTGGCGTTTTGCGGGTCGCTTGTCCATTCGTTGACAAAAGTGCTTTCAGCGATTTCGGGGTTGGCGTGGTCCATTGCTCCTCACTCCTTGCGCAATGTTGGTCAATCTCGGCTCGGGGGTCTTGCTGTATCTCACTGAAGTATCTGTAGCAAGGAGAAAAAGGTGGGTCAACGCAGGCGTACTTTTTTTGGGCAATCCTGGGGGGAAGTTGCCCTGCTCTAGGTGAGGTATCCAGCCATAAACGAACGGCCGCCCGGGTATTCCGGACGGCCGTTTGCTTGGTATGTCGTTGCCATCTATTCTGATTTTTCTTGGGCTGTAGCAGTTTCCTCTGACTCATTGGGTTGTTTGACCAAGGGCCAGATCTCGTCGATGCTTTCCACGGTATGGATCTTGATGTTCCGGCGCAATTCAGCCGGTATTTCATTAAAGTCCTTTTCATTGCGCGCCGGAATGACCACGGTGCGCATCCCCGCGGCAACAGCGGCCAGGATCTTTTCCTTAATGCCGCCCACTGGCAAAACGCGGCCCCTGAGGGTGATCTCCCCGGTCATGGCGATATCCGGGCGTACCGGAGTATCCGTCAGGGCAGACAACACGGCTGTGACAAGGGTCACACCGGCGGAAGGCCCATCTTTGGGCGTGGCCCCGGCGGGTACGTGGATGTGCAGGTCTTTTTTCTCCGCGAAATCATGCTCCAGACCAAGTCTTTCGGCTCGGCTCCGGGCATAACTGAGCGCGGCTTTTGCGCTTTCCTTCATCACTTCACCGAGCTGTCCGGTCAGGGTCAGCTTCCCCTTGCCCGGCATGGGCGTGACCTCAACATGCATAATTTCGCCTCCGGCCGGAGTCCAGGCCAGGCCCACGGCCACACCGGGGGGCAGTTCCAATTCCTTCTCGTCTTCCTGGTACGGGGGCACGCCCAAGTACTTGGAGAGGTTTTGGGGCGTAACCCGAAACGGCCCTTCTTTGCCCTCAGCGACCTTGCGGCTCATTTTGCGGCAGACTGAACCGATCTCCCGCTCCAGATTACGCAGTCCGGCTTCTCGTGTGTAGTCTCGGATAATGCGCGCGATGGTGTTATCGCTGATCTTGACCCATTTCTCTTTGAGGCCGTTTTCCGAGATTTGCCGGGGCAGAAGATAGCGCCGGGCGATGCGGACCTTCTCCTGTTCGGTATAGCCGGGCAAGCGGATGACTTCCATGCGGTCCAGTAGCGCCGAGGGAATGGTATCCAGCATATTGGCGGTGCAGATGAACATAACCTTGGAAAGGTCGAAGGGCACATTCAAGTAATGGTCGGTAAAGGAATAGTTTTGTTCCGGATCGAGTACCTCCAAAAGGGCTGAAGAGGGGTCGCCGCGAAAATCCGCCCCGACCTTGTCGATCTCGTCGAGCATAAACACCGGATTCCGGGTTCCGGCGTTTTTGATGCCCTGGATGATCCGGCCGGGCATGGAGCCGATATAGGTGCGGCGGTGGCCACGGATTTCGGCCTCATCCCGCATACCGCCAAGGGACATCCGTTCGAATTTGCGGTTGAGCGACCGGGCAATGGAACGGCCCAAGGAGGTCTTGCCTACTCCGGGAGGCCCAACGAAACAGAGTATCGGGCCTTTCATCTTGGGGTTGAGCTTGCGCACCGAGAGGTATTCCAGGATCCGCTGTTTGACCTTTTCAAGGTCGTAGTGGTCCTCGTTGAGGATCTTTTCCGCCTGTTTGATGTCCAAGCGATCCTTGGAGGTTTTCTTCCACGGCAATTCGACCAGCCATTCCAGATAGGTACGAATGACCGTGGCTTCCGAGGATTCCGGGTGCATGGATTCGAGGCGTTTGAGCTGTTTGTCGGCCTCTTTTTTGACATCCTTGGGCAATCCGGCTTTATCCAAAGCCTCGCGTAATTCCTCGAATTCTTCATCCACATCAGCGTTTTCACCAAGTTCTGAGCGAATGGCCTTGAGTTGTTCACGCAGGAAGAACTCTTTTTGCGCTTTGTCCATACCTTCTTTGGCCATATTTTGAATCTTGGCCTGCATGGAGGCGACTTCTACTTCGCTGACGAGTTGCTTGTTGACCAAAGACAAGCGCTCAATAGGATCTTGGCACTCCAAAATGGCTTGGGCGTGGTCTGTCTTCATCCGGAGGTTCGAGGCGATCAAATCGGCGAGCCGCCCCGGCTCTTCGACCTGATTGAGAACAGACATGATTTCCGAGGCATCGATTCCGCGCAAGGAGATGATTTCCTCGCTTTGTTCCCGGGCTGAGCGCATTAAGGCTTCCACATCCGGAGTGATTTCCGGTGTGGCGGCTTCCGGGATCAATTCGATTTCCACCTGGTGGTGGGGCTCGTATTGGGTAAATTGTTTGATTTTCGCGCGGGATACGCCTTGAACCAACACTTTAAGCCGACCGTCGGGCATTTTCAGCATGCGCATGATCAGGCCCACCGTACCGATCTCATAGAGATCGTCCGGTCCAGGGTCATCGTTTTTTTCATCGCGCTGGGTAGCGATGAAAATATAGCGGCTGTCGTTCAGGGAGGCCTCAACGGATTTGACGGATTTATCCCGACCGACGAACAGTGGCAGGATCATGTAATTAAAAACAACAATATCCCGCACCGCCAGAAGGGGGAGGGTGTCCGGGATCTCATCCAGGGTGTGCTCGTCGTCGCTATCGTTTTTTTGGATGACCGCGTGGGCGACGCCGCCTTGGCTGTCGTCCTCCGAGGCGGCCCACTGCCCGGTCTCCGGGTCTACGATATATACATCAGATGTATTCATAGGGGTGACTCCTTTCTCCTCAACTGTTCAGCATCTTTTCATGGCGGATTTCGGTTCGCGATGGCGATGGCGTTTTTCGAGGGGTTGTTGGTCTTGGTCTATGCCCTATTTCAGGCAGATACTTGAAAACAATAAATCATCGGCAACGATTAGCAACCCCGGTGGCCAAAAAAAGATGCCAATAGCGCTGGCAGCCTTTCGTGGGCAGGGGCTAAAGGAGACCGGAGGATTGGAAACTGAAAAACGAGGCTTCACTGACAATGACGTGGTCCAGGATGCGCACGCCGAGCTCCTGGGCCGCGTGGCGGAGGCGGTGGGTGAGGTCTTTATCTTGCGGTGAAGGGGTGGGATCCCCGCCGGGATGGTTGTGGACCAAGATAACCCCGGAGGCTTGCTTCGTCAGGGCCAGACGCAACACTTCCCGGGGGTAGACAGCGGTTTGATCAACGGTGCCGGTAAAGACCCGGGTAAAATCGCAAAGCCGGTTTTTGTTGTCTACCAGCGCGACCCAGAATTCTTCCCGGGCCAAGCGCCCGAACCGTTCCCGGGCTAGACGGGCCACCCGTTCTGGCGAAGACAGGATCTCCCGTTCAAGAAGGGCCCCTTCTTCTTGTCGGGCGCGCGTTTCTTGGAGAAGGTTCAGAAAAAGGACGATGCCCGGACCGACGCCTTCGACTTCCATCAGCGCCTCGCGTGAGGCGGTTAACGTGGAAGACAGGGTGCCGAAACGCTCAAGGAGTCGCTTGGCGATGGGTTTGGTGTCGCGTTGCGGCAGAGCGTATCCGAGAAGCAGTTCCAAGATTTCGTAATCCGGAAGGGATTCAGGGGCGGATTCAAAGCGGGATTTGAGTCGGCGACGGTGTCCAAGGTATTGTGGCTTATCGTGTCGGCTCATGCGCATTTCCTCTCGCGAAGCGCTGGGGTAAGCTCGGGGCCCGCTGGTTTTGAATCGGTGAGACCATCAGCACGGCTAGCGGTGAAAAAGCCGCATCAAGGAGGTTAAGAGGGTTTCCAGTGCCTGATCTGGGCTGCGTTCGCCGGATTTTATCCCGGCCTCGGCCTCTAGGGCTAAGGACCAGATTTGGGCCAGTCCGCCTCCCCCTAGGTCGTGTGCCAAGGCTGTTTTCTGGCGCTTGACCCCTGCCGGTAAATAAACGTTTTCGGCCGGGCCAAACAGGAGTTGCCATAGAATCCGGGCTTCGCGAATTAACAGACCGAGAAAAGGGAATATCATTCCAGAATCTGCCCCAAGGCGATTGGTAAATACCGTACGCCAAACTTCCAAGGCGTTGTTTCCCTGTTGCAAGGCGGTCATGAAGGTAAAAATATCCAGATCAGGCTCATGGGTCACGACTTCCAGATCTTCTAAACGCACCGCGTTGTGGTTTTCACGGGCCAATAATTCTATTTTGGCCAACTCGTTGTCCAGGGCGGCGACATTGAGGGGCAAAAGGGTCACGGCCTTTTGCGCTACCTTTTGAGAGAGCGTGAGGTTCCGCGCCTGAGCCCAACGACGCAGGTAGTCAGGCAAGGTTTGGGCAGTGAGCCCGGGGGATTGCCACACCCATTGGTTTTGCTGGGCGAGTTTCCAAAAGGGGCGTTTTTGCAGGCCGGCGGGTATAGAGGGCGAGGAGCGCTTCCATTCGTGCTCAAGGCAAAAAATCGGCCACACCTGCGGATTGAAACTCCGCAACAACGGGGTGAATTTTTTCCAGTCCTCGGCCTGAAAGGCCTCGGCATGGCGGAAGACCACAGCCCGTTTTTCCCCAAAAAGCGTGGTCAGCGTCAGCTCTTCCCATACTTTATCCGGTAAGGGTTCGTCAGCCCAAACGGTGTATCGTTGCCACTGTCCTTCTTGTTTGTCCAGCAAGGCGGTAAGACGTTTTTGCAACAGCTGGCTGTCAGGACAAAAGCAGAAAAAAAAGCCAGGACGCGACATATCAGAAATCGCTACCGAGCCGGTCAGCGAGGCGCTGCACAAAATCTTCAACCGCCTCTTTACCGGCTTGCGTACCGCTTTGGGTGTTGGTTTGGTATGAGACATTGCTGTGCACCGGGTCAGATTCCCACAGCAGAGCAGATGTGTCGGCGTCCAGGATGCGGGCTTCGCCGGTTACGCGTACCTCCGATTTGACCGTATCTTCGTCGCTGGCTTTACGGGTGCCGGTATCGGCATACGAGGTGATCGTGACCTGGAAAAGGCCCTGGGCCGCCTTGCTTCCTACCCATTCGACTTGCCCCCGGCGCCGGAATTCATCACGCAAATTGCGGCGCAGATAGGGTTCCATCCAGGGCTCGGTGCTCGGTTGGCGCACATTGTCCAGGGCGAGCCGGGTTATCCCCTCAGGTAGGGCAATGGGCGCCATAGAACTCAAATGGTAGCCGCAGCCGCAGACCGCGAGCACGGCGGCCAAAAGCAGGCCGATATACCGCTTAGGTTGCGACCACGTTGACCAATTTGCCCGGGACGACAATGACTTTTTTGATGGCTTTGCCGGAGATGTGATGCTGCACGTTTTCATGAGCGAGTGCGGCCTCCTGGATGGTTTCTTTCGCCGCATCTGCGGCCACGGCGAGTTTGCCCCGCAATTTGCCGTTGACCTGGACCACTATTTCGACCTCTTCCTGCTGTAAAGCGGCGGGGTCGTAGGTTGGCCAGTCTGTACGCCCCACAGGTGTCTCATGTCCTAGGCGCCCCCACAATTCTTCACAGATATGCGGGGTCATCGGGGCGAGCAGGGTAAGGGTCGTCGCCAGGGCTGAACCCAATACATGACGATCGGGCTCAGAGGCCAGAAGCGTTTCCCGGGCCGAGGACATCTCGTTGACCAGTTCCATAACTGCGGCAATGGCGGTGTTGAACTGGAATTTTTTTTCCATGTCCGCGGTGACCTTCTGGACCGTGGCGTGTTCTTTGCGGCGCAAGGCGGCGGCTGTTTTGGATATCTCCCCGGAGGGGGGCGGGGCACACGCGGGAAGCGCGGGAACATGGGCGGCCAATTCCAGACCCATGCGCCACAAGCGGGCTAAAAAGCGGTAGGCGCCCTCCACAGCTTTGTCGTTCCAGTCCAGGTCCCGTTCAGGGGGGGCGGCAAACAAGGTGAACAGCCGGGTGGTATCCGCTCCGTATGTTTCTAACATATCGTTGGGATCCACGATATTGCCCTTGGATTTCGACATCTTCGCGCCGTCTTTAAGTACCATGCCCTGGGTCAAAAGGTGCTGGAAAGGCTCATTTAATTCCAGGTACCCGAGGTCGCGCAAGGCCTTGGTAAAAAACCGGGCGTAGAGCAGATGCAAAATGGCGTGTTCAATCCCGCCGATATACTGGTCCACGGGCAACCAATATTTCAAAGCCGCTTTGTCAAACGGGGCCGTATCGAGTCTGGGTGTGGTATAGCGGGCAAAGTACCAGCTGGACTCGACAAAGGTATCCATAGTGTCGGTTTCGCGCTGCGCTGCTGCGCCACATTTCGGGCAGTTGGTGCGCACGAAGGTTTCGCTGTCCGGTAATGGGGAGCGGCCGTCGGCGCGGTTCTGGACGTCGAGGGGGAGTTCAACAGGCAAATCTGAGGCCGGCACGGGTTGGACCCCGCAGTCCTCGCAATAGACCATGGGGATTGGGGCGCCCCAGTAGCGCTGGCGGGAGATATTCCAGTCCCGCAAACGGTACTGCACGGTCTTGGTCCCCATGCCTTGGTCCTGTAAATACTCGGTAATCGCCTTTTTGGCTGTTTCGTTGTCTTGGCCGGTGAAGGGGCCGGAGTGCGCCAAAATACCGGGGTCGGTATAGGCCTGTTGGAGTGTATCCGCGTCTAGGGAGGTTTCCTGGTCGGGTTGGATAACCACGCGGATGGGCAAATCGAATTTCCGGGCGAATTCGAGGTCGCGCTGGTCGTGGGCGGGGACGGCCATGACCGCGCCGGTACCGTACTCCATGAGCACGAAATTGGCGATATATATAGGCATGCGCTCACCGGTGACCGGATTGAGACAATAAGAGCCGGTGAAGAGGCCTTCTTTTTCCTGCTCTTCAATGGAGCGCACATTGCGTTCCTGGTTGCGGATTCGATCCACAAAGGCCCGCACAGTTTCAGGATTTTCGGCGCGCGCGATACACGTCTCCACAAGGGGATGCTCTGGAGCCAAGCTCATGAAGGTGGCCCCGTAGATGGTATCGGGCCGGGTAGTGAAGACCCGAATGGAGGTGTCGAGCCCTTCGAGCTGGAAGTCGATTTCCGAGCCGTAGCTTTTACCGATCCAATTGCGCTGCATGGCAATGACCCGCTCGGGCCATGTCCCTTCCAATGTATCCAGATCCGTCAGCAATTCTTCGGCGTAAGCGGTAATGCGCACAAACCATTGGGCGAGTTCCTTGTGCTCGACATGGCTGTCGCACCGCCAGCACATTCCTTCCTCAACCTGTTCGTTGGCCAGGACTGTATTGCACCCGGGGCACCAATTCACCGGCGCCTTTTTGCGGTAAATGAGTCCTTTTTCGTAGAGTTTAAGGAAAAAAAGTTGTTCCCATTGGTAATAGCCGGGATGGCAGGTCGCCAATTCCCGTTGCCACTCCAGCGAATATCCGAGACGCTGCAGTTGTTGGCGCATCTCTTTGATATTGGCATAGGTCCATTGCGCCGGATGGGTGCCGTTTTGGATGGCGGCATTCTCAGCGGGCAAACCAAAGGCATCCCACCCCATGGGATGGAAAACGTTGAATCCGCGTAACCGCTTGAAACGGGCGATGACGTCACCGATGGTGTACACGCGGACATGGCCCATGTGGATGCGTCCAGAGGGGTAAGGAAACATCTCCAGCACGTAATATTTGGGCTTCGTCTCCTCGATAGCGGTGTCGAATTCCTGATTTTCAGACCATATGCGCTGCCAAGCGGTTTCAATATGCTGGGGGCTATATTCCTCCATGAGGCGTCCCGTCCTTTGTGCGGTTTGAGTGTTCTAAGCGTCTGCAGCCGCCTGTGGAGCACAGGCGGGCGTGTCTATACTGCGTGCTTTTCAAGTGCGGGAAGGGGGGAGCGCTAAGGGATGAAAAGCCACTGAATGCTTCCCGGTAGCACCTTCTCATGCTCGTTGGCATCGTTTGGCGGCCGCGTCCAGGATTCCGTTGACAAAGCCGCGGGATTGATCGTCGCCGAATTCTTTGGCCAGTTCGACACCCTCATTGATGGCCACTTTGGGCGGGATATCTTCACGGAAATACATTTCGAATAAGGCCAGGCGCAAAATGGAGAGCTCGATTTTGGCGATTCTCCCGACCCGCCAATGCTGTGAATGGCGACTGATGAGTTCGTCCAGGGCGTCGCGATGTTCCCATACCCCCTGCACAAGTTCCCAGGCAAAATCAGCCGCGGCCTCCCCGACCTCTTCTTGTTCGATCAAATAGGTGAAGGTGCGCTGCAAAAGGGCCCGCCCATTGCCGCCGGTGTCTTGGAAGTTCAGTGAATACAGCACCTGAAAAGCGGTTTGCCGTCCGAGGCGCCGTGCGGATTTGTTTGTTTTGGCCATAGCCGTCCTACAACTGGCTCATAACTTGAGCTGTTTCAAGGGTTGCCTGGGCCGCTTCCACGCCTTTATTCCCGGCTTTGCTGCCGGCGCGTTCTATAGCCTGTTCCAGGGAGTCGGTGGTCAGGATACCAAAGCCCACGGGAATTTCCGCATCCAGGGCGACTTGGGCTAACCCCTTACTCGCCTCCGCGGCCACGAAATCGAAATGGGGAGTTGCTCCCCGGATGATAGCGCCCAGGCAAATGAGGCCGTCATATTTTTGGGAAGCGGCCAAACGTTTGGCTACGAGGGGCATTTCAAAGGCCCCTGGGATGCGTATGAGCGTTACATCGGCGCGATCCACCCCGTGGCGTACAAGATAGTCCACGGCTCCGGAAATGAGCCTATCGACGATAAAGTCGTTAAATCGGGTGGCCACAAGGGCGAAGCGCAATCCTTGGCCCGTGAGTTGGCCTTCGATAGTGTGAATCTGTTGCATGGTGTAGTCTCCTGCAGGGTTAAGTAGCGTGCCATTCCTGGCTTGAGCGCCGGGAAGAACTGCCTTGTCGACAATCGGCGCGAGCAAGGGCTATGGCGGCGGCAAGAATCTCGCGGGGAGCCCCGGCCGAGCTCTGGCTATGGTTTAGCTCTCTGAGCCGTAGGTCTCGCTGAACATATGGCCCATTTTTTCCTGCTTAGTGCGCAAATAGCAGAGATTTTCCTCACAGGGGGTTGTTTCCAGGCCGACCCTGTCGGTGATTTCCAGGCCATAGCCTTCCAGTCCAACGACTTTTTTGGGGTTGTTGGTCAGTAAACGCATTTTTCGGACGCCGAGGTCAACAAGGATTTGTGCCCCGATGCCGTAGTCTCGAAGGTCGGGTTCAAAACCGAGGGCCAGGTTGGCCTCCACGGTGTCTTTTCCTTGATCCTGCAGGTGGTAGGCCCGGATTTTATTTCCCAGACCGATACCGCGTCCTTCCTGGCGCATATAGAGTAAAATCCCTTTGCCTTCCTCTTCGATCATGCGCATGGCGTTTTGGAGCTGATTGCCGCAGTCGCAGCGAAGACTGCCGAAAATATCCCCGGTCAGGCATTGGCTGTGGACTCGGACCAAAATCGGTTCCTCTTCATGGATCTCCCCTTTGACCAGTGCCAGGTGGGTGTGGTCTTCGATTTCACTTTCATAGGCCACGGCCCGAAAGTGCCCGAATTTTGTTGGCAGACTGGCCTCGCCCACGGCAGTGACTAAGGAGTCGAATTTAGAGCGGTACCGGATCAGGCTTTCAATGGTAGCAATCTTGAGTCCGTGTTGTTCGGCGAAGATTTCCAGATCGGGCATGCGGGCCATTGTCCCGTCTTCGCGCATAATCTCGCAGATAACCGAGGCTGGTTTGCACCCGGCTAATTTACTCAGGTCCACGCTGCCCTCGGTTTGCCCGGCACGGACGAGAACGCCGCCGTTGCGAGCGCGCAACGGAAACATATGCCCCGGCGTGCTAATATCTTCGGGAGTGACATCGCTTTTGACCGCGGTTTGGATGGTCGTGGCCCGGTCGGCAGCGGAAATACCGGTTGTGACACCTTGAGCGGCTTCAATGGAAACGGTGAAAGCGGTTCCGAACTTGGATTCATTGCGCCGGGGCTGCATGGCCAAATCCAGACGCTGGACCCATTCGGGTGCTAAAGCAAGACAAATCAGTCCCCGGCCGTGGGTGGCCATGAAGTTGACGACCTCAGGGGTGACGTGTTCAGCGGCAATGGTCAGGTCGCCTTCATTTTCACGGTCCTCGTCATCGACAAGGATGAGCATGCGGCCCTGACGGATTTCTTCAATGGCTTCCTCTGGAGTGCAAACAGGCATGGCATCCTCTGCATTCGGGCGTGTGTCGCCCTGGGGTTGATAGGTGTTGTACGGCGTGTTTCGAGGGCCGAAGTACGTAGTTTCGTGCAAACGCTGGCGGTTGTGGCCGGGAGGAGATTTTTAAAATCCGTGTTCCCGTAAAAAATCATAGCTCAGGCCATCGGAAGGGGTGTTCTCCTGGGGTGCCTGGCCATTCCAGGGAGCGAGCATCTTTTGGACGTATTTGCCGATAATATCTACTTCCATATTCACGACCGAGCCCCGACGCCAGGAGGCGACGGTGGTTTCCTGCTGCGTGGTAGGGATGATGTTCACCGTAAGCGTCTGTGCTGTACATGTGTTGACGGTGAGGCTGATTCCATCAAGGCAAATGGACCCTTTTTCCACGACATAACGTCCCCATTGCTGCGGGAAACGTATAGTGTATTCAGTGGATTGACCCGCAGTAGCGATAGTGTCGACACGGGCGAGGCAGTCGACATGGCCGCTGACAAAATGCCCTCCTAAGCGTTGGCCTACGGCCAAGGCCCGTTCCAGATTGACCTTGTCCCCAGAGCGCAGATCGCCCAAGTTGGAGCGTCGTAGCGTCTCGCCCGAGGCATAAACGGTAAACCAGTCTCGACCGAAGGCTTCCACCGTCAGGCAAACCCCGTTAACGGCAATACTTTCGCCGTATTGGTAGTCGGATAGCGAGAAATCAGGGCGAATGCGCAGTCGGCTTTCGTCGCCCTTTTTATCTGTAGCGGCAAGCGTACCGCGTCCGAGGATAAGGCCGGTGAACATAAACGATTTTCCTCACGTGTTTCCGGCGGCAGGGCCGGCCGTTGCCATGCCCGTTGTCGTGTGGGCTCGGGCGGCCTCCTCTGGGAGGATAAACGGCTGACAGGCTTTCAAGTCTAGTTCTCTGTCGGTTTTCCAGGCTGAGGGCTGAGTTCCACACACAGATCCTCGCCAGCGTAGCGTTTGTTGGTATACCGCCAGGTAAGGGCGTGGTCCATATCCGTCACCGTGCGTCCGGTGAAAAGATTGATACCGGCGGCATCCCCGAGGATTTTCGGCGCCAGATACAGGCGTAAGCGGTCCACGCGTGTTTGCTCTGCTAACCGCAGGGCGAGATGCCCGCCACCTTCACAGAGCACGGTATAGCCGCCGTGGTCATACAAACGTGACAATCCGGCCTGGAGATCCAATGTGCCAGCTGTTGTGCGGGGCAATTCCCAGACTTGGCAACCAAGCGCCTGAAGACCCTCGGCGTGGGTGCTCTGGGCCTGTTCAGGCGTGGTCCAAAATAGTGTTTGCCGGGGCCGGTGGCGCAGGAGGTGCAAGGGCGCGTCGGGGTGAGGCAGCTGGGTGGTGACCACCAGAGCCAGGGGTTGGGACGCGTTTGCGTCCAGGCGGCAGGTCAAACGGGGATTGTCCGCCCGCAAGGTCCCGCCGCCGATGAGTACAGCGTCGGCTCTGCTGCGCAGCCAATGGACCTCTTGCCGGGCCTGAACACCGCTGACCCAAGCCGAGTGGCCGTTTCGTGCGGCGATTTTCCCATCCAAGGTGGCTGCGAGCTTAAGCAGGACAAACGGGCGTTTCTCTGATTGCCAAATGTGAAAATCCGCGAGGAGATCACGGCAGACGGATTCCAAAATACCCTCTTGTACCGCCACCCCTTGGGCGCGCAAAAACGCTGCACCGCCGCCCTGGACATCTGGATTGGGGTCCAGGGTTCCAATGCCGACGGCACCGATTCCGGCTTCAAGGATGGCCCGAGTACACGGGGGGGTTTTTCCCTGATGGTTGCAGGGCTCCAACGTGACCCATAAGGTGCAATGGGCCAAAGGCAGACCAGAAGCTCGGCCCTGCTCGATGGCTTCGACCTCGGCATGGGCACCGCCGTAACGTTTGTGGTATCCTTCAGCCACAATGGTCCCGTTATGGGTCAAAACAGCCCCGACACAAGGGTTGGGAGCGGTGCGGCCAAATCCGTAGCTGGCCAGTTCCGCTGCACGCCGCATCAAAGCATCTTTAAACTCCTGCGGCAGGTGCAAATCGTTCATAAACGACCCCGGCTTCTTCCAGCATCTCGCGGGCCAGGGCATCGGGATAGCCGTCGGCGAAATAGATGGCTGTTATGCTGGAATTGATAAGCATTTTGGTACAGATCAAACAGGGTTGAGTGGTGCAAAAGATCTCGGCGTTTTTGAGCGGGATGCCGTGAACTGCCGCCTGAATAATCACGTTTTGCTCTGCGTGCAGGCCGCGACAAAGTTCGTGACGCTCTCCGGAAGGGATACCCATTTTTTCCCGTAAGCACCCGATATCCAGACAATGGGCCAGCCCTGTTGGGGCGCCGTTGTAACCGGTGGCCAGGATACGGTTGTCTTTGACGGCCACGGCCCCCACTCGGCGTCTCAGGCAGGTGGAGCGCTCGGCCACGAGGTGGGCGATGCGCATGAAATAATCGGGCCAGGGGAGCCTGTGACTCATGAGCTCAGATCCGCTCCGGGCTGGGAAACAAACAGCGGAAATTCCCGGGCGAATTCGCTGATTTCTTGGCTGATGGCGTGGAGTCGTGTTTCATCCTCCATATTTGCCAAGGCGGCCTCTATCCAGCCGGCGATCTGATGCATGTGCGCGGCGGTCATGCCCCGGGTAGTCACAGCGGGGGTACCGAGGCGGATGCCTGAAGTGACAAACGGTGAACGTGTCTCAAAGGGAACGGTGTTTTTGTTGGCGGTGATTCCAGCCTTGTCCAGGGCCAGCTCGGCGTCTTTGCCGGTGATATTGTTTTTTGTCAGATCGACGAGCAGCAAATGGTTGTCCGTCCCGCCGGAAACAAGGTCGAATCCGGATTCGCTCAAGGCCTGCCCCAGAGCTCGGGCGTTGGCCACGACCTGTTCCTGATAGGCGCGGAAACTCGGTTGCAATGCCTCTCCAAAGGCGACTCCCTTGGCAGCGATAACATGCATCAGGGGACCACCTTGGATGCCGGGGAATATTTGGGCATTTAGGGTCTTGCCGAACTCGTCGCCGCTGAGAATCAGACCGCCACGTGGCCCCCGCAGGGTTTTGTGGGTCGTGGAAGTGGTGAAATGGGCCTGCCCAATGGGTGAGGCATGCAAGCCAGCGGCCACAAGTCCCGCGATGTGGGCCATGTCGACCATGAGTTTGGCCCCTACCTCGTCGGCAATAGCCCGAAAGCGGGCGAAATCGATTTCCCGGGGATAGGCGCTCGCTCCGGCAATAATCAGCTGGGGGCGATGTTTTTTCGCTTGTTCGGCCACATGGTCGTAATCAATCATGCCCGTGGCTTGGTCCACCCCGTAAAAGGCGGTTTGGAAAAATTTTCCGGAAAAGCTGACCGGAGCACCATGGGTCAAATGGCCACCGTGGGAAAGATCCATCCCCATTATGGTGTCCCCGGGTTTCAAGGCCCCGAAATAGACAGCCATATTCGCCTGGGACCCGGAGTGGGGCTGGACATTGGCGTATTCGGCACCAAAAAGCTGGCAGGCGCGTTCCCGAGCCAAATTTTCTGCCATATCCACGAATTCGCAGCCCCCGTAATACCGCTTCCCAGGATAGCCTTCGGCGTATTTGTGGGTCATGACCGACCCGGTGGCTTCGCGGACGGCGGAGGAAGTGAAATTTTCCGAAGCGATAAGTTCGATTTTATTGAGTTGGCGTTCGTGTTCGAGTTCGATGGCCTTGGCCATATCTGGATCGGAGTGGGACAGATATTGCATAGCGGTGTCCTTATTTGCCGTCGTACTGCTTAAAAAGCATGGTGGCGTTTGTGCCGCCGAAACCGAAGGAATTGCACAATGTATATTGCAGGGGTTGGTGCCGGGTGCCATCGGTTACATAGTCCAGGTCGCATTCGGGTTCCGGATTGTCCAAGTTGATGGTCCCGGGAATAACGCCCTCGTCAATGCTTTTAACCGACACAACGCTTTCAATGCCGCCAGCGGCGCCGAGCAAATGGCCGAACATGGATTTATTGGCCGTAATCGGAATAGAATGGGCGCGATCTTCAAAAACTGTTTTAATGGCCCGAGTTTCGCAAAGGTCATTGAGCGAAGTGGAGGTGCCGTGGGCATTGATGTGGTCGATTTCTTCGGGGCGAACACCAGCCTCTTTAAGAGCCGCCCGCATGCATCGAGCCATCCCCTCGCCATCTTCTTTGGGCGCAGTCATGTGATAGCCATCAGCAGAAGCCCCGAAACCGACGACCTCGGCATAGATACGGGCCCCTCGATCCAGGGCGTGCTCTAGAGATTCCAAGAGTAAAAGCCCGCAACCTTCGGCCATAACAAAGCCGTCCCGGTCTTGGTCAAAGGGGCGTGAAGCCCGGGTAGGGTCATCATTGCGCGTTGAGAGCGCCTTCATGGCGTTAAACCCGGAAACCCCCATCGGCGTGATTGTGGACTCCACGCCTCCGCAGATCATGGCCTTGGCCCGTCCGAGAAGAATATCGGTGTAGGCGTACCCGATGCCGTGCAGTCCGGAAGCGCAGGCCGAGGTGGTCACGAGGTTCGGCCCCTTGGCCCCGGTAGTGATGGATACCTGTCCGGGGGCCATATTGGAAATCAGGATGGGGATATAAAACGGGGAAACCCGTTTGGGTCCCGATTGCATCAGCTTGGTGTGGAATTCCTCAATGGTTTTGAGCCCCCCGAGTCCGCAACCAAGCAAAGCGCCGACGTCAGCTTGTTCCTCTTCAGGGATCCGCCACTGGGCGTTCTCAAAGAGCATTTGCGTGGCCGCTACGGCGAATTGGGTAAAGCGGTCCATCCGCCGCGCCTGTTTACGTTCAATATACCTTTCAGGATTGAAATCAGAAACTTCGCCGGCGATAGTAGTGGCATACGCGCTAGCGTCGAACTGTGTGATCGGTCCAATTCCCGAATGCCCGGCCAAAAGGTGCGTCCAGGTGGTTTCCAAATCGGCTCCGAGGGGTGATAACGCCGACAAGCCGGTTACAACTACCCTGTTTACATTCATAATATCCCCGTTGCGCATCTGCCTGAGAGGCTCTGCTGTGCTTCCCGAGCAGGCTTAGTAATGATCCTTGGTCTGCTCATCCGATTCGAGAATTTCCTGCGCGGCCTGAAAAAAGAGCGTGAGCGCGTGTCAAAGGCACAGTTGTCGGTGCGCTGGGCACCGGCATTCCTTTGGTATGCGCTACGAAAGGGTACAGACCGTGTGCCAAATCCTGAAATGGGATTTGGTGGGTACTTTTCACAGATTCAGGGCCGAATGAAGAACGAGGCGGACAGCGCTCTAACGATGTCCGCCCGCTGTATATGCGTGTGTTGCCCGCCGGACGTTTCCCCCCAGCGCGCTCGGCCGCAAAAACCAGCCGCGAGAGGTAAGGGCTTTGCGGCCGAGCGCGCTGAGCTACGTTCTGGGCTCTTAACTGTTGGCGTTGATGTAGTCCAATGCCGCTTGCACAGTGGTCAATTTTTGGGCTTCTTCGTCGTCGATTTCAATGCCGAATTCATCCTCCATGGCCATGATCAATTCGGTCAAATCCAGGGAGTCCGCCCCGAGGTCTTCGACAAAAGAGGCTTCAGGTTTGACTTCTTCATTTGAAACGCCCAATTGCTCGGCAACGATTTCCTGAAGTTTTTCAAAATGAGCCATATGATCCTCCTGCTGGTGTTTGTGTGGTTCGGTACCCGGGCAGGGTACGTTTGTGAAGAATTGACAACATGGTGGCCTGCGGTAATGACCCATTTCAGCTGCGCTCGTGGTGCTTTTTTGGGTCTGGATGCGGGTTTTGGGGAAAAGCAGCAGGCCAAGGCGTGCAAAGCCCCGTTAATTGAGGTGCATTCCCCCGTTGACTCCCAAAACCTGGCCGGTGATATATCCAGCTTCGTCTGAGGCCAGAAAAGCTACGGCAGCAGCAATATCTTCGGCTCGTCCGAATTGCTGGAGCGGGATTTTTTGCTTGTACTGGTCTTTGAGCGTATCGGATAAGGCATCGGTCATGTCCGTGGCAATAAAACCTGGTGCTACGGCGTTTACGGTCACGCCCCGAGGGGCCAATTCCAGGGCAGCGGTCTTCGTCAGGCCAATGAGGCCTGATTTGGCTGCCACATAGTTGGCTTGTCCCGGATTGCCCATCTGTGCCACGACCGAGGCGATATTGATAATCCGCCCTTTACGGCGTTTCATCATAAGTTTGGCCGCTTGTTGCAAGCAGGCGAAGGAACCGGTGAGGTTGACTTGGAGGACCTGTTCCCAATCGGCTGGCTTCATGCGCACAATCAAACCGTCTTTGGTGATCCCGGCATTGTTGACTAAGACATGGAGATCAACGATTCCAGTGATGTGTTCCTGGAAAAATTCGGCGATTGCCTCGGTGTCACCGATGTTTAATGGCAACGCCCGGGCTGTTCCGCCTTGTGCGGCAATCGTTTCACACACCGCTTGGGCTTCATCGGGCTTGCTGACATAGGTCAAGATGATTTCGTACCCGTCTTGGGCCAGTCGGAGGGCAACGGCCTTGCCAATGCCTCGAGAGCCGCCGGTGATAAGCGCTGCGGGACGAGAAGCATCCATAGGTATTCTCCATTGCATTTTCGCATCGTGGTTGCCGCGGCGAGCGCGTGGTATCCGGTCAAAGGCGGTGTATCAAATCCGTGTCCAAGCGGCAGGAGCAGCGCAATTGTGCCGCAGTATTTCTGTCAAAGGGCACGCCAGGACCTCGCGTTCAATCCGCTCCTAAAACAACTCGTGTCCGTTTGCAATCAATCCTGTTGGCTGAAGTGCAGAAGCGCGGCGCCCCAGGTAAATCCGCCGCCAAAGGAAGCCAATAGCACAGTGGAGCCGGGGGCGATATGGCCGTTGGCCAAGGCCTCGCTTAAGGCTAGGGGTACTGAAGCCGCTGAAGAATTGCCGAAGCGATTCACGTTGACGTAGACCTTTTCCAGGGGAAAGGCCAATTTTTTGGCCAGGGATTCGATGATGCGGATGTTCGCCTGGTGGGGGATGAAGAGGTCAATGTCCTGTGGGGTCAATCCGGAGCGGCGCAAAAGCTTGTTGGTAATGGTGGCCATGTTGCGCACCGCGTGGCGAAAAACTTCGTTGCCTTGCATTTGGACGAAAAACGATTCGCCCACAGGGTCCCCGAGTTTGACCGGCGAGCCGGAACCACCGCCGCGCACCACCAAAAGATCACCCAGGCTCCCGTCGGCACCTAAAAGGACCTCACTGAGGTCTGCGAGCGCCGGACCGTGAGCACCCAAAACAGCTGCCCCGGCCCCGTCGCCAAAAAGGACACAGGTCGAGCGGTCGGAGAAATTGGTTCGGGACGTGATGACTTCGCTGCCGACCACGAGGATTTTGGCCTCCGGGTGGAGGGCCAGAAATGCGCTGGCTGTTTCCAGGGAATAGAGAAAGCCCGAACAGGCCGCGGCCAAATCCATGGCAATGGCCTGGGGGGCCCCGAGTTTATGTTGCAGCACGCATGCTGCGCTTGGCACATACGCATCCGGGGTAAAGGTGGCCACGAAAATATGGGTGAGCTGCTCAGGAGACACGCCGGCTTGATCAAGGGCGTGCCGGGCAGCGGGAAGGGCCAGATCAGAACAGGCTTCGTCCTGGGCTGCTATATGGCGTTCCTTGATCCCTGTGCGGGTGGTGATCCATTCGTCGGAGGTGTCGACCATCCGTTCAAGGTCAGCGTTTGTCAGGGTCTGAGCAGGGGCGTAGTGACCGAGGCCAAGGATTTTGGGAGTGTAAGCGGACATAAATGGCAAAGAACCTCGCGCCACAAAGCAAGGGTTTGCGGCGGTACTTATGGTGAAAGCGAATATGGTGCCACGCGACGTATTCGCCTCAAGGGGCAGAAATGGTGCGCCGCATTCCCAGAAATGTGCACCCGCCGCCCGCCGGCGGATTGCGCTATGGGCTAGGAAGAAGAGGCTTTGGGCAGTTCCGAATGCTCTTCCGTCGCCCCGGGGTGTCGCCCATAAAGCGACAACTCTGTGTTTTCCGTTAAGCCTTGAACCAAGTGGTCATTGGCCTTGTTCTGGACAAAAGTGCCAGCCATAGCCACGGCGCTGGAAATGGCTTTGCGGTTAGAGGCGCCGTGACAGACGATGGTAATGCCGTTTAACCCGAGCAAAGGGGCGCCGCCGTATTCCGCGTAATCCACGCGTCTGGCAAAGCGGCGAAAGCCATCCCGAGCCAAAAGACACCCCATTTTGGCTAAAACGCCCGTAGCCAATTCCCGTTTGAGGATTCGGGACAACGAAGTGGCCAGGCCTTCGCTTATTTTTAAGGCCACGTTGCCCACAAATCCATCACACACAGCCACATCAATGTCCCCGCCAAAGATATCACGCCCTTCGACGTTGCCCACGAAATTCAAAGAGGAGCGACTGAGCATGGTGTAGGCGTCGCGGACCAAGGCATTGCCCTTGCCCTCCTCTTCTCCGATGCTGAGGATCCCCACCCGGGGAGCGGTGATCTTGAGGACGTCCTGGGCCAAGACGTCGGCCATAAGACCGAATTGAAAGAGGTGGCGGGCTTTACAATCTACATTAGCGCCGACATCAATAAGCACCAGCGGGTTTTTTTCGGTGGGCAGAATGGAGGCCAGGGCCGGACGTTCAATGCCTTTAATCCGCCCCAGGGTAAACATGCCGCAGGCCAGACTGGCCCCAGAGTTGCCAGCGCTGACCACCCCATCGGCCTGTCCCTTCTTGACCAGCAAAAAGGCCTTTTGGATGGAAGTGTCCTGTTTGCGGCGCAATTGGGACGGTTTGTCCGACATGGCCACGACTTCCCGGGCATCGGCAATATCGACATCAATGCCCGAGGTGTCGGTCTGCTCAAGATACGGCTGTATCGTCTCCTCTTGGCCCACAAAGACCAAGCCAAGACCGTTAGCTTGAGCGGCGCTTACAGCGCCGGGGACGACGACCTGGGGGCCGAAATCGCCCCCCATGGCGTCGACGGCTATACAGGGCCGCCTAGGCGTTCTCATCCCCGGCTGCCTTTGTATACTGCTTGCCCCGATAGGTGCCGCAACTACTGCACACGCGGTGCGGCAACGCGGGTTCACCGCATTCGCAATACACGACCGTGGGTTTGGGAACACGGTGGTGGGAACGCCGCATACCCTTTTTGGACCGGGAGGTTTTCTTTTTCGGCAGGGCCATACTTCACCTCGATATTTGGGTTCGTGTTATTGTAAACAAAACGCAGGCGGGAGCCAGGTGACTGCCAAGCCTGAACATCAATGAACTTTGAGTTGCCGGAAAACAGCCATGCGGGGATCGCCGTGGTCTTCAGTGCAGGCGCAGGTCTCTGCGTTGAGATCCGCGCCGCAATGCGGGCAAAGCCCACGGCATTTTGAGCCGCAAAGAACCTTGTCCGGTACGGCCAACATGAGTTCTTCCCATAGGATGCCGGCGACGTCGAGTTCGAGAATTTCGTCGTTTTGACGTAAAAATCCGGGCGTCAATGCTTCCAGGTCGTCCTCGGACTCCTGGGGCAGTTGTTCAAAGATTTCAAATTCGCGGTCTATACAAACTCGAGCGGAGGCGGCGCAACGGTGGCAGGCCATTTCCAGGGTTCCTGAAAGTGAACCGCGGATATAGCACCCGTCCTTTTGTGGCAACAAAAAGACGGAAGCCCGCAGCGCTTCAAGGATGCGCCAACTGAGCCCGAATTCTTGGACCGGCTCCGACCAAAACGATTGGTCGGTAAAAGTAAATTCCCGGCCTTCAGCCGGGAGTGTGGTAATTGCTACCCAATGTGTTGTTGACATAATTGCCTCGCGAACAGCAATGTGTAGTCAGGAAAGGTCGGACTTGTCAAGATCCGGCCCTTGCCAAGCATGAAAAAAACGAGTAGGGCATTGGCCTTTGACTTGATGGCGCAACGGCGTAAGGGGAGCGTTCAAGCGGCGTCCCCGCCGTCGGCAGGTTTTTAAATAGAGCAGACCCAGCGTTCAGGCAACCGGCTCGAGCGTGGATGGGCAAGGAGGCTGTACATGAGTAAGGAATGTTATTTTTGCGGCAAAAAGCCCCAAGTCGGCAACAATGTGAGCCATGCCAATAACAAGAGCAAGCGCCGGTTTATGCCGAATTTGCAACCCGTGCGCACCCAATTGTCCAGTGGACAGGTCAAAAAGGTCACAGCCTGCACCCGGTGTGTGCGTAGCGGAGCGGTCACCAAGCCGCGGATTTAGCTTAGCCCCCGGGAAGCCCCTGAAAGGGCCAAGGCTGGCAGATAGAACCGGTCGCTTAGCGTACCTCGCTAAGCGACCGGTTTTTTTGTGCCCGCTGCGACTTTGCAGTGGTTTTGCCCCGATTAAGCCGACGGCCTACTGCAGTGTTTTTAATCAGAGTGTTCAGTCATGGCGCGGAAACGGTGAACGACCCGGTTTTGTCCCATCGCTTCCATCATCTCAAAAAGCCCGGGACTGGCCTTGCGTCCGGTGAGCGCCACTCGGATCGGTTGGGCCAAGACCTTGAATTTGAGGCCGGTTTCTTCGAGATATTCCCGAAGTACGGTTTCCAATGCGGGTTGAGTGAACTCCTCAAGGCTTTCCAAACGCGAGGCCAGGGCGTTTAAGTGCGCCTGAATGTCGGCAGTGATGAATGTGTTTACCAGGTCCGGATCCCGGACGAGGTCGCTCTCGGATACTACGAAGACCGAGGCCATATCCGCCATTTCGCGCAGAGTCTTAGCTCGTGGTTGCAATAAAGGGATAACCCGTTCGAGGTATTTTGCATCGGCCTGGGGCCAGCCGTCCCGAGCCAAAGCGGCATTGAGGTCCTGACTGAGTTCGCAGGGGTGGCGCTGTTTGATGTGTTGGGCGTTGACCCATTCCAACTTTTCGGGATCAAAGACGCAGGCCGATTTGCCCAGATTCTCAGGCGAAAAAAGCTGGATTAATTCCGGGAGCGTGAAGATTTCTTGATCGCCGTAGGACCATCCCAGGCGCACGAGATAGTTGACCACAGCTTCCGGCAGATACCCTTGATCCCGGTATTCCAGCACAGAGGCCGCGCCGTGGCGTTTGCTGAGCTTTTTTTTGTCCGCTCCCAAAATCATGGGCACATGCCCGAATACCGGCAAGGGGTACCCCAAGGCCTCGTAGAGCAGAACCTGTTTCGGGGTGTTGCTCATGTGGTCGTCGCCGCGCAGGATATGGGTGATGCCCATAGTAGCATCGTCAACGACGACGGCGAGTTGGTACGTCGCACTGCCATCGGCGCGTCTGAGAACAAAATCGTCCAATTCCTGGTTGTCCACGGCATTGGCGCCGCGCACACTGTCTGTATATACCGTACTTCCGTTTTGCGGGGCCTTGAAGCGGACAACGCGGTTCGGCCCTGGGCCAAGGTTTTTGCCCCGGCAACGGCTGTCATATTTGGGTTTGTCGCCGCGGGCCCGGGCTTGTTCGCGTATGGATTCCACCTCTTCAGGTGTACATTGACAATAATAGGCCTTGCCTTCAGCCAATAATCGCTCGATATGCTCCTGGTATATGGATGTGCGTTGGCTTTGATAATAGGGGCCCTCGTCCCAATCTAGCCCCAGCCAGCGCATACCTTCCAAGATGCCTGCGGTCATTTCCGGGGTAGAGCGTGCGGCATCTGTATCTTCTATGCGCAGGACGAATTTTCCGTCAGCGTGCCGGGCCATGAGCCAGTTGAAAAGAGCGGTGCGAGCGCCACCGATATGCAAATGGCCGGTCGGGCTGGGGGGAAAGCGGGTGATTATGGGTTCCATTGTGACTCCTTAATGTCTGTAGTTCAGGCCAAAAGAAAAGGCGGGCTTTTGCCCGCCTTCAATGGCGCACCTCGTATCTCTGAATAACAGCGCTGCCCAATGCGCGCAGCCGTACTCCAAGAAAAGCTCCTGAGACGTTTGCGCTTTTAGGCCGATTCAACCCCTTGTATTTCCGGTACTTCTTTTAATAGGGCGCGTTCTACTCCGTTTTTCAGGGTCATTTGGGACATCGGGCACCCCTTACAGGCGCCTTGTAGACGGACTTTAACGATATTATCCTCTGTTATTTCAACGAGTTCGATGTCTCCCCCGTCGGCTTGGAGCACAGGGCGGACTTTCTCCAAAGCGGCTTCAATTTTTTCACGCATGTCAATTCCTTTAGTGCTACGCAGTCCCGCAACATATCCAATTTTCGGAGTTGGAATGCTGTAGTGCGGGTGCTGGGCAGAGTCAATGTATATGGTGGTTGGCGATACAGAAACGCTTAGCGGCAGGCTCGGGATTAAAAACTACTCTTCGCTTGCGAAATACAGGGCTTGGAGCACTTTTTCCGAGGGGCGCCGTTCCGGAACGAAATCATGGGGGATGCGCCCCTCATTCCATTCTTTGGATACATACAGTCCACAATAACAACTTCCATAATCCGCCACATCAGGTTCACGATAAACACAAGGACAAATAATGTCTTTATCAAGTTCTTTATTGCCCGAGGCCAAACGACAGGGGCAGGCCATATAACCGTACCGTTCTTTGTTTATAAGCAGGCTCTGGAGGAGATCCATGACCATGTCGCTGTCAGTGTTGAAATAGTACCCTTTTGGTTCCTGTACTTCACGCAGCTTTGCATACAGTTGTTCAACATTCATGACTGATCCTCCAGGGCTTGGTCAATATCCTCTTTCTTGAAGCCAACGATCACGGTGTCCCCGATGACAACGGTGGGAAAGGAGAGGTTCGGGTTGAATTTTTTTACCGTGCGAATGGTTTCATTGCGCTCCTCTCCGCTGAGACGATCAACGTAAATGCAGTTATATTCTTGATTTTGTTCCTCAAGGTATTCCTTGGCGTGTTTGCAGTGAACGCATGTGCTCAGGGCGTAGAGGGTAATATCTGCCATGTCCGCCTCCTAGGACCATAGGTTCGAAAGTCGGGCCGTGATACATTCAGTGCAATACAGTAGGTATTTTTGTCTGCCTTGACAAGTCTCGCTAGGCAGGGGGGCGCGATAGTCATATGTGGTGTGTGCGTTTGGCCCGGCCCCTTTTTATCTGCCGCGCTGGGCAACTTGGCTAGGCCGTGGCAAGTTGGGTGGCAAAGCGGCGGCGAATCGCTGTTTTGACCTCCTTGAAAATGGTTTCTGAATCCGCCTCGGCCGGAATGATTTGAAAGCGGTCTTTGTTTAACGCGGCCCAAGTCAAATAGCCTTCCCGGACGCGGGAATGGAAAGCGAGGCTTTCCGCTTCGAAGCGACCTTCCTGTTCGGCAGTGTTTTCTTTGAAATTTCGGGCCATGGCTCGCTTTAGGCCCAATTCAGGGCGCAGATCGAAAAGGAGGGTCAAATCGGGCCAGCATCCCTGGACCGCTACCTCGTTGAGTGTGTGTAACAAGTGCGGGTCGAGGCCGCGGCCATAGCCCTGGTATACCACGGTAGAGTCGGCGAAGCGATCAGAGAGGATGACGGTGTCTTGCTCAAGCGCAGGCTTGATAACCTGGTGGATATGCTGGGCGCGGTCGGCCAGATATAAGAAGAGTTCGCTTTCATCGGTAAGATCTGTATTTTTCATGTTTAATAAAATGGAGCGTAAGGTGTGTCCTAAAGGGCTTCCCCCGGGTTCGCGCGTCATGGCCACCTCCAAACCTTGGCCACGGAGCCATTCGGCGAGCATGGTGCATTGCGTGGATTTGCCGCACCCTTCTATTCCTTCAAAGGTAATGAACATTGATCCTCCTTCGGGGTTTGCGCCGTGTCCGGCGCAGGGGTCGTTTTACGATTGAAGATGGGTCGCTGCAATGACCAGATTTTCGGAGTCCATCCTTGTTCCGTGCCGTCGAGGGCGTCTAAGGCGCTTGAGGCGACCATCAATTTGGAATCAAGGTTGTCGGCAAAATGGAGGGCGAAGGCTTCTGGGGTCTTGGGTCGTTTGGGGGAGCCGAATTCCAGTTCTCCGTGGTGGCTGAGGATAACATGCTTTAAATGCAAGGCGAGATCCGGATCGAGATGTTTTTGCCGCTGGAGAAATGGCTCTAAGTGGTCCAGGCCAAGCTGGATATGTCCCAAAAGCCGGCCAGCGTCGCTTTGGTCCCAGGCCAGCTCGCCCTCAAGCTCCCATGCTTTGCCCAAATCATGAAATAGCGCGGCCACGAAGAGCAATTCTTTATCCAATTCCGGATACTGTTGGGCGAAACTCAGACACAAGCGACAAACTTGGCGGGTATGCTCCAGCAAGCCCCCGCGGTAGGCGTGGTGAACGGATTTTGCTCCCGGGGCTTGGAGTAACCGGGACCGTATTTCCGGGTGGCGTAAAACAGTTCGGCACAGGGAGCGCCACGGCTTGTAGTGTAATTCATCACGGCATAAGCGCTCAATATCATAAAGGATTTCCTCTGGCGGCTCTGTGCTGCGCGGCACAAAGGCAGACCAGTCCAGTCCAGGATGCTGTGGATCTATTTCTTGAAGGGTGTTGATATTTAGCTGAAATTGCTCCCGAAAAAGCTCCACTTTGGCCTGGACAAAAAGGAATTGACCGGCTTTAAGCCCATTGGTCTGCTGGCTCAACGGCGCCCATATTTTGGCTGCGACCGTACCACTGGCGTCTTGGAGCACAAGATCCCAATAAGGCTTGCCGTTGCGGGTTTCAGCGCTTCGGGCTTCGGCAATCAAGAAGGTGTCCTCTATAGAATGGCCCTGTTCCAGCTCGGAAATAAACAGCTTCTTTGTTTGCATACGTGTTGCCAATCTCGCATTGATGAGGTAAAGATTTAAGCCACTTTTGTAATCGGAAACCAACCGCGAGTGGGTACGCAGTATGCCGAAAAACGCGAAAAAAGGGAACACCAAAGTCTGGGTCTATCCGGACTGGTGCAAGGGGTGCGGCTTGTGTGTGGCCTTTTGCCCTGGCAAGGTCCTCGAACTCAACGCCCAAAACAAGGCAGAAGCCGTGCGGCCGGAAGAGTGTATCAACTGTGGGTTTTGTGAGTTGCATTGCCCCGATTTTGCTATTGTGGTGACCCCCAAAACAGCCCCTGGGGAAGAGAATACGACTTCACAATGTTCCAACAACCAACCCACGGCTGCGCCGAACGAGACAACGTGAGCCTCTATGAATTCAAAAAAAACGGCCTCTTATGAATTGTTCGCTCTTGGCAACGAGGCAGTGGTGGAAGGCGCCCTTTTGGCCGGGTGTTCGTATTTCGCTGGATACCCGATAACGCCTTCGACTGAGATTGCGGAGCATATGTCCAACCGTCTTCCGCTGACAGAAGACGGGGTTTTTTTGCAAATGGAAGATGAGATCGCTGGCCTTGGGGCGGTTATCGGAGCCTCCCTTGCCGGGCGCAAAGCCATGACCGCTACCTCTGGTCCTGGATTCTCGCTGATGCAAGAGCACCTCGGGTACGCCTGCATGACTGAAGTGCCGCTGGTTTTAGTCAATGTCATGCGCGGCGGACCGAGCACGGGCCTGCCCACAAGCCCGGCCCAGGGCGATGTCCAGCAGGCCCGCTGGGGAACGCACGGGGACCATCCGATCATCGTTCTCTCGGCCAGCGATGTGCAGCAATGTCTGGATATGACGGTGCGCGCCTTTAATCTGGCCGAAAAATACCGTACGCCGGTGATCCTCCTGTTGGACGAGGTCACGGCCCACACCCGGGAAAAGGTCCTTGTGCCCGCTCCTACCGAATGCGAAGTGCTTTCCCGCATAACACCTTCCATGCCGCCGGAGTGGTATGTGCCTTATGAAGATTCCATGCGTGGGGTGCCTCCCATGCCTTCCTTGGGCAGTGGCTACCGCTTTCATGTCACCGGATTGACCCATGATGAAAACGGCTACCCGACTTCCAAGAGCGACGAAGTCGATGATTTGGTCAAACGGGTGCACCGTAAAATCGATCAATTTTTTTACGACATCCAGATGGTGCGTGAACAATATACCGATGACGCCGAAGTAGCGGTGATCACGTATGGGTGTGTAGCCCGATCAGCCCAGCTGGCTGTGGAACAGGCGCGGGAAAAAGGGTATAAGGTTGGCCTTATGGAACTCAATACCCTGTTTCCCTTTGCCCGCTCGGCAGTGGAACGGCTGACGCGGCAATGCCGTTCTTTGGTGGTGGCGGAGATGAATATGGGGCAGATCTCCCGCGAAGTGAAGCGGGTGAATAATGGACGTTCCCATGTCCTGACCCTGAACCGGGTCGATGGACAGATCATCGCCCCGGCTGAATTGTTGAAAACTTTAATGAAGGCGTGAAGGGATCGTGAGGCTTTCTTATTCGGGATTCCCGTTTACGGATTCTTTTTGCAATTTCCGCTAACGAACACAGACAGCGTGCAGACCGTGGGCAAATCCAGAACGGGGGCTTTGTTTACGGAGGCAGGCCGAATTTCTTTTCAACGAGCAAGCGAGAGCGTCCATGTCTGAAGTTACGCAATTGATCCACGATTATCTGCGCCATTCCAAAAAATTTCCCCATGTGTTTTGTCCGGGGTGCGGTCACGGGATCGTACTTGGATCTTTGATCCGCTCGGTCCACGCCCTGTCCTACACCAAAGACGAGGTGGTTTTGGTGGCTGGCATTGGCTGTTCGGGGAGGATGGCGGTTTATGTTGATTTCAATACCCTGCACACCACGCATGGCCGGGCGCTGACCTTTGCCACCGGGATTAAAACAGCCAATCCCAAGCTCAAGGTAATTGTGGTCATGGGCGACGGCGACGCGTTGTCCATCGGCGGCAATCACCTCATTCACGCTGCGCGCCGCAATGTGGGCATTACGGCACTGATTTTGAATAATAATATTTACGGCATGACTGGCGGGCAGAGTTCCCCGACCAGTCCCCAAGCCTGCCGCACGGCCACGGCGCCGCACGGCCAATTGGAAGCGCCGTTCGACACCGTCAACCTTTTACGCGGTGCCGGCGCGAATTTTGTGGCCCGGGGGACAGTTATGCACGCAAAAATGTTAGATGGGTTGATAACCACCGCCTTAGACCGGCCGGGGTTTAATGTGGTGGAGGTCTTGACCCCTTGCCACACCCAATTTGGGCGTAAGAACCAGTTCAAAACCGTGGTGGATATGTATACGGATTTGCAAAAGAGCACGATATCTCAAGAAGGATATGCCAAACTTTCAGAGGAAGAACGCGCCGGACGGATGCCCATAGGTGTTTTTGAACAGCACGACACGAGTGGGTTGGAAGAGCGTTACGCGCAGATGCGGCAGGCATTACAAGGGGAGCAGAGGTGAAATCGATGCAGCTTTCGCGGTTCGAAATCCGCCTCTCCGGCACCGGAGGCCAAGGGGTATTGACCCTTGGTCGTATTTTGGGCCACGGCTTGGCCCTGGAGCATGGCTATTATGTCACCCAGACGCAAAGCTACGGGCCGGAAGCCCGTGGAGGCGCTTCCCGAGCGGATCTGGTGGTCAATTCCGAGCCCATCAATTACCCGAAACCGGAACAACTCGATTTTTTGGTCGCCTTAAGCCAAGAAGCGTGTAACCGGTATTTTCAGCGGCTCAAGCCAACCGGCCGCCTTTTTGTGGATACCAGCTTGGTACTGCAGACTCCCTCGAATCAGTTTTGGGGGATTCCGTGTACGGATATCGCCAGAGAAAAAATTGGCTTGGTGCAGGCAACAAATATCGTGGCCCTTGGGGCGTTAACGCATCTGTTGCCGTTTGTGCGCCGCGCGGCCATGAAACGGAGCTTAGAGGCCAATCTCCCGGGCAAAATCCTGGAGGTCAACCTCAAGGCTTTTAGCGCTGGCTACAATCAAGCTCGCAAAGATATCCCAGAGGGACCGGAGCAATGGACATTCTCTTGACCAACGACGACGGGATTCAGGCCTATGGTCTGCGTTGCTTGTACCGGGCGTTGTGTGCTGCCGGGCATACGGTGACCGTCGTTGCCCCGCTGACGCAACAGTCAGCGGTTGGGCACGCCGTGACCTTGAGCATGCCTCTGCGGGTTGAGCCGGTGCAGGAGGACGGATTCTCCGGTTATGGGATTAGCGGCACCCCGGTGGATGCCGTGAAGATGGCCTTGAGCACGTTACTCCCTTCTCCGCCTGAAGTCATTGTTTCAGGAATCAATGCTGGGGCCAATGTGGGGGTGGATATTTTGTACTCCGGGACAGTGTCTGCGGCCACAGAAGGGGCCCTGGCCGGATTCCCGGCTTTAGCGGTTTCCATAGACCATTTCCATCCCTGGGAACTTCAGGAGCAGGCGGCTTGGGCAGCCCGATTCGTTACGCAAACCGCTTGGCAATCTCTGCCGCAGCGCCGGGTTCTGAATCTGAATTTCCCGGCGTGCCCTCTGGACAAGAGCAAAGGGGTGAGAGTTTGCCCCCAAACTCAGACAGTATACCAGGACGAATATGTGCGGCGGCTTGATCCTCGGGGAGGCGAATATTTTTGGCTCACCGGTCAAATTCCGCTGGACGAAGTGCAGTCTGGTTCGGATAGGGCGCTTTTGAGCCAAGACTATGTGACCGTAACCCCCTTGTGTTTTGATTTCACCGATACCGCCCTGCTCGGGCAGACTCAAGCGCTGTTTGAGGGTTTGCCCCTTTCGTCTTAGGGGCTTGTTTACTGCGTGCGGCTTCCCCGCAGAACGGTTGGTCGCTAAGAGGACTCGGGTTGTAAATACCCCCCGATTGTGTTCAGACTATGTATACGGAGGTGGCCAAAAGCGATAGGCCTACCCAGAAACAAAGGAGGACTGTATGCCACTTGTTTCGCCTAAAGAGATGTTCGCCAAGGCCTATGCTGGCGGGTATGCCATTGGTGCTTTTAATGTGAATAATATGGAGATTATCCAAGGCATTATCAGTGCCGCTGAAGCGGAAAAATCACCACTTATTCTCCAGGTTTCGGCAGGTGCAAGGCGCTATGCTGGGCAAACCTACATCTTGAAATTGGTGGAAGCGGCTTTGGAAGAAAGCGATTTGCCCATTTGTCTGCATTTGGACCACGGGCAGGATTTTGATATTTGTCAAAAAGTTATTGACGGTGGCTTTACTTCGGTCATGATTGATGGCTCGCATTTGCCATTTGAAGAGAATATCGCTCTGACGAAAGAGGTGGTGGAGTACGCTCACCCTCGCGGGGTCTGGGTTGAAGCCGAACTTGGGCAACTGGCCGGGGTTGAGGATGATGTGGAAGCCGAACACAATGTGTACACCGATCCGGACGAAGCCGTAGACTTCGTGCAACGTACCGGTTGCGATTCGTTAGCTGTGGCCATTGGCACCAGCCACGGAGCGTATAAATTCAGCGGCCAGGCGCGGTTGGATTTGGAGCGTTTGCAGACTATTACCGACAAGATGCCGCAATATCCACTTGTTTTGCATGGTGCCTCATCGGTGCTGCCCGAATTCGTGGAGATGGCCAATGCTTACGGTGGCGCGATTGCCGGGGCCCAGGGAGTGCCGGAGGATCTTTTGCGCCAAGCCGCGCAGTCGGGGGTGTGCAAAATCAATATCGATACAGATATTCGGCTCGCCATGACCGCGACCATCCGCAAATACTTCGCTGAAAACCCTGCTGAATTCGATCCCCGGAAATACCTCAAACCGGCCCGACAAGCGGTTCAGGACATGGTGCAGCATAAAATTGAAAACGTCCTGGGGTCCTCGAATACTCTATAAAGCTCGTCGCACACGGGGTCGGAGTGTACAAACAGCAACACAGCGTTACCAGAACCAGGATACTGGCCCCGGTTTTACGGATGCAGGACGAGAACAAAAGCAAGCCGCGCACACTGCGGTTGGAAACACAAGGAGAATGCGGAGATGGCGGTTCGTGTTGCACTTAATGGATTTGGCCGCATCGGGCGGTATGTGGCTCGGTTGCTGGCCGGTGATACGGAATTGGAATTGGTGGCAGTTAACGCTCGCGCAGACAACGATTCCCTGGTCCATTTGCTCAGATACGATTCAGTGCACCGTACCTTTGAGGGTGATGTGCAAGCCAATGAACAGGGCTTTCTTTTAGAGGGCCGGCAGGTCACCGTGACGCGCAACAAACCTGGCGAATGGATTTGGGGTGATCTGGGCGTAGATATCGTTTTGGAAACGACGGGAAAATTTACCGACCGGGAAAGTTGCGAAAGTCATCTTGCCTGTGGCGCAAAGCGGGTGGTGATCAGTGCCCCAGCGAAGCAACCTGATGCCATGGTGGTCATGGGTGTAAACGACAGTGATCTCACCGCGGCGCACAAAATTATCTCCAACGCCTCGTGTACCACGAACTGCCTAGCTCCGGCGGCGAAGGTGTTGCATGACAATTTTGGCCTTGAACGCGGGCTGATGACCACCATCCATTCTTATACCATGAGCCAACGTATTTTGGACGGCTCGCACAAGGATTTACGCCGCGCCCGGGCTGCGGCTATGTCCATGCTGCCCACCTCCACGGGCGCGGCCCGGGCGGTGACACGAGTCATCCCGGAACTGGAGGGCAAATTGGATGGGATGGCTATCCGGGTGCCGACGCCCAATGTCTCGCTGGTGGATTTGAGCGCTGATCTGGGCCGGTCTACTACGCCGGAGGAAATCAATGCGGCCATGAAAGCCGCCGCTCAAGGGCCGCTACAAGGGGTGCTCGGGTACAGTGAAGAACCCTTGGTTTCTGTGGATTACACAGGGTCCACCTATGGCGGGGTCCTCGATGCCTTGACCACGAGTGTGATGGACGGGACTCTGGCCAAGATTATTGTCTGGTATGATAACGAGTCCGGATTTTCTCACCAGCTGTTGCGGGTAACGCGCAAGGTGGCTGCGTTGCTCGACTAAACGGTGCCGTGGCCGCTATTTGCGTCTTGATCGGGGAAATCCCCATGCTGTCGACTCGAGGGCATGGGGATTCCTGTCTTTTTTGTGCAAAGAGAGCAATGGGTCACGGTGTGCGGCGGGATGGTGTACACCATTTGAGACAGGTTAGCAGGGTGTATCGGCGTTTACCCCTTTGGGTGGGGGGAGCGTTGTATTGCTTGATAGTTGCTTGAAAAAGGATGTGCTTCGGTGATGACCGATTTTACGCATTTACATTGCCATACAGAGTACAGTTTGCTCGACGGGGCGATTCGTCTAGGCGATTTATGTAGCCAAGCAGTGGATTACGGTTTTTCGAGCGCCGCCATCACTGACCACGGCAATTTGTTCGGAGCGTTGGACTTTTATCTCACGGCCAAGCAATACGGGATCAAGCCGATTATTGGCTGCGAGGTGTACGTGGCCCCGGGAGACCGGCGGACAAAGCATACGGATAAAGATACTCGTTCCGGATATCACCTGGTGTTGCTGGCCCAGAACCTTGAAGGGTACTATAATCTGGTGCGTCTTGTGAGCCGGGGGTGGCTCGAGGGGTTCCACTATAAGCCCCGAGTGGATAAGAGCCTTCTAGCGCAACATAATGCGGGGTTGATCGCTTTGTCTGCCTGCCTCAAGGGCGAAGTGCCCTATGTGATGCGCCATGAAGGTATGGACCGGGGCAAAGCGATAGCCGAGGAGTATAGCCAACTCTTCCCGGATCGATTTTATCTAGAGGTGCAGGCGAACGGGATTCCGGAGCAAGAAAGATTAAATGCCCAACTTTTGGACTTAGCTGAAACAGCTCGACTGCCTTTGGTGGCCACCAACGATTGCCACTATTTGAGCTATAATGATGTTGAAGCCCATGATATCTTGCTTTGCATTCAAACCAATGCGCAATATTACGCCAAAGAGCGCATGCGCTTTAATACCCAGGAATTGTATTATCGCCCTCCAGAGGAAATGGAGCAGGCGTTTTCCCATTGCCCGCAAGCATTGGAAAATGTCGGGCATATTGCGCAGCGCTGTAATGTTGAACTCGATTTAAAGCAGAACTATTTTCCGGTCTATGAAGTTCCTGAGGGCCGGACCCTTGAAGAAGAGTTTATCCATCTTGTCCGGGAGGGCCTGCGGACCCGATTGAGTAAACTTCCGTATGAAGTCGAAGAACAGAGGTATTGGCAGCGTCTGGATACGGAATTGGAGGTTATCTGCGCGAAGGGTTTCCCTGCCTATTTTCTGATTGTCCAGGATTTTATCAATTGGGCAAAAAAGCAGGGTATTCCGGTGGGGCCGGGTCGGGGTTCTGCTGCAGGGAGTTTGGTGGCCTATTGTTTGGGTATCACCAATTTGGATCCATTGCGCTATAATCTCTTGTTCGAGCGTTTTTTGAACGTCGAACGGGCCAGTATGCCGGATATCGATGTGGATTTTTGCTATAACCGTCGTGAAGAGGTCATCCGGTATGTAACGGAAAAATACGGCAAAAACAGTGTGGCTCAGATCACCACTTTTGGTACGATGAAGGCCAAGGCAGTGGTGCGCGATGTCGGACGGGCGTTGGGCCTGAGCTTTGCCGAGACGGACAAGATCGCCAAGTTGGTCCCTGATGATTTGAAAATGACCATTGATAAGGCCCTGGAACAGGAGCCAGATTTGGCGGCCCTGGCAGAGAACGACCCCACCGTGGACAAACTCATTGATGTCTCCCGGCGCTTGGAGGGGTTGGCCCGCCACGCGTCCACTCATGCCGCTGGGATTGTGATATCCGATAGTCAGCCCCTGGAAAATCACTTGCCGCTGTATTTGGGGAAAAAAGGCGAAGTGGTGACCCAGTTCGATATGAAAAAGGTGGAGAAAGTCGGCTTGATCAAGTTCGACTTTTTGGGGCTCAAAACGTTAACGGTCATTGCCGATACGCTGCAATTGGCAACACAAGCCGGCAAAACTGTGCCGGATATAGATACCCTCCCCTTGGACGACAAGGCCACGTTTGCCTTGTTGTGTCGCACCGAGACCGACGGGGTGTTCCAGCTTGAAAGCTCTGGGATGCGCAATGTCATGAAGGACCTGCAGCCCACCAGCTTTGAAGATGTTATCGCTTTGTTGGCTTTGTACCGCCCTGGGCCTTTGGAGAGTGGCATGGTTACCGATTTTATCCGCCGCAAACACGGCGAGATTCCGGTCGAGTACCCCCATCCCCTTTTGGAACCGGTGTTACAAGCGACCCACGGTGTTATCCTGTACCAAGAACAGGTGATGCGCATCGCTTCGGATCTGGCCAATTATTCCCTAGGCGACGGCGACATCCTGCGCCGGGCTATGGGTAAAAAAGACCCTGCTGTAATGGCGGAACAGCGCACGAAATTTGTCAACGGGGCCCAAGAAAACGGTATCGATCAGGAGACAGCAACCTATATCTTCGATTTGATGGAAAAATTCGCCGGGTATGGGTTCAATAAATCCCATTCAGCGGCCTACGCCCTTGTTTCCTACCAGACCGCCTATCTAAAGGCCCATTATCCGGTGGAATTCATGGCCGCCTTGATCACCTCGGAGGTGAGCAATACGGACAAAGTCATTGCCCACGTCAATGCGTGTAGGGAGATGGGTATCGAAGTGCTGCCCCCGGACGTGAACAAGAGCGAACGCCATTTTACGGTGGAAGAGGAAAAATTGCGCTTTGGTCTTTCAGGGGTCAAAAATGTCGGTGGCGGGGCGATAGAGGCCTTGGTCGCCGAGCGCAAGCAGAATGGTCCGTATGCGAGTTTGTTGGACTTTTGCAAACGGATCGGGTCGCGCAAGGTGACCAAACGTGTTTTGGAGAGCCTTATTAAAGCCGGAGCCATGGACAGCTTGGGATGCAGCCGAGCCGCCCTTTTGGCCTCACTGGATAAGGTGGTGGCCACGGCCCAGCGGCAAAGCCGGGATAAATCCTTTGGTCAATTGTCTTTGATGGCTATGATGGGCGATGAAGAGAATTGTGTTTTGACCGGGATTGGGATGGATATCGAGGAAGCCCAGGTAGCCGAGTGGGATGATGAAAAGCGGCTGCAATTTGAAAAAGAGGCCCTCGGCTTTTTCCTGAGTGGACATCCATTGCTCCGATTTCGGGAAGAACTCAAGCGGCAACGATTATTGAGCCTGCAGGAATGCGGAGAATTAAACGGCGACACTGAGGTCCAAACGGCGGTGTTGGTCACCGGGGTTAAGGAGCATGTGACCAAAAAAGGCGGACGCATGGCCTTTTGTCAGATCGAGGACTTAACCGGTACCGGGGAGATGACCATGTTTCCCGAAACCTACGCCAAAGTGCGCAACGGGCTGGATCTGGAGCAACCGCTGGTGGTCAAGGCCAAAATGAGTTCCTACGAGGGCGGCAACAGTGCCGGAGCTGAGGAAGGCGCCAAACAAATCAAATTGGTGGCCCAGGAAGTTGGCCTGTTAACCGATCAGGTCGGTCAGGGAGATGAGCCGGTGCGGGTGGATATTGACGTGAGCAAGTTGCAAGAGAAGCCGGTGCAAGAACTCAAATATATTATCGGGCGCTATCCAGGCCAAGCCCCCATCCAATTGGGAGTAGGGCTGGAACAAGCCGAATGTGTGTTGCAGCTGGGGCCGAATTATCGGGTTTCGGCAGGACCAGATTTTTGGTCGGAAATCCGTAAATGGCAAGATGCCCACAGCGCTCGGCCGTGATGCGGCAGCATGCTATACCTGGCTTGTCACAGATTTACTGCCATGTGCTGTCGCCCTGGCAGAAAAAAACACTACGTGCGGCACATTACATATAACAGGATAGCTCCATGGCACAAAAAACATATCGATTACGAGTACGGAAGGAATTTAGCGCGTCACACCAGCTTTTACACTATGAAGGCAAATGTGAGCGTTTGCATGGTCACAATTTTCGGGTCGAAGCGGAAGTTGAAGGAGATCAAGTAGACCCTGATACTGGGATGCTTTTGGATTTTAAGGTCTTAAAGCAACGCTTGGCCGCGATTTTGGATGGTTTAGATCATAGGCATCTCAATGACTTAGAACCATTTCGCTCCCTAAGTCCTTCTTCCGAGAATATAGCCAGGTATATTTTTCACGCTTTGGAGGCAACTCTGATTGAACCGGGCATCAAGTTACGGGAGGTAGCCGTGGCGGAAAATGACGGTTCAGTGGCCGTGTACAGGGAGCATTAATGCGTATTGTTTTGCAGCGCGTTCGACGGGCCGAAGTACGGGTGGAGCAATGCGTCGAGGCCCAAATCGGGGTCGGAATCGTGTTGTTTGTCGGCTTGGGGCGGCAAGAGGGAGACGGCTTGATGCAAAATCGGGCGTGGTGGGCTGTGTGTGATAAGATTTGGGGATTGCGCATCTTTCCGGATCAGCGTGGGCGTTTCGACCAGGATGTGCGGCAATACGGTGGTGAAGTCTTGGCAGTGCCACAGTTTACGCTCTATGGGAATTGCCGCCGGGGGCGGCGCCCTGCCTTCGACGACGCTGCGCCGCCGGAGGTGGCCCGTTCCGGGTTTGCGACATTTTGCACCCTTATGGAGCAGCGTGGCCAGGGCCAGGTTCAGCGTGGCGTTTTCGGAGCAGAGATGGATGTGGATTTGGTCAATTGGGGGCCGGTGACCTTCTGGCTGGACAGTGCTGATTTTCTTTGACAGTATTTTCAAAGTTCATGAACTCAGAATGCTCCGTGCTCCTACGTGCGCACCACGCTGCGCTGGGGTACGGCAGTTTCGTTCTTTCGGCGGTGTGCCCTGATACGTGGCCGGAAGATGAAAACAAGGGCGTGTGAGTGTGCTTGACACTTTTTCCAGGACACACACGTGTCATGAGGGTGATCCGCGCCCCGCACCTTCCCTGAGGGAGTGGCCTCTAATGGCTGTTGAATGGCGTTTGGCGGGATGGGCGACTCCAGAGCAGGCTCGGGAGATAGCCCGAAAAGCTGTTGCGTATTTGGGCCGGTACATCGATAGCTCAGACTTACTGTACGATTTTGAGCTGGCCCTGACGGAAGCCTGTGCCAATGTCGTTGTTCACGCCTATTCTGAAGACTTGATCGGCTCCCTGGAATTGCGCATGCGCTTGGAGCCCTTTGTGGCTGTGGAGTTTGAGATCGCGAATTGGGGTGAACCATTTTGGGGTCTTTTGCAGGCCGAGCCGTGCCCAGGTAGCCCAGAAGACGAATCCGGTCGTGGTCTGTATATTATGGCCAATTTAGTGGATAGCTTTTCCTTTACCAGAAAGGGCGAGAAAAATATTTTATGGATGAGCAAACGCGTTAAGGATAGCTTATGGAAAAGACAGTCATCGAGCAGCGAAACGGCGTCTGTTACGTCACCTACAGCGGAGAGTTGACCCTGGAGGTCACCTCTCAGCTCAAGGAGCGCATTGAGCAGGCCCTGGAAAATGAACATTGCCGGGCTTTGGTAATGGATCTTTCAGAGACAGTGTTTTTAGACAGCTCCGGCATTGGTTTTTTGGTCTCGTTGAATAAAAAGATGCGGCAAAACGACAATACGTTTTATCTATACCGCCCTTCTACACAAGTGCGCAAGACATTGTCATTGGTAAAGCTTTTGGAATACTTTTCGATTGCTGAATCTGAAGAGGAGCTTCCGGAAGAAATAGCTGGGTAAGAGAGATCCAGAGGTTGTAAAGGACGCATATGTTGGCCTCAAGTTTTTCCATCATTCAAGAGATTGCCGAGCACCGAATCCGTGAGGCTATGGATGAAGGGCAAATGGAAAATTTGCCTGGTCAAGGCCAGCCTTTGCAACCGGAAAGCGATACCCATATTCCGCAGGAAATGCGAATGGCGTACAAAATATTAAAAAATTCCGGACATATTCCTCCAGAAATAGAAGAGGAAAAACAAATCCAAAATATGCTGGACTTGCTTGAGCATTGTCAGGATGAGCAAGAGCGGTATCGACAAATGCAAAAACTTAATGTGCTGGTTGCCAAGATAAATGCAAGTCGCAGAGTGCCTGTTCAATTAGAAACAGACCAAGTATATTACCAAAAAGTTATTGAGCGTGTCCAAGTACACAATCCGAAAAAATAATCATTTTAGATTATGTTAAAAAGAAATTGGTTCACCTCTATATTTTTGGGTGAGGCATTAAAGAATCCTGGTTTTTCGGCCCAGGATTTTTTAATTTGTGAAAGTGGTATCCAATAAACCCATTAAGCACCCATAGAAAGCAACGCATTCTGGCCGTGCTCTGGCTGCGGAGGAGTGCTATACACAGGGTGAATACCTACGTTTTTTTATAGGCCGTGGGGAGATTGTGCAATGGTTTTACGGACCCAATAGAGCTCGTCCTCCTTTTTCCATCCTTTTTGTGCGGCAATATATTCTCCGTATGTAGCCTCTCTCCTGTTTTGCTAGTGGACAACAGGGCTCTGTGGGTGTACAAGCCGCGCTCCGCGGCCCGTTTTTCGGTCCATGTTCCTCCGGGAGCAGAATTGTTTTCGGGGCAGATTGCTTCGCTAAAAAAGCGGTATTGCGAGGCCAGTTCCGAGTTAAGCAAGGGAACTCGAGGGAGCAATCTCTCAGATCCGGGGTGTTGTATGTACTCTTTTCGGCATTTGTCTGAGAGGATAAGACCACCTGTAGTAAGCTTCCTGAGTCGGGGCTACGACAGAATTTGACACAGGCCCCTACCGATAGGCCTCGGAGACTGGGTGTCGGAGATTTTTGATCGCTGTTACAAGGAGATATGCATGACATTATCGATAGGGATTGTGGGGTTGCCCAATGTGGGCAAATCTACACTTTTCAACGCTTTGACCAAAGCCCAAAACGCCCAAGCCGCTAATTACCCCTTTTGTACCATCGAACCGAATAAGGCCATCGTCCCGGTGCCGGACACGCGTGTCCAAGCGTTGTCTGCACTTGTCCGTCCCCAAAAAACAATCCATGCGACCGTGGAATTTACCGATATAGCCGGATTGGTAAAGGGCGCCAGCCAGGGGGAAGGGTTGGGCAACCAATTTTTGGCCAATATCCGTGAATCGGATGCTGTTATGCACGTGGTGCGCTGTTTTGAGGATGGGGATGTGGCCCATGTAGATGGAGATGTTGATCCGGTCCGGGATGCCGAGGTCATTGAAATGGAGCTTATCCTGGCTGATGTGCAGAGTTTGGAGCGCAAGCTCGAGCGTCTGCGGAAACAGACCAAAAGCGGGGATAAGCAAGCCCGAGCGTTGGCGGCAACGGGGGAAGGGTTGTTGGCGCATCTTAACGCCGGACAGCCAGCGCTTACCTTTTCTGATTTTCGCGTGGAAACCGCCCAGCAATTGGTACAAGAATTGGGGCTTTTAACCGCAAAACCGGTCTTGTATTGCGCCAATGTCCGGGAAGATGAGTTGGACGGGAATGCCCGCCATTTCCAGGCCTTGCAAGCGTATGCCGCTACCCGTCAGGCCCGGGTCATCCCTATTTGCGCCAAAATGGAAGCGGAACTTGCTGCGCTGGACGACCAGGAGCAAGCAGAATTTTTGGACTCCTATGGGGTACAAGAAAGCGGTATCATCCAGGTCATCCAAACCGGTTACACTCTTCTAGGGCTTATTAGTTATTTTACCGCCGGTCCCAAAGAAGTCCGGGCTTGGACCATTCAAAAAGGGTGGACGGCCCCGCAAGCCGCCGGGGTCATACATTCCGATTTTGAGCGGGGGTTTATCCGGGCAGAGGTTGTGGACTACGCCACATATTTGGAGAAAGGCTCGGAGGCTAAATGTAAGGAGACCGGCGTGATGCGGGTTGAAGGCAAAGAGTATGTGGTTCAAGACGGGGATGTCATCCACTTCTTATTCAATGTCTAAGCCTGCGGCGTGCGCAGGGCTCTATGCCGCTCAGGTAGCGCCGAAACTCTTTCAGGCATGCGGGACGGCCCAGGGCGCTGGGGGGTTGGGCCCGCAAATCCGAAACTTGTGTTCAAGCCGGAATGACGGGGTCGAAAACGGTCAGGATCTAAGGGGCGGGTCAGCGAAGCTTTGGGCTAGGTCTGCACATTCCTGGGTATCGGGCAGCATGGCCAGAAGACGGCCTAATAGACCGGAGTCGCGCAAGCGTTGCCGGCTGACGGGAAAAGCGAAGTTGGACACCCAACTGGCCAGGAGCAGTTTGAAATCATTGACCCAGACAAGGTGGCGATAATCTACGAGCCTTCCTGCGGCGACCTGGGATACCAATGCCGGGCTGTAGCGTGTCGGGTCGGGTTGGAGCCCCAAGGTAAGGGTCGGGCTCTGGTCGCTTTGCGGACGCTCTAAATGCTCCAGCATAACGGAAAAAATGTCGAGCTTGTCCGCGTCGCGAACGATAGAACAGAGTCGGCTGTGCCAAGCGCTCAGCCTGGAGGGGAGTTCTTTGCGATTGTGCAGCAAAACAGCCAAAAGGACATCCCGGCTTTGTCCAACGGAAAAACCGGTTTTTGCTAAAACAGTGTGTTCTCGCAGCGTTGCGACGCCAAGCCGGGCATGGTTGAGAGAATCGGGGTCACTGAACGTTTTGTACCGGTTATACTGGGGAAAACGACCGACATCGTGCAACAGGGCGCCACTTTGCGCCAGCAGGCGTTGGGCATCTGGGAGCTGTAAAGCGTCACAAATGGCTGTGGCTTCCTGGAAAACCCGGTAACTATGGCCGTGTTTGAGGTCGATATTGCGCTGCTCTGCAACTGTATCCTGTCGGTGTCGGGTGACGAATTCGTCAAACCAGGAGCGCAAGTCAGTAAGGTGTTGGCTTGTTGCGGGAAAGCGGTGGTTAGACATCGCCGTCCCCGGGGTCGAGCATTGCTGCATCTTCGTCATCTGCGGTCCACGGGATGTGTCCTAGGGCCATCAAGGCGTCCTGTACCAACTCTGGCACAGGTTTATGGGCCTGGAGGATGTGGTGCATGACTTGGAAATACAAGGGTTCGCGTTCTTGGAAGGTCACCTGGAGTTCTTCGTCTAGCGGAGCTGTACCCAGTGCCGGTCGGTTGTTGGCCTGTGGATCTTGGGCGAGTCGGCTTTGGAGAAGCGGTACGTCGGCCATGAGATAGAAGACCTGGCCGTGTTGTTTGAGCAGGTCCCGATTTTGGGGCAAAAGCACAATGCCCCCACCGGTTGCCACAACTTGTCCTTTCTGTTGACAAATCGAAATAAGGACTTCATGCTCAACGCGCCTGAATCCTTCCCAGCCTTCACGATCGACGATTTCGCGTATTGAAATTCCGGCGTGATCAGTGATTGCTGTGTCCGTATCAATGAAAGCAAGCCCCATACTTGAGGCCAGAGCTCGCCCGACGGTGGATTTACCGCTGGCGCGCAAGCCGACCAGAAAGATGTTTCCCTGGCTGGGGTCGAAGCGTGTGCGAGTGACGGGGTGCTGATGGCAGTGGGTGGTGCTGACATCAGGCTCAGTGATCGCGAATTCGCGACGGATAAAACGTTGCTTGGCCATTACGATTCTCCGGTATTCAAATATCTGCTGTGTGGGGGCCTCTACTGCTATGGCGAAAGAAAAGGCGTTTGGAAGAATACAACCTCGCTGTCCTTCACGACAGTCTGCCTTTTCTAGCGCATTTCGGGCTGGGAGGCAAATGTTTCAGCTTTAGCAGGCTTTTTACATTCCAGGAAAAAATGGTAGAATTTATGCAATATGCGTTGCTTCGAAGTGTCGAAAAGCGTTTACACTATTCTTTTCAAGACAGAGAGCTTTTGTTGCTTGCCCTGACACATAGTTCGTACGCCAATGAACATTTGCATGTCGAAAAGCATAACGAACGTTTGGAATTTCTTGGCGATGCGGTTCTTGAATTGTCCATATCCGAAGAATTGTACCAACGGTATCCAGAAGTTCCTGAGGGCAGCTTGACCAGCATGCGGTCAAAATTGGTCAGCGAACCCGCCTTAGCAGTTTTGGGTCGGCAATTGGATATCGCGCCGGCCCTTTTTTTGGGCAAGGGCGAAGAATCCCAAGGGGGCCGTGACCGGGACGCAGTTTTATGTGACGTCATGGAGGCTATCTTTGGGGCTATTTTTTTGGATTCGAGTTACGCGGAGGCCAAAAGTTGTATATTGCGCTTGTATGCGGACAAGTGGCCGGAAGCGCCCACGGATCACGGCCATGAACGTCTGCGGGATTTTAAGAGCCGCTTGCAGGAGTGTACCCAGCAAACATTTAAGGAACGGCCGGTGTATTATCTTGAGGACAGTACTGGGCCTGAACACGCGAAAATCTACCATGTTCGGGTAGAACTCCCCAATGGTGAACAGGCCACCGCCGCTGACAGCAGCGTAAAAAAAGCGGAACAACAGGCCGCACGCAAGGCATTGGAATATTTGCGGGGCTGAAAGGATAGTAAAGAAAATGCGGCGTCTTTCCCTTTAATAGACGTGGAGAATAGTTGTGGCCCGATTAGGTGTTTTACTTTTTTTGGTACTGGTAGTTGTGGCTTTGGTGGTACGCCAGTTGTCGCGGCAGGGTACTTCACCCCGGTTTCGGATAATCGTTCTTGGCTTGTTTGGAATTTTGCTGATTTTTGCTGGTTTGGGGGTGTATTCCACGTGGCGGCAGCCGCAGTCTTCCTTGCAGCAAACCCAATTCTCGTCCCAACGCACTGCCATTTTACAAAACCTTCGCGAACATATTGACGCCGGCGAATACAGTGAAGCCTATACGTATGCCCAGCGTTATCGTGAGGTTCAGGATCCGGCGTTAGAGCGCCTGCGCCAGGAAGCTCATGAAGGGGTACTTTTAGAAAAGATAGAGGATGCGACTCCAGACGAGCCGGGACGGGTGGCCCGATTGTATAACCAATTGACTGAGATAGCTCCGGAGAGTGGGTATGCTGAGAAAGAGGAGAAATGGCTGGATAAAGCGAAAAAGCTCGAGCAGCAACGCTTGCAAAACATCTTGGCCGAACTTCCTGCAGACCAACACTCTTCGCAGTGGCTCATTTACCGTCGCTTACACCAGTTGGCGCCTGAAAATCCCCAGTTTGCCAAACGCGAGGAAGAACTGGCCCAAGCCTTGGAGCAATTGGTCCAGGCCAGTCCATGGAGCGATGTGTGTTCCTCTTCTGCGGTACGGTCCTGCCGATTTAAAGGCTTCACTGCCTATGATCCCGTGGCTGAGGAGCGTCTTGGAGGGATCCTCGGAGTGGCTTGGCGGCCCAAAGGGGCCCTGATCACCGCGGAGTCGGAGCAAACTGCCCCGGAAAACGCCTATTATTATATTATCCTTCCAGCAACTGGTGGTGTGGAATTGGCCAAAACATCGCAAACCACGACGGTATTGCCGAAGCCATTGCAACCGTGGCGGGAGCGGTTACTCGGTGAGGATATGTTTCCTGTAGCAGATTAAAGATGGCCCCTAACTCCTTACAACAGGAGTCTGTATGCGAATAGCACCGGATATGACGGCGCTGGTGGGCAACACCCCTTTGGTGCGCTTAAATAAGGTGACCAAGGGGTGTCCAGGGACAGTTACCGCTAAGCTCGAAACATACAATCCCTGCGCCTCGGTCAAAGACCGAATCGGGGTACATATGCTTCGAAAAGCTGCTCGTGAAGGACGTATAGGGCCACAAACCCTCATTGTGGAACCGACCTCCGGGAATACCGGAATCGGTTTGGCCTTTATGTGCGCTGTGCAGGGGTATCGACTCGTTTTGACCATGCCGGAAAATATGAGTGCGGAGCGCCGGAAATTATTGGAAGGGTGGGGAGCGGAAGTGGTGTTGACCCCCGCAGCCGAAGGTATTCCCGGGGCCGTGGCCCAAGCCGAGCGCATTGCCGCTGGTACTACGGATAGTTTTATGCCCCAGCAATTCGCTAATCCGGCCAATCCTGAGGCCCATGCTCTGACCACGGCCGAAGAAATCTGGCGTGATACCGAGGGGCTGGTGACCACATTTGTGGCCGGTGTCGGTTCGGGAGGAACGATAACCGGGGTGGGTCGTGTGCTCAAACAGCGCAATCCTGCGGTTCATTGCGTGGGAGTGGAGCCAGCCGGTTCCCCGGTGCTTTCCGGGGGAGAGCGAGGCCCGCACGCCATTCAGGGCATTGGGGCGGGATTTGTGCCGCAGGTGCTGGATACACGAATGCTGGACGATGTCGTGCCGGTTTCGGATGCTGAGGCTCTAGATATGGCCCGACGCCTCATGCGCGAAGAGGGGATTGCCTGTGGTATTTCTTCAGGGGCGATTGTCCATGCGGCCGTGGAGATCGCCCGGCGGGAGGACTCCACTGACACTCTTGCGGTTTGTATTATTTGTGACCCTGCAGAGCGCTATCTGAGTACTGAACTCTTTGCCTCCTAAGCCTCGTATGCTCCCTGTTTCGAGGTTCGCTTTTGAGGAAGGGGGCCTCAGCCCCCCGTCTCGGTTTATCTGGCATTATTTGCCGCCTTTTTTCTCAATTTTGGCCCAGCTGTCGCGTAGGGCCACGGTTTTATTAAAGACGGGCTGTTGCGGCGTGCTGGACTGATCGACGCAATAGTAGCCGTGCCGCAGGAATTGGTAGTGGGCTTCAGGCTCGGCCTGCTCCAGTCCGGGCTCTAAAAGACAATTTGTAAGTATCTTCAAGGAATCGGGATTGATGTCGGCCTTGAAATCCTTGTCCTCTCCAGAACCTGGCACCGGTGCAGTAAACAACCGGTCGTAGAGCCGTACTGTGGCCGGAACCCCGTGCCGAGCCTCCACCCAATGCAGGGTTCCTTTCACCTTGCGCCCATCTTCAGACCAGCCGCCTTTAGTCTCCGGATCATACCTGCAGTGCAGTTCCAGCAGTTCGCCGCTGTCTTGGTCGTATATCGCCTGCTCACAGGTGATATAGTAGGCGTGTTTGAGGCGGACTTCGCGGCCCGGAGCGAGGCGGAAATATTTTTTGGGGGGATCCTCCCGGAAATCTGAGCGTTCAATATACATTTCCCGCGAAAAAGGAAGTTGCCTTGACCCCATGGTCTCGTCTTCGGGGTTGTTTTCCGCCTCAAGGTATTCGATCTGTTCCTTGGGGTAGTTGGTAATGACCACTTTAATGGGATCCAACACGACCATAACCCGTGGGGCGCGTTTATTTAAGTCTTCACGCAGGCAGTGTTCCAAAAGGGCCATATCCACCATGCTGTTGGCTTTGGCTACCCCGATACGTTCGCAAAAATCGCGGATGGAGTGGGGAGTAAAGCCACGGCGCCGCAATCCGGAAATCGTTGGCATCCGCGGATCGTCCCAGCCCTCCACATACCCCTCTTCGACGAGTTGGAGCAATTTTCGCTTGCTCATAACCGTGTAGTTGAGATTTAGGCGGGCGAACTCGATTTGCTGCGGATGGTGGACCCCAAGTTGTTCCAAAAACCAATCGTAGAGGGGACGGTGGTCCTCGAATTCTAGGGTGCAAATGGAGTGCGTAATCCCTTCCAGAGAGTCGGATAAACCATGGGCGAAGTCGTAGGTGGGATAGACATGCCAGGTGTCACCGGTGCGGTGGTGGGCTTGGTTCATGATGCGGTAGATTACCGGATCGCGAAGATTGAGGTTGGGTGAGGCCATGTCGATTTTGGCCCGTAGGACGTGTTCGCCCTCAGCAAAAGCGCCGGCGGCCATGCGCTGGAAGAGGTCGAGATTGTCTTTAATGCTGCGATTTCGGTACGGGCTTTCCTGACCGGGCTCGGTCAGGGTACCCCGATAGGCACGGATGTGTTCGGGGCTTAAGCTACAGACATAGGCCTTGCCCATTTTTATCAGGCGCAGGGCGAATTCAAAGAGTTGCTGGAAATAGTCAGAGGCGTAGTAGAGGTGGTCCTGCCAGTCGTACCCCAGCCAATGGACGTCTTCCTGAATGGAATCGATGTAGCGTTGCTCCTCTTTGACCGGATTGGTATCGTCAAAGCGGAGATGGCATCGGCCGCCATAATCGTGGGCCAAGCCAAAGTTGAGGCAGATGGACTTTGCGTGGCCGATATGTAAATACCCGTTGGGCTCCGGGGGGAAACGGGTGACAACCTGTCCTTGGTTGTTGCCCATACGTATATCCTCTTCCACAATCTGACGGATGAAATGTGTTCCGGTTGGTGCCGCGGTCGTGCTCATAGCGTCTCCTCTGATAAAACGACCTGTTTGTTGCAAATTTCCTGTGATGCTGGCTTGGTTTGGGGCACGGTGCCTGACACGCGCTGAGCCGTCTGGGACGGGTATCTTGGACCCGTTAACCCAAATTCAAGATGGTACCCACGGCTTGTCAAAATAGCGTGGGTGCTCCCATTGCGTACAGCAAACCACAGCCGTCATAGTGCGCGGACAACGGCATTGTGCCTGTCTGCGCTGTGAGGGGGGCAGGCCGGGTCCAAATTCTGGATGGGATGTGTCTTTTCACGGATTATGACCGGGTGAAAACTCCGTTCGCCCTGTGCTTCGGACAAAAAGGCATTTTTGCCGGGGGCAGAGGCGATAGCCTCCCATGTGGCCAAGACCCCAATATGTAAACATTTCCTTTGTATGGCGCAAGACACGGATAAGGAGGTGTAGTGATGCCAGGTGAGCCGATAGAACTTGATCATATTGTGCATGCGCTGAGTCAGTCCGGGGTCTGCCACCGGAACCAGGGCATGCCGCCCATGCCTTCAGTACCGGTACTGGAAGATGTGGTGGAGAAGCTGCGAAGTGTTTTGTATCCTGGGTATTTCGGGCATGTGGATATAGCGCCGCCGCACCTGCCGTATTACATCGGCGCGACATTGGAAGAGATTTTTCGTTGCCTTGAGGAGCAGATCCGGCGCGGATTTTGTTTTTTTTGCCCCAACGATGCCAATGGCCCTTGCCAGGAATGCGAGTCGCGTTCGCGTGAGATGGCGGCCCAATTTGTCCAAGCTCTGCCCCACCTTCGGGATATCCTGGCAACGGATGTGCAGGCCGCCTATGAGGGGGACCCTGCGGCGACAAACCCCGGGGAAGCGATTTTTTGCTACCCAAGTATCAAGGCGGTCACAAATTATCGGATAGCCCACGGCCTGCATAATCTTGGTGTCCATCTTATTCCTCGGATCATCACGGAACTCGCGCATTCCCAAACCGGTATCGATATCCATCCCGGGGCGCAAATCGGGGAACGGTTTTTTATAGACCACGGCACCGGTACGGTGATCGGCGAGACCTGTCGCATTGGGCATAATGTCCGCTTGTATCAAGGCGTCACCCTTGGGGCCAAATCCTTCCCCAAAGATGACTCGGGGAAATTGATAAAGGGCATTCCCCGTCACCCCATTGTAGAGGACAATGTGATTATCTATTCCGGGGCGACTATTTTGGGGCGTGTGACCATCGGGCGCGAAGCGGTTATCGGCGGCAATGTTTGGGTTACTGAGGATGTGGCGCCGCACAGTCGCGTTATTCAGCCCCTGGAGTACGGGTGATTGCTCCCCCAGTATCGCGCCTGGAGCGATATCTGCGCGGATTTAGGAGCAATAATGAGAAGCCAAACCATGATGCATGTGTTTTATTGTCCTGTATTGTGTTCCTTTTGCATGGGGTCTAGACGTTCGGCCAGAGACATGACCGCTTCGGCGTACGGGGTGCTGTGGTTGTATTTTTTCAGGATTTGCAGCTTTTGTTTTCGGCTGAGATCGGGCTGCCAACCGTGTTCTTGGAGATAATGCGCCGCACTGGCCACGGCATCGGGCAGTGCAAAAAGATCCACCTGGCCGGAGTCGTCGAAATCCTGGCCATAGGCGGCGGCGCTGGAGGGGATAAATTGAGGGATACCGAAGGCGCCAAAGGGCGAACCCTGTAAGTCGAGCAATTCTGCGTGGGCTTGGGGCTGCCAATCCAAAAGGGCTTTGAACTCACGGTAAGCCCATTGTCCTTGGCGTTTGGCCGCGGCGGTGGCGTTTTCCTGCATGCCGCCCCGTGCGAGGCTCGCGAGGGCGTTTATGGTTCGGGTGCTCCCTGTATACCGACCCAAACGTGTTTCGACTTCCAAGAGGGCGACCAGAATCGCCGGTTCAACCCCATACTCGGACTCGACCTGAATGAGCAATTCGCGGTGCGCGGCAAAAAATTTTGCGGCCCGTTGTTTGCTTTCTTCAGCGATAAATTGCTCGTAGTCGAGTTTGTTTTCGGAATGGGTGCTTTTTTTGGGTACGACCCAGGCGAGAAATTCCATGCGGGAGTCATTGAAAATGTTTTCTAAACGGTCCTGCGAATATCCGTCATCCACAAGCCTTTTTTGTAACGGCTGCCATGTTGGCTGGGCTTGGGTTAACGCTGGACTGGCTGCCAGGCAGAGTACTGCTATAATAAACCGATAGAAAATGGGCATTGTCTGCTCCTTTGTGCTTGGCTTAGTGGCGCTGCTACCATCGGGTGTGGCCACTGGACTCTATCCTCCCGTAATTTTCCGGGATTCTTGTGTTTTATACAAAGCGTTTCGACTAGTGGCAAGGATTGATCGCGAGCGGTTCTGCGCAGCTGGGGTTATCAAGGCGAGAGCTCGTGCAAAACGTGCTGTGTTGTGCTCCGAGAGAACCCGGCAGGCTAGAGTGTTTTTGAGGCAGCAAATTCCAGAAAGTTAAAATCCGACCGTACACGCAGGTATCAAACGTTTTCAGGGATACGGGGCATTGGCCGGTTGCGAACGGGATTAAGGGGAGAGTGTTATGGAGTTGCCTCCGTATTCAGTGTATGAACACCCGCGGGCGAAGCGGGTTATACTTCGGGTCCAGCAGGGTCGGCTCCGCGTGACCGTGCCTCCGGGATTTCCCCGCCATAGGGTCCCGCCGATCCTGGAAGAGTACCGCTATTGGCTGGAGAAGCAATTTCAAGCGCAAAATCAATGTCGGGAAAAAACAATCCCCTTGCCTGACGAAGTGTCTCTCCCTGCTTTGGGGCAAACCTTTCAGGTCGTTTATGCCCCGGAAGCCTTTGACTTCCTGTATACAGAAAGCGGACGGATTTGTCTGTCCTCGCAAACAGATACGCGCACCAATTGTTTGTTGTTGTGTCAATGGCTCCAGAATGGGGCCAAATCCATTTTGTCGGACTGGTGCGCTCAGATCGCACAACGCTTTGAGTTGCCAGTGTATAAACGGGTGCAAGTGCGTCGCCAGAAAACCCGGTGGGGAAGTTTTTCCGCCAAAGGCACAGTTAGTCTGAATTGTAAACTGTTGTTTTTTCCTGCTTCTGTGGTGGAATATGTTATTCTGCATGAATTTGCCCATGCTCGCTATGCCCATCATGGGCCGGAATTCAAAAAATTTTTGGCTTCGCTGATGCCTCGGTGGTACGAACAGGAGCAGCATCTCGCCGAACCCCAGAAGTGGGTGCCGCGTTGGGCGGAAGTCTAACAGGAATTGTGCCCCTGCTCGAAAGCCCGCTGCAGCCCCTTGCTGCGTGCCTGTGTTTAGAACGGACTTGACACCATAAGCATTGTTTGGTCAATCAGTTTGGCCTTGTATTTGCATCCGGGCAGGTAATGTGCGGTGGAGGAGGTACGAATCAGTCTCAAGGCGGCAGAAAACGTGCGACGCTGGCATGAGTCGCCAGCTTTTGTTTCCGGAAAATAGGACACAAGGAGCGCGACTGTGAGAAAAGGCGGACACTGGGGAAAGTATATGGATAAAGGCAAGTATGCACACGAGGAAGTGGACCCGCGGTTTGTCCAGGCTGCCAAGGAAGCCTGGGCCTGTATTGTTTTGGCGGCATTGAATTTTTTGTGGTGGTTTGCCACCGCTTACGGCTTAGGGACCAAACCAGTGGATCAATATGCATGGATTTGGGGGTTGCCGGCCTGGTTCATGTGGAGTTGCGTGTTTGGATTGCCGCTTTTTGTTCTTTTTATTTTTGTGGCCGTGCGGACCATATTTAAGGAGGTTCCCCTAGAGGCGCATACGCCTAGCGCAGAACAGGAGGAGGGGAGATGGGAGCGGTGAATACGCAGGTACTTGTCCCTCTCGCTTTGTATCTGGTGTTGATCTATGCCTTGGCAATTTATAGTCACCGGATTTTGTCCAAAGCCGGCAACTTTATGGAGGAATATTTCATAGGCAGTCGTGGCATGGGCGGTTTCGTCTTGGCCATGACATTGGTGGCCACCTACACCAGCGCCTCCAGTTTTGTCGGTGGGCCGGGGGTGGCCTATACAATGGGCTTGGGTTGGGTTTTTTTGGCCATGATCCAGGTCCCTACAGCTTGGCTGACCCTTGGGGTTTTGGGCAAGAAATTTGCCATTATCGCCCGGCGGGTGGATGCGGTGACCATAAGCGATATCCTGCGGGCCAGATACGAGAATCGCTGGGTGGTAGTGCTGACCTCCCTGGCCCTAGTGGTCTTTTTTCTGGCTGCCATGGTTGCCCAGTTTATCGGCGGGGCACGGTTATTTGAAGGCGCTACCGGGCTACCGTATCACTTCGGGCTCGCTATTTTTGCCGCAACCGTTGTATTGTACACGACCGTTGGGGGTTTTCGGGCTGTGGCATTGACGGACGCAGTGCAAGGGGTGGTGATGCTCTTTGGCATGGCCGCGCTTTTTTGGGGATTGCTCAAAGTCGGGGGTGGTATGGGGCCGATCGTTGAAACCCTGCGCGATACGGACCCGGCTCTGCTAACCCCCTTTGGGCCCGATGATTTTTTGTCTAAGCCGTTTATACTCTCGTTTTGGGTCTTGGTGGGGTTGGGGGTGATCGGCTTGCCCCATGCCGGCGTGCGCTGTTTTGGCTATCGTGATAGTCGCTCCATGCATACCGCCATTGTTCTGAGTACGGCGGTTTTAGGCGCGGTCATGCTCGGTATGCATTTGTGCGGCGCGTTGGGCCGGGCTGTTGTTCCGGGGTTGGAAGTTGGGGACAAGATTTTGCCCCTGCTGAGCCTTGAAGTGCTGCCGCCAGTGGTGGCCGGGCTGTTTTTGGCCGGGCCCCTGGCGGCCATCATGTCTACCATTGACTCGCAATTGATCTTGGCTGCAGCGACCTTGATAAAGGATGTCTATGTGCATTGCTTCCATCCCGAAATCGCTGCCGGTGGGGGCGACGGGAAGCGGCTGCACCGCTTAAGTGTGTATTCAACAGCGTTGCTGGGGCTTATTGTCTTTTTAGCCGCCTTGCGTCCGCCGGAGCTCATCGTTTGGCTTAATCTTTTTGCCTTTGGCGGTTTGCAGGCGGCCTTTTTCTGGCCGCTGGTGCTGGGGTTGTACTGGCGACGCGCCAATAGCGCCGGGGCGTTGGCCTCTGTTGTTGTCGGAGTGGGGGCCTATTTTGCACTTACTATCTTTACCGAGCGTTTTTGGGGCATGCATGTCATCGTACCCACCCTGGCATTGGGCGGTTTGAGTTTTGTCTGTGTCAGTCTGCTGACCCGCCCTCCGCGCCAGGAGGTTCTGCGTCTTTTTTGGGGACGGTAGGCCTGCGACCCTGGCTCTTTACGAAGCGCCCCCGCCGGAGAGTTTCCGACGGGGGCGCAGTACATTGCAGAGAGTGGTCAAATCAAGGGGTCGTTTGGGTGCAAGGCCCATATCCCGCAGGGACAGGCCTGGGCACAAAAGCCGCAGCCGATGCATTTTTCAGGATCCGCTACCATTTCAAAATCCTCGCCATCGAGTTGGCGCCGGAAAATGGCAATTTGGGGACAGATTTCAATGCACAGCCCGCAATCACGGCAAGCTCCGCAGGAAGCACATTCAGCAGCGCATTGATCCAGGGATTCGAAATCAGTGGTCCGGGGATCGAAATAGGCCAAAGTCATCCGGGAATAGTCGATGACTTCGGAACCGGGCTGTTCTGGGTCTAAATAATCCAAGGAGAGATCGTCGGCATAGGGCATTTCCGACGTATCGCCTAACGGACGACGACCGCGGAAAATGGCGTCCATGGCCAGCGCTGTCTGGCGGCCAGCCCCGATAGCGTCGGTCAAAAGGCCTGGTTTGACAATATCGCCTAGGGCAAAGACTTGGGCGTCAGAGGTCTGGTGGGCGGAATTGACCTTGATATAGCCGCGCTCCGTAGCGATGTTTTCGGGCAAAAAATCCAGTTCCGGTTGGTCGCCGATAGAGACGATAACCGTGTCTGCGGGAATGGTTTCGCCGTTGTGGAGTTTAACCCCTTCAGGGGTGATCGAGTGTGTGTAACAGGGATAGCGAAACCGGGCCCCGACGCGTTCAGCCGCCCGACGTTCTTCGCCAAAGGAAGCCGGTTCCTGGATGTCGATGAGCAGGATGTCTTCGGCGCCGAGGCGAGAGGCTTCAGTGGCAACGTCGCACCCGACATTGCCCGCCCCGATAATCACTACTTGAGCGCCAACTTCGGCGGTGTTTTTTTTGGCTGCTTGTAAAAAATCCAAGGCGGGAACGAGGTGCTCGTTGCCGGGTATGGGCAGGGTGCGCGGTCGTTGGGCGCCGATGGCTACGGCTACAAGATCGTGCTCCCGTTTAATGGCCTCGAACGTCTCCTGGGTCATGTCCTGCTCAAGATGGACATGCGGCAAAACCGTAGCCGCTCGTTCAAGTTCGGCTTCCAGGATTTCGGCTGGAATTCGGGTATTTGGAATAGCGGAGGTGATTTTGCCGCCCAAACGTTTTTGGCGATCGAAAATAATGGGTTCATGCCCGGCCTGCAACAATTGCCAGCCCAAGGAGATCCCGGCCGGTCCGCCGCCGATGATGGCAACGCGGTGGCCACTGGATGCCGGCCATTGGGGCAGGCTCGCCTGGAGACCGGCTTTGCCCAACTCGGTGATGTCCACGGCCGGAAGATTGCCTTGGAGTTTGGTGCAGGCTTCCATGCACAGGTGGGGGCAGAGATGCCCGCAGACTGTGGCTGGAAACGGGGTATACGCCATGGCAAGGTCAATGGCTTCGGATATTTTTCCAGCCCGGATCAATTCCCAGCGTTTTTGCACCGGAATCCCCGTGGGGCAGGAAGCCTGACAAGGGGGAAGGTATTTGCGGTTTTCCCAGACAGGGACAAAGCGGCGGAGTTCGCCAGTGGCGATAAGCGGGATCGGGGATCGGTCGGTTTGACTCAGATCGCCGATGAGTCCGCCCCGTCCGAGCTCTTGGTCCCAGATTTCGTTACGAAAGGCTGTCATAGAGCGCCGTTTGCGCCCGATTTTTTCAAAAGGAGAGCGAGCGGCAAGGAGTTGCCACTCGTCGCGCTGGGTCAAGGTTTCAAAAAGTTCGGGGTGGTTGATATCCGCGAGGTAAGTTCGGAGATTTTCGGTCAGCCATTGCCAATCAGTGTCCTCGATGGGGGCTAATTTGGCGTCTGCAGTACTGAATCCTTGATGGGGGCCCCGGAAGAAAATCTTGCCACCGACCATGCCCACGCACGGGCGATAGCCAAGGATGTTTTCTGGATCAAAAGGCTCCACACCACAGACCACAGCCACTCCCCCAGCCATGAATTCGGCAAAATAATCGCCCACACCACCGAGGACCCAGAGTTCCGGGGGGCTGAAGCGGGGGTTTTGTTTGGTCATGGTCATCCCCCGGGATCCAATCGAACCACCAATGTGGACGCGTCCTTGGGCCATAGCGTTGCAGACTCCGTTGCCGGCATGGCCGAGAACTGTGATTTGCGCTCCGGCGTTAAGCCACCCGACGTCGTCCGAGGCCGGACCGTGGGCGGTGATGGTTGTCCCGGCGGCCCCCATTGATCCCAGCCTTTGCCCTGGGGAACCAGTGATGGTGATTGCAATAGGCTCGGTTTGACTGACCCAGAGACGGCCTCCGAGTCCGTGTTGGCCTTTGGCGTTTATCGTAAGCTGGCGAGAGCCGTTTCGCACAGCCTCTTGGATACGTTCTTCAATAATGCGTGATTCCAGACGGATTCCGTGTTCTTCGCCTGTAATTTGGGCCTCGTGCATGGTCTGTTTCTCCGGACGGTTAAGTCGGGCCGCGTTATTTTGGACAACGTGGCGGCCGAATACAGGGGTACCTTTATACCATGTATTTGATCTGCAAGCGTTCGGCTGCGTGGTAATCATTAATGCCCAGGGCGTCGGACATGCCGATGGGTAATGACGTGGAGCGCCCTAGGGGAGCGAGGATTTTGCGCATCTCCGTGTCAAAGCTCACATACAAATCCACTACCCGTTCGGCGACTTTTTCGGGATCCAGACGGCGATACAGTCGGGGATCTTGCGAAGTGATGCCTTTGGGACATATGCCGATATTACAGACATTGCAGCGGTCGCTTTCCGAGCCGATGCACCCGGCGGCGGCTTGCATGACGTATTTGCCAATCTGTACGGCGCTGGCCCCGAGCATGATAAGCGCAGCGGCGTTGGCGGCTAAATTGCCGTTTTTTCCGGCCCCGCCTCCGGCAATGAGGGGGATTTCGTTTTGTTGGCCAAGTTTGGCGAGGTTGAGATAACAATCCCGGATATTGGAGCTTATTGGGTGGCCCATGTGGTCCATGGAGATATTGTAGGCCGCGCCGGTGCCGCCGTCTTCACCGTCGATGGCTAGTCCCGCCGCATAAGGGTTGCGGGTCAGGTTGTTTAATACGGCCAGGGCCGTAGAGGATCCGGAAATTTTAGGATAGACGGGCACTCGAAACCCCCAGGCCATGGACATTGACTGGATCATTTTGGCCACGGCTTCTTCAATGGAGTATTTGGTTTGGTGCGTAGGGGGGCTGGGCAGGCTGACCCGTGGCGGCACTCCGCGGATGGCGGCGATAAGCTCGTTGACTTTATGCCACATCAAAAGGCCCCCGTCCCCGGGTTTGGCCCCCTGGCCGTATTTGATTTCCACCGCGCACGGATCTTCTTTCATATCCGGGATGGCGTGGATGATCTCGTCCCAGCCGAAGTACCCACTGGCGATCTGGAGGATGACGTACTTTAAAAAACGAGACCGCAATAATCGCGGGGGGCAACCGCCTTCGCCGGTGCACATCCGAACCGGCATGCCGAGTTCTTCGTTGAGATAGGCCACGCCCATTTGCAATCCTTCCCACATATTGGGGGATAAGGCGCCGAAGGACATGCCGCCGATGAGTAAGGGGTAGATCTCACGCACCGGGGGTGTCCACCCGTTCTCCTGGTACGCGTCCAGGGCTTGTTTGGGTGGCAAAACGCGGCCAATGAGGGTGCGCAGTTCGAACTCATGCCGTCCGGCGTCCAGCGCCGGGTCGGTGAGCATGGAAATGCGCATGAACTTGATCTGGTCTAAGAGGCTGTCCCCATTGTTCCGGCGCCCACCGCGGGTGCGCGGCCGTCCGCCCCGGTTGTTGTGCCAGCGCAATTTATCGGCTTCGTCGTTGCGAAAAGGCTTAATGGCGTCATTGGGGCAGACCATGGAGCACATGGCGCATCCGATACAGGCTTTGGCCGGGTCTGTATGTTGTTGGATGCCGTAGAAGATGGAAAAGGAATTTTCCGGCCGCCCGCATAGGCCTATGGGGGTTGCAATTTCCCGTTTGCGGAAAACTCCGAGGTCAATGGCTTGCACCGGGCATACCGCAGTACATCTGCCGCACAAGGTGCAGGCATCCCTATTCCAATCGATCTGCCAGGGCAGATCTTTGAGGCTTAATGTTGAAGGGCTAATGGCTGTGTTTGCCGGCATATGCTGACCTCCTTGCGCTCGGGACCGACGTAGGCGGTATCGAGGTGCATGGGTTGAAAATCGTTGCTCGCGTCCCGGTCTGGGATCGCTGCGTCCAGCCCGCATACTTCTGAGGAAAACGCGTACAGACCTGGCTTGCCGCCCACCACACCCGGGCGCAATTTTTTCGAATCCTGGGCCATGAACATGGTCTGATCGGGCAGGCAGCCGATGACGCAATTGGGCCCATCAATGATCAGTCGGCGGCAGGTTTGCTTTAAACGGCGTAAAAACGGGGCATCGGGGTGCTCGTTGAGTTCTTGGTCCTTTAGCGGAGTAATAATGTGTTTGTAGGCGTCAAGGCCGAGGCCAAGGTGCTTGGTCGTATAATGCAAAATGTGGGCGAAGACTTCAGAGTCGGATTGGTAGCCCTCGTACCCGAGTACTCCTTGAGAGGAGAGGTATTCCCGGATGGGGATAAACGCGGTGTTTTCCCCGTTGGTCATGGTACACACCCCTTGGAGGAAAAAGGGGTGACAGGCGTAGAGATTGATAGCGTAATTTGTATTCTGACGGCCTTGTGCGAGAACGATCTTGGCGTGGAAGTCTTCGCGGTCGAGTTGGAGGTACTGCCCGACATGCAAGGGGTCGCCGATTTCTTTGATTACGGCTGTGTCCGGCCAGAAGCTGAATACAGTGATATCCTCATGCTCTATCCCCATACGGCGCAATTCGAGTCGAGTCTGGACCATGTGCTGTTCCTGTTCCAATTGATCCCAATTTCTCCATCCATCGGGGGGGATAAAGGCTTGGATGAGGTAGGTGTGCCGCAAGGGCGTTCCTTGGGGAGGTGTGCCGGTGGGGATCACGGGGAGCGACAAGGAGGGGGTATATCCCTTTGAGCGCATAAAGTTTTCCATACGCTCAATTCCGTTGGCAGTGAAAATTCCGGAAAGAATCGGATAGGGGGCGTATTCGGCTAAGGGGCCGGAAAGGCCGTGTAAATACAAACCGACGCCGGAACCGTCATGCCCTTCGCGCATGACGTCAAGGGCCTCGATCGCCCGCATGGGCGAAACGGGCTCGCGGCTGGTCAAGGAAAACAATCGGCACATGGCTGTCTCCTGTTTTTGGCATCTGACAGAGACGCTCTAACGAGTCCGGACCTGAAAAGATTCCCTCCCGAAATCGGTGCACATCCGCAGGTACTGGAAACGAAAAGGGGAAAGTGCAAGAGCGTTGTGGTATGGGCGTTGAAAATGGCAAAGCCAGGACAAAGCCTGGCCGAGGGACGGAAACCGAGCTATAGCGGGGATTGTCCGTCATGAAAAAGGCGATTTCCTAAATATAAGTAAGAATATGGTACCGAAAAGCGTTGGGTTTGTCATCTTCCTTTAGCGAGTGGGGTGGGTTTTCGTTTTTGTAGAAACTTAACGCTGTGATTTTTTTGTTTGCCGCGCCAGAGCGTTGTTTCGCCCGGCAGACGTCTTGAAATGTGGGATTTTCAGAGAGGATGGCTTCCGTGGGCGGGGGGTGTTTTTTTGCACCGAAAGAGAAAAACCCCATTTTCTTCCTTGACCTGTGGTGATTGGATGGGGTACAGAAGAATCAAGTCCTCGAGGATTGGTTTGGCCTGAGAATCCATCAACCCAAGGAGGGTAGCTCTGGAACCAAATTGGCCTAACCATAACGGCGAAAAGAGTCGCCCCTGCTTAACAGCTTGCTGAAGCTGTACTGTTTCCTCGCCTGAGGAAACCCTCCCCAAAGGGGAGTATGTGCTCGATATATTTGTAGAACACATACAAAACCTAAAGCATCGAAACACTCCGTCTGTGAATGACGTATCCTCTCCTACCTTATATAGGGCCGGCTTTCTTGCCGGCCCTTTTTTAATGGCAAATGCAGACGCACCCCAAGCGGCGATTGCTGATACGGAAATTGTCCTGGCCGCTCCCCCCTGTTTCCTCTTGTACTTTGTTGTTAGGATAATCCAAATCGAAATCGGGATCGCTATCGGGAGCGAAGAGATATGGCGCTTGGTCGCGAGAAAGTGGTCAAGATGTGCTGTTTGTCGGCAAGGCGTTGGACAAGATGGAAAACTGGAAGCGAAAGGATGAACTCGACCGGATGGCCGCGATGCTCAGCCGTCTCGGCGGGCTACACCAAGTTCGAGAGGATCAAGCAGCCTGCAGCGTCGATTCCGATCTCGATAGCGATTTCGATCCCGAAAAAAACTCCCAACAAACGGATGCACTGGACGTTCATTCTTCGCGCCAGTGATCCTAAGCGTTAGTCTTGGCGATAATGGCACCCGATGGATGTAGTGTTGCGTAGAGCGGCGTTGGTGGTCACATATGCCGCTTGACACCCGTGGAAGAGGTCGATGAGGGGTTTGCTCAGGGGGGTTTCGTAGTAAAAATCGTGGATGCGCTTATTCAGGGTCCGCAGGTCTTCAAAGGCCCGCTTCAAGCGCGGGGTCGTCCTGGTAATGCCCACGTAGTTCCACATCGTATTCCGGATTGTTGCCCAATCTTGGGCGATAAGGGCCGGGTCTTCGTTGTGGATTTGTCCCGGGCAGACCCAGTCCGGAATGGAATCGATCAAGCGCTGACTGACCCTATTATGATAGGGGGCCTTATATCCGATATCCCGGGCGGCGCTCCAACCCCATAGTAAAGCCTCCAACAGGGAGGTACTGGCCAAGCGGTTGGCGCCGTGTACGCCGGTGCAAGTGCATTCGCCCGCGGCGTACAGGCGGGGCAGTGTCGTTTGGCCGTGGATATTGACCAAAACCCCGCCGCAGGAATAATGCGCTGCAGGCACTACCGGGATGGGGTCGCGGGTGATGTCGATGCCTATGGATTGGCATTTACGATAAATTGTCGGGAAGCGTTTTTTCAAATCGAGATCAACATGGTTTGCGGCATCTAAAAAAACGCATTCCTCACCCCGGTTGAGCATTTCCTCGACAATAGCCCGAGTGACGATATCCCGCGGGGCCAAGTCGCCGCGTTCGTCATACCAGGTCATAAAGGGTTCTCCGGCCTCGTTTACCAAACGGGCTCCTTCACCGCGGACAGCTTCGGAGATCAGAAAGCGCCAGTCGCCGCGTTGGTATAAGGCGGTGGGGTGGAACTGTACGAATTCCGTGTTCATGGTTATGGCCCCGGCCCGAAAGGACATCGCCAGCCCGGAGCCGATGGAAGAGGCCGTGTTGGTGGTGTGTAAAAAGATTTGCCCGAGTCCGCCGGTGGCGAGAATGGTGTGGTCGGCAAGGATGGTTTCTACGACCCCGCTATGGCCGTTATAGACATAGGCCCCAAGAACTTGGTTGTCCAAATGATACTTAAATTCCAAGCTATTGCTGTGGTGGTACGAGGTGAGAAGGTCGATGGCGGTGCGTTTGGTCATTACCTGAATCCGTGGTTCCTTGGCCACCGCGTTTTGTAACCCATCCATAATCGCTCGCCCGGTAAAATCGGCACAATACAAGATGCGGGCTTTACTGTGTCCGCCTTCGCGGACCAGACGACAGGAACCATCCGCTTGTTCTTCGAATGGGATTTTGATGCGCTGTAAGAGAAAATCTTGAACGACTTTGGGACCCCGGCGACTGAGGTAGCGCACGGCCCGCTTGTAATTGTGATTCCATCCCGCTTTTAGAATATCGCTTTCAAGGTACGCTGGGTCATCGTCTGTTGCGCGGTACACAATACCGCCCTGGGCCAAAGCGGTATTGCCATCGTCAAGGCGCTTTCCAGCGGTGAGTAGGGTGACTTCCTGCCCCTGGTGGGCCAATTGGAGGGCAGCAGTACATCCAGCGATGCCTGAACCGATGACTAGGGTGGTGACTCGCACCCGGTGGTTGTCCATGATCTACGCCTTTTCTTTGTGTGCTGCTGGGTTGCAGGCCTCCAGCATGCGTTGCAAGGCCAGAAGCGCTGGAGACTGGATCTTGGGATCCACTGACATGACAGGGGCGTGGGGCAGGCGCCCTAACAAATTTGCGAGTTTTGTAGCGGTGGTTTTGCCCATATTGGAACAGGCGCTCACTCTCAGGGGGGCGATGGATAGGGTGTCTTGGTATTGACGCTGCAAGCGATAGACAAGGTTGCATTCTGTGCCAATATACAGCCGACTTCCGGGTTTAGCCCGGGCTGCATAGCCGATGAGAAAGGAGGTGGAGCCGGCCCCATCAGCGGCCTGCACTACATCGGGGTGGCATTCGGGGTGCACGAGAATGGTAGCCTGAGGGTCGTGGCGCCGAATAGTGGCCACGTTTTGGAGATGGAATTTGGCGTGTACGGCGCATAGCCCAGGCCAGAGCAGCAGTTGTGCCGCGTTGATGGCCCGGGTGTTGAGGTGGGCGCCGCGACCCCGGATATTGAGCGTATGCCATTGGTGTTCTTCGAGTCCGATTTGCCGGGCGGTGTTCACGCCAAGGTGCTGGTCCGGCAGAAAAAGCACTTGATCCCCTTGCTGTAAAGCCCAGCGGAGCATTGTCGCGGCATTGGCCGAGGTGCAGACGGAACCACCGAATTCCCCGCACAGCGCTTTGATGGCAGCGGAAGAATTGACATAGGCCAAGGGGATGACGCGTTTGCCTTCCCGATGCAACTGCTCGAGAATGTGGCCTACGAGCGGCGCCGGGGCCATATCTGCCATGACGCAGGAGGCAGAGGTGTCCGGCATATAAACGCGTTGGTTGGAATGGGCTAAAATGGTGGCTGTTTCGGCCATAAAATCCACCCCGCAAAAGACGATGTGCTCGGCCTTTTGTTCCGGGATCTTTCGGGCCAGCTCAAGGGAATCACCAGCGATGTCCGTATGCTCTATGATTTCATCATGCTGGTAATGGTGCCCAAGAATGACCAGCTTACGGCCCCAATGCCTTTTCTGGGCCTGAATGGTTTCAGCGGTGCCTAGCGACATGGAGTATCACTTTCAAGCTGAGGTTTGTGGGAGAGGTTGTCCGCCTGTGGGGGGCAACGAAAAGACCGCGTTCGTAGGTTTTTTATCTGGATTTTTGATCCCGAATTCTTCGATCACAAGCACGGTATGTCCCCCTCGCGACGCCTGTAGGAAGTAATGCCGTTGTCTACGCACGTGGGGCTGTGCGCAGGGCAAGTCCTGCGCTCTCTTTACAGGCCGGTGAAAGTTCTGGATTCGGGGTCAAGAATCTCGGTTGAGATTTTTCAACGCGCATTGCCCGGGACAGGCGAAAACCGCATGCTCAGGTCCAGAGCTGGCGCGGAATGGGTTAAGCGGCCAACAGAGATAAAATCGGCGCCGCAAGTCGCCAAGGCAGCGATGGTACTTTCTTCCACCCCGCCACTGAGTTCACTTTCAATTCCCGCAGGGATATGCTGCAACGCTTTTTGAAGTTCGGGAAGAGGCATATTGTCCAGCATGATTCTGTCCACCTGCGCGGCAACGGCCTCGTGAACCTCCGCTAGACTCCGACATTCCACCTCAATAGGCGGGCATGGGGTGTAGCGCGCCCGAATCTTGCGTACCGCGTTGGGGATCCCTCCAGCGCTGTCGATATGATTGTCTTTGAGCATAAGCATTTCTTCAAGGTCCATACGGTGGTTCACGCCGCCCCCGATGCGCACGGCATATTTTTCGAGGAATCGCAGGCCAGGAAGGGTTTTCCGCGTGTCGAGGAGTTGCGTGTGGCTGGCGCCTAATTGTTGAACATACCGGTTTGTTACGGTGGCGATGCCACAAAGGTGGCAGATAAAGTTCAAAATAACCCGTTCGGTTCGCAAAAGGTGGCGGGTTTGCCCCGTGAGGCGGGCCACGGTTTGCCCGGGGGAAAGCCACGCTCCTTCCGGTTGGAGTATTGTTATGTCCCACGTGGGGACCTCGGCAGGCGCGGTGTAGTGCAGCACCATTTCGATAAGCGGAATCCCTGCCAGGATGCCCTGCTCTTTGGCCACAATCTCTGCTTGAGTCGTTTCTTCCGGGCCAAAGACAGCTTCAGAGGTCAAGTCGCGCCCATCTTCGGCAAAGGCAAGCTCCAGGCTGTGCCATAAAAAAGTGCGGCGTGCAGGAGTAAAAAAGGTATCAAACAAGGCCATTGGACGGCCCCACAGCGGTCAGGGTTACGTGTGTTAGTCTTACTTTGAGTGACATCTAGACCCCAGTGCACTAAAGGTCAAGCGCTCGATATTGCGCGCAATTTCACAAATACAGCAAGGCGTTGGGGCTCATTGAGGGAGCCTTTCGAGGCCGAGAAAAGTGTGGCCAGAGAATTTGCGGGCCGGGATCGCTCGGAGCTGGGCAAAGAAGGGGAGGGCTGTGAGTATGGAGCCATTCCCTGCCTTGTCCAGCCGATTCGAGGCAAGGCAGGGAATGGATTAGCAGGTTTGAGGCCTGGGTTATGGCTCTCGGGCGTGCACCACGTTGGTGCCGCAACGTTCCGTTTTTAATTTTTGGTTTGGGAGGGAGGTTCACTCAGAGGACCGTATCCCGGTTTTTTGTGTAGCTTTGGAGATAACGGGTTTCAACGCTGCGGGCATGGGCCTCCAGGCCTTCTAAACGGGCCAAGCGAGCTATTTTGGCGCCGTGGGTCTGGATATATTCCGCGGAGGTGGCGATGAGGCTCGTTTTTTTGGTGAAGTTTTGCACTGAAAGCGCTGAACTAAAGCGGGCGGTCCCGATGGTCGGCAAAACGTGGTTAGGACCGGCGAAATAATCGCCTACCGGTTCCGGTGTACAATGCCCAAGAAAGACAGCTCCTGCATGGCGGACGGCCTCAAGCCATTGCCACGGGGTTTCCAAGCATAGTTCTAAGTGTTCCGGGGCAAGGCGGTTGGCGAGTTGCAAGCCGGTGGCAATATCCGGCACCTGAATGCAAGCCCCCCATTCTTGCAATGATTCGCGGGCAATGCTGTTCCGGGGCAGTTCTGCGAGTTGGCGTTCGAGTTCACTCTGCGTTTGGCGCAGCAGGGAGTCCGAGTCGGTAATCAAAATGCTTGAGGCCAATGGATCGTGTTCAGCCTGGGAAAGCATATCTGCTGCCACGCTGGAGGCGGAGGCGCTGTGGTCAGCTACAATGGCGATTTCACTAGGACCAGCGACCATGTCAATGCCGATTTGCCCTTGCAGTAAGCGTTTGGCAGTAGCTACAAAAATATTGCCAGGTCCAGCGATGACATCGACTTCAGGGATGGTTTCCGTTCCATAGGCCAGAGCCGCTATGGCCCAAGCGCTTCCCACGGCAAAGACACGGTGGAGGCCAAGTATTCCGGCTGTGGCGAGGATGTACGGGTTTACACTGCCGTCATCGCGAGGTGGAGTGACCAGGCAAATATCGGGAACTCCGGCTACTTGCGCCGGGATGGCGTTCATGAGCAAACTGGACAGGAGCGGGGTATTGCCACCCTGGCCACCAGGGACATAGAGCCCTGCACGGTCCACGGGGCGTACCATTTGGCCAAGTATTGTGCCTCCGGCTTCTGGGACAAACCACGAATTTTCATTTTGCCGCTGGTGATAGGCTCGGATGTTGGCGGCGGCCTCTTCGATAATCCGTTTGTCCTCGGTGGGGATTTCTTGTACAGCACCCTCGATTTGGCTTTGCGGCACAGCCAGCATATCGACTTGAAAGTCCGGACAATCAAAGCGCTGGGTATAGGCAACCAGGGCGGCATCTTTTTGGGTGCGTACTTGTTGCAGGATCTCCCGAACCGGACCCTCGACAGAGGTATCGGGCTCCGTACGCGGGGCGAGCCAGTTTTGGATGGCCGCCCAATCTTTTTCAGTGGTGTAAGTGAGTTGTCTACAAAGCATAGATATTCCTTTTGTTCGTCGGTGGCTCGTGTGCAGCACTAAGGAGTGGCAGAAACGAATAGCCCCGGAGCGAGGCATTGTCCCGAGGGCGTCTTGCTGTTGCTATAGTCCTGGTGCGTAGTGAAATCAACACAGACTACGCTACGGGTAACGAGCAACGATTCGTATCCAGCCAAAGGCTGGTGGACTGGTTTTCTTGGATAAAAAGAAAATTTCGCAAAAAATATGCTTTCTTGTCAAAAAAACAGTGGGTTGGCGCCCCTGATTGTAGGCCAGGGCCGGGAAGCCAGTTTTTGAAAAATTTAGGCCCAATAGGGCACAAGTGCCGTTTTAGGGCAACGCGTCGGGTTGAACTCATTACCCCTCGGATTTCAGAGGGCTAGCGGATGGTGAAAACGTTTATGGAATATGTCCCGTATATAGCTGCGCCGATCGTGTGCGCCTTTATCGGTTGGTTGACCAATTATATCGCGGTAAAGATGCTTTTTTATCCCAAAAAGCCGATATACGTGCTGGGGGTACGTTTTCAGGGGGTGTTTCCCAAAAGACAGCAGGCGCTGGCGCATAATATTGGGGAGATGGTCCAAAATGAGCTTATAAGCCATGAAGATATTACCAATATCATGCAGGATCCAGCCCTGCATGCCAAGTTTCGAGACACGATCGCCGTCTATGTGGATATGTTTTTGCGCGAAAAGTTGACTGGGCTCCACCCCATGATCGGGATGGTGCTCAATGGGCAGATGCTGGAAAAGATCAAAACGTTGTTGATTGCTGAAATAGACGGGTTGATACCAGAAATCATCGATAGCGCGGCTGAAGAGCTTGAAGAGCGTTTGGATTTTAAAGATCTCGTGCGTGGCAAAATCGAGGCCTTTTCTATGGATAAATTGGAACAGATTTTGATGCGTATCATGCAAAACGAATTCAAATTTATCGAATTGGTGGGCGCCGTGTTGGGCTTTTTTATCGGAACGTTCCAAGCGGGGCTGTTCTATTTTTGGTAACCCCGATGCGGGCTCAAAGGCTCCAGCGAGGGGCGAATTTTTGTGAGCACTCACGGGCGCAGGGTGTTTTTCGGCTGTGTTCAAAATCCCGTAACCGCGGGTACGGATTTCGGGCAGGTGTAAGAGGGAAACACTTTCCAGGAATTCGCGCAGAAGCCCGTTTCCGACCCCACACCCCAGAAGCTTTGCACCAGGAGGCAGGGCGGCTTCGGGGGTTGGCGAAAGCGTTTTTCCAATGTAAATGCCCTTGACCCGTGGCACACGACGATTTTTTCTCGAAATCTTGCTCCTATGTGAGCAGTCCTTCTAAACTAGACCCCACAAAAAGCGCTCCAGCGCCCTTCCCGGTTGTTTCCCATTGACATCCTCTGCCTGAGGGCTACTTTTAGTAAAGGAAAATACGCAGTAGGCCGGCCACGGATGAGCAGGCGTCTGGTATGCCCCCCTTCATATTGAAGTCCGCAAGCATGGATCTTAGCTGGAGCTCAAGCGCAAGCTGGTGTACGCGTCTGCTGCCCGATCCCAGGGAAGTTGGCCTATGTGACAGGCTTTGCCTGGGGCATGAGCGGACCTCGCATAGATCCACTTTCCCCACACGATATCCAAAGGCGAAGAGATATGGCGCTGGAGTCTGAGCGCAAATATGCGGTACAGGACTTAAAGGGCTTGCGCTGGCGACTGGCCGCGACACAGCACGCCACATTGCTCGGCGAGTATTTCGAGTCCAACCAGATTTACGACTGGCCGGAAAGAACGTTATGGCACCAACAGAAATTATTGCGATTGCGCACCGGAAAGCAATCTGTGATCTGTCTCAAATCGTCCCCACAAGGCGCGAACGCGCAAGGTGTAAAGCTCTGGCAAGAAACGCAAACCGAAGTGGGATCAGCCGCGGAGATGGCTAATTTGCTGGAGCAATTGGGTTTGCGCGCGGTGCTTGAATATGAGAAAATACGTTCAAAATGGCAATGGGGAGCGTGTGTTCTTTGTTTAGATCGGGTCCCGTTCGGCCGTTATGTGGAAATTGAAGGAGATGCCGCGGCGATAGACCAATGTGCTCAGCACTTCGCTTTGGACCCGCAAAGCGCGACAACAGCGAGTTATCACGAACTCAATCCTGGGGCTGGGGCAAAAGGCAGCTCGAATGGCTATATATCCTTTATTTTTAAGGAACCGGAGCGGTCTCATTATTTGCAGACCTGCGAAAACGGAAATGTGGAGTCTTGTTTATGAGTATAGAGAACGATCCTCGTATCGTGCCGGAAAAAAGTGAAGACTCGGCTATTAAAGAGCCTACAAAATATAAGGTCCTTTTACACAATGATGACTATACGACAATGGAATTTGTAGTTCAGGTATTAATTGATGTATTTAAAAAATCTGAGGCGGAAGCCACACAGGTTATGCTTAATGTGCATAAAAATGGTATAGGCGTATGCGGTATTTATACCGCTGAAGTTGCGGAAACTAAAGTGGCTATGGTAAGTCAAATGGCCCGCAAGCACGGCTATCCTCTTAAGTGTACAATGGAAGAGGTGTAAAATGCTCAGTAAGGAATTAGAAAGAATATTTGCTTCAGCCGTCCATGAAGTTAAACGTCGACAACATGAATTTTTGACTTTGGAACATATACTGTACGCGTATTTGCAAGATGGCAACGGGAAAACGTTTTTGAATAATTGTGGGGCCAATATTCAAGAACTCAAAACTGAACTCGAACAATTTTTCGTTAACCATCTTGAGGTCTATCCGAGCGGGCAATCTCGGGAAGTTATTCAGACCTTAAGCGTGCAACGCGTGTTGCAGCGGGCGATTATGCATATGCAGTCAGCCGGGAAAGAGGCGGTACACATTGGCGATCTTTTGGCCTCCCTTTTGGAAGAGGAAGACTCCTACGCCTCGTTTTATCTGCGCAGCCAAGGTGTTGAGCGCCTTGATGTGTTGGAATATATTTCCCACGGCCAAGAGCAGGAGGCCGCGGGGAGCACCAGTTCAGAGAGCAAGGGCAACTCCGCCCTTGAACAGTATACTGTGGATCTAGTGCAGCGCGCTCGGGATGGGTTGATCGATCCGCTGATCGGCCGCGAAGGGGAGTTGCAACGCACCGTCCAGGTCTTGGCCCGGCGGCGGAAAAATAATCCCATTTACGTGGGAGATCCTGGTGTGGGCAAAACCGCATTAGCTGAAGGATTAGCCCGGAATATCGTGAATAAAGAGGTCCCGGAATCCTTTGAAGACTCTCGACTCTTTAGTTTGGATATGGGGGCCTTGCTGGCTGGCAGCAAATACCGGGGGGATTTCGAAGCCCGCTTAAAAGCGGTCATCAAAGAATTGACCCAGACGGATAAGGCCATTTTGTTCATTGATGAGATCCATACGATCGTAGGGGCCGGCGCCACCAGTGGCGGGAGTATGGATGCCTCCAATATCTTGAAGCCGGTGCTGGCTTCTGGGGATTTGCGGTGTATTGGGTCCACAACCTATGAAGAATATAAAAACCATTTTGAGAAGGACAGGGCCCTGTCCCGCCGTTTTCAAAAAATTGAAGTCCCGGAACCCTCTGAAGCGGATTCTGTGGCAATTTTGCAAGGGTTGCGCCCGTATTACGAGAAACACCATGGGGTGCAGTACACCACGGCGGCGATCCGCTCAGCCGTGGAACTCACCGCACGGTATGTTTCCGACAAATATCTTCCGGATAAGGCCATTGATGCCGTGGACGAAGCCGGGGCATTGTTCCGCTTGGAAAAGGGCAAGAAAAAGCGAAAGCGGGTAACGCCGAAGGATATCGAAAAGGTTGTGGCCAATGTGGCTAAGGTTCCGATCCAAAGCGTTAGCCATTCGGATAAGGAACGGCTGGCCCACCTCGATACTGAGTTGAAAAATGTGGTCTTTGGCCAAGACAAAGCCGTTTCGCTGGTCAGCCGGTCTATCAAGCGCTCCCGGGCCGGCTTGCGGGAGGCTGGTAAGCCAGTGGGCAACTTTTTGCTCGTCGGTCCCACAGGCGTGGGCAAAACTGAATTGGCCAAACAGCTCTCCCAGGTGATGGGCGTGCATTTTATGCGTTTTGATATGAGCGAATACATGGAAAAGCACGCTGTGGCGCGCCTTATCGGCGCACCTCCGGGATATGTCGGATTTGACCAGGGCGGTTTGTTAACCGATGCGGTCCGCAAACATCCGCACTGTGTTTTGTTGCTTGACGAAGTGGAAAAGGCCCATCCGGATTTGTTCAATGTTTTGCTGCAGGTTATGGACTACGCGACCTTGACGGATAATAACGGCCGTAAGGCCGACTTCCGCCATGTGGTCCTGCTTATGACCTCCAACGCTGGCGCTCGAGAGATGAGCAGCAAGAGCATCGGTTTCGGCCAGGAAGCGGCCGGTGAAAAAACCAATAAAGGTGTACGGGCGGCAGAGCGTTTGTTCAGTCCGGAATTCCGAAATCGGCTCGATGCCATTGTGCCCTTCGATCCCTTGAGTCAGGCATTGATGGAACAAATCGTTGATAAATTTATTGCTGAATTAAACGCACAGCTTGCTGAAAAACGAGTGCACATTCATGTGCAACCAAAAGCCCGAGCGGTATTGGCCCACAAAGGGTACGACCCCGACTACGGAGCCCGTCCGCTGGGTCGGGTGATCCAAGACGAGATTAAGGACAAGCTTGCGGACGCGATGTTGTTTGGCAAACTCCAAAACGGTGGAGAAGTTGTGATCGGAACCCGAAAATCTGGCTCTGAAGAACAGCCTCAGCTGACGTTGCGTTTTCAGGAACGCTCCTAACCACGAGTCTTCAAGGCCCAAAAGCCGTCCGCCAAAGTTTTGCTTTGGATGGGCGGCTTTTTTGTTTGTACGTGAGCGTCCAAGCGGCTGTTCGGATTGTTCACAGCCTTTGGCGTTACCGAGACATATAACGCGTAGAAGCCGAGAGCCATGCAGATATTCCAATTACACGAGAACCCTGCTTTTCCCCATCCGGAGGCGGCCGAAAAGGATGGGTTACTTGCCATGGGCGGTGATCTGCACCCGCAACGGTTACTTAAAGCCTATGCCTGGACCATTTTTCCCTGGTACAGCCAAGAAACGCCTGTGCTGTGGTGGTCGCCTGATCCCCGTTTGGTGCTGTTTTGCGAAACATTGCACATCCCCAAAAGTCTGTGCCGGGAATTGAACCGTGGCCAAGTGTCTGTGACCGTCGATCGCGCCTTTGCCGAGGTCATACGCGGATGCGCCCGAGCCACGCGTCCTGAAGGCGAAGGGACGTGGCTTACTCCGGAGATGATTATGGCCTATACCCGCCTGCATGATCTCGGCTATGCCCATTCTGTGGAGGCGTGGCAAGGGGGCAGAGTGGTGGGGGGAATTTACGGCGTGGCCTTGGGACGGGTGTTTTTCGGCGAATCTATGTTCTATACTCTCCCCAATGCGTCCAAAATCGCTTTGGTGGCTTTGATCCATGTGCTTCGCCAACGCGGCTTTGTGTGTTTGGATTGTCAGCAAACCACACAGCACATGCTCCGGTTCGGCGGAAGGGAGGTTTCCCGGCGTTGTTTGCTGTCCCTGGTGCAAAATAGCTTAGCGGAAACCGGTCTCGTGGCCGGGAGCTGGGATGGTGGGGAGGACTTGGTTTGGGACTCCGATACACGTCGGTTTTGTGCACAGCCGCCGAGGGCATCTTCCCAGGGTACAGGGAGGCGATGTGTATGAAAGCTAGCCCCTGAGGGGGGCACGCTGGGATCAGGTAGAGGCAATTTTTTCCCGCAAGCGGCATACACTGCATACGCCTGCGGTAGTTGGGGCCCCGCAACGTGAACAGGCGATGATCGCTTTGTCCTGCGGCGCCTGCTTTTGGAATGAACCTTTGGCCCGGCGCAGGAATTCTTGATAAAAAAAGAGCTTGCGACCTGGTTGCTGATCTTCCAGTTCGTTTAACAGCTTTTTGTAAAAGGTGAACGAGGCCCCCTGGCTGTATGGGCAGGGGGCTTGTACGTAGGCAATGCCTTGTAAAAAGCAAAACGCGGCTGTTTCGAACTCTGAATGGCGGTATAAGGGTTTGACTTTGCGAACAAAGCCATTCTCTGCAGGCAGGGCCGGCCCCTGACTGGCCAAATATTCAGTTTTCCAACCCAATGTATTGGCAAAGAGTCGGCTGACTTCGTCATCCAGATTGTGTCCAGTGGCTAAAACGGTAAAGTCGTTTTCTACAGCAAATTTGTTGAAGAAATGGCGTTTTATCTTGCCGCAATACGAGCACACGGGTTGATCGATACGCGGGGCAAGATCGGGAATGGCAACGCCCGCTTCAGTTGTAGAAATGACATGCAGCGGGATAGCAAAGTGTTGGCAAAAGGCGGAAATAGTGGTTTTGGCTGTTTCTGATGCCTCGGAGATGCCGAGGTCCACGTGCAGCCCGTGAACCGTGTAGCCAAGATCGTGTAATTGCCAGAGCAATGCCAGAGAATCTTTGCCGCCGCTGACCGCAACAAGGATACGGTCGTCCGGGCGCAGGAGCTTTTCTTCCTTGATGGCGCGTTTGATTTGGCGCTGGAAAAAGTGCAGAAAACAGGGTGCGCAAAAGCCGGTATGGTGGCTGGGGAGAGCGACCACGGCGGTGTCTTTGCAGCGTTTGCATTTCATGAAATCACCCTTGGGAGGTCACTAGGCGGACGGTAATATGGTCGCCGGGTTGGAGTTTGCGGTCCGGGGTGAGGAGAGTGCCGTTGCGAATAATCAATGCGGCATTCACGCCGAGGCCGAGGCGGTTTAAAAGTTGCTGGACGGTGTTTAGGCGCGGAAATTCCTGGGATTCATTGTCCGGTTCAATCCATACAGTGATGGGGGGGTCAAAATGTACTGCGTGCTGGCTGGGGTTCGGCGTCATTGTTGTCCTGGTGATTGATATTGGGAAACGTGGGGCGATTCGCGTCACGTCTCGGCTGAACAGAGCAGGCCAGGAGGCGTATCCACGTGCGGCGCAGGGCGCACGTGATTTGTCCTGTTGTTTAAGAGTTTGCTTGCTCTGCTCTGAATCCTCCAATGCCGCATACTGAGACGACAGGCTCTGAAAAGCGCAACTACGTATCGTGATTTTCGTTGGAAGGCAAGAGCGATGGGCTTTGGAGCAGCAGATGCTTGCGACTGCAAGCATATTGTCATTTGTACCCTAGTTGTATATAAAGTATCTGCTTTGCAGCCCGAACATGTGCTCGGCTACGGCGTTTTCTGCGAAGCTAAGACAGCGGTGCCGCGATTTTGGTGTGTTCAACGTCTATGGCGCAAACAAGCAACAAGGAAGGGGGATCAAAGGCTTTTGGGCATTAAGAGCGTACTGGTTGCTCAGTGTGAGTTCTTGGGGGACCCTGAATCCGTGAAGGTCTTTTGTAGATACGAATTTTATAGGGGCTACCTCACACATTGAGTGCGCTATAAATGCTCAAATGGTTTCGTGAGTCTCAGTAGCGTCGTTTAGGCTTCTATTTGAGATCTATTGTTCATTATAGCAATGTGGGGACATATTTCTCCTGTGAGCGCGCCCTGAGGCCTTGTTTGGGGACCCTGCCGCCGTGAGGGGAGGAGATGCTTTTTTGATTACTGACGTACCGGAAAAGCCGTTTGCGCCCCGACCTAAGGACAGAGGGTGGTTTGCAGTTTTTCTGGTGGTGTGCTCAATTGCTCGGCCCAGGTACTGATCTGCTCCTGTGTAAGATCAACGCCCCATTGCTCCACCATTCGTTCCAGGGTTTCCTCCCAGTACTCGCGGGATTCCTCGAAATTTTCGCATACCACTTCCATGTCATGGCAGGAGGCGCATTGATCGTTTACTTCTTGACTCCATTGGCTTTGCGCGGGGCTGGGTAAACAAAGCCAGAAAAAAAATCCGGTAGTGAGTAGTGTTCTTGCAAATTTCAACATAGTCTCTCCTGTTGTAGAGATGAGGTACTGTCTACATGGATATGGGATTGTACATAGTTCCCGAGCAATGGCTCGCATTTGCCTTGAAGATTATTTTGTCCGCAGTGGTCGGAGCCGTCATTGGTTTTGAGCGAGAGAAGCACGGTCAAGCCGCGGGATTTCGGACCAATACCTTGGTTTGTCTTGCATCGTGCCTGCTCATGCTTTTGTCGGTACATATCGCGCAGATGTACGCCCACCTTGCTGATGATTCCGTGGTACGCATTGATCCTGGTCGTATTGCTTCCTATGCCATCGCCGGGATGGGGTTTTTAGGCGCCGGGGCGATTATCAAGGGCAAAGGGGCCGTGCGGGGGTTAACCACTGCGGCCAGTCTGTGGATGGTGACTGCCTTGGGCTTGTCTATTGGTGCTGGGTTCATTGTGCCCGCTCTTATGGTGCTCGCTGTCAGTTTGCCGGTTTTATATAGCTTAAATTTTTTCAAATTCACGGTGTGCCATGATGAATATACTATCTTGCTCCTTACCTGCAGCAACCGAGAAAGTGATCCACTCCCGGCAGTCCGATCGGTGCTGAATAGGTACCCGGATATCCGTATCTTGTTTGTCAATTTTACCGAGGATGTGCACAAGCAGGAAACGGCCTATCGACTGCGTTTAGTAAGTACGGATTGTGTCCCTTGGGGGCATGTGTTTCGCGAATTGCGTCAATTGCCCTCAGTTTCTAGCATAGGGTGGCAAGAAAGCGATGTCCCCTAGTTGCATTTTTGTAGGATAAATGACGCTGGAGCTGTTCTTTACTGAGATGTATTTACTCCCATGCCAATGGGAAACGGAATAATAATCTAGGCAACGAATCAGAATTCATTTTTTCCAGTGGCTTGTAAAGATAGTAGAAGGATAGCTGCCCTAAAGTAACACGTAGCACTTATACGCGGAAACGGCATTTTTTTTTAGCGATGCTGTGAGGAGTTGCGGGCCGTGTTCAAACTACCGTCAAACGAGCTATGTGTTTGATTTTTAAGTGTTTACGCTAGAAGATAAATTCTAGTGTCTCTTTTTCGGAGCTTTGTTGCGCGGTCTGGGAACGTATACCCTCAAGGCGGTCCTGGGCCGCTTCTTTTTGGCTCTCACGGTCAGCGCGTGTAACAACTTCTTGCAACAGTTTCGCAGCTGGAGCAAACTGCTTGTTTTGCTCATAGAGTAGGGCGGCACGGTACATAGCAGTTACGGCCCAGATATTTTGTTCGGGGTAGGAGTAAGCCAGGCGCAGATATGTGGCCAGCGCTTTTTCGTTTTTATTTTTATACTGCCACCCTTCGCCTATCCAAAAAAGGGTTTCCGCTTGCAATGCTTTGCTTAGTTTGTCTTTTTCAGACCATAATGCTCTCAGTTGCGATTGGGCCCAATCCCAACGGTCTTTGCGCTGGGCGAGCAGGGCCAACTTCAATCGTTTTTCCGTGTCTACTTCTTCCGGAGCCATTTCTAAAAGGGTCTGGTAGGAATCAAGCGCTGCCTCCTCCCGTCCAAGTTCCATTTCCAATCCGGCTTTGGCCTGCCAATACGGCACTTGTTGGGAAGGAAAAAGATCCTTGGGTTTGAGGCGTTTCACGTAACGCCATGCGTGTTGCGGGTTGGTGTTTTCGTGGGCCTGGCGAGCCAGAGCCAAAATAGCTTCTTGCCCGGCCTGGGTTTGCGGGAAAAGAAAGGCCAGGCGCTTGGCAGGTCGCGTTGTGGTTGTATCCGCTGTTTCCCGCTGGAAGGCATTGGTGCTGTAGGCGAGTCCCTTGTCTAAGGGCCATTGGGCGGCGGCCTCTTTGAGTTGCTCGGAGGATTCAAATTGGATCCAAAACGGAGCGGTGAGAAGGGGGGCCGGATTTTTACCACCTGCGTTGGCAAGGGCAGCCAGCACTTGTCCCTGGGTGACGGAACTCGCATCCGGGGGGAAAAGGTCCTGTGTTGAGCCAAAATCCGCCAAAAATGCAGCAAGGCGCAGGGACAGTGGTAAGGAGTGCGGCTCAATGGCCTCCCAATGGTGCTGCGCTGCTTCGTCCATCTCGGCAAGTAAGGCGTAGCCGAGGGCGAACCGGTGTAAACTTTGGACAAGGGAGTCAGAGAGTAGACTGGAATCAAGTTCGCGTTCTATGCGCTGTAAGGCGTTGCGCGGGTCCTCGGTGCTCAGGGTTTTGTAAAACGGCTTCCAGAAGGACGCCTTGGGGTGTGAAAGATGGGCGCCTTGCTTGGCTATCTCTGCGATCTCGGTTTGGAAGAGGTGCCAAAACGCTTGGCGTTTTGGATGATCGCTTGGGTCCACGGTGGTAGCGTTGTCTGGCATTTCCGCGTTTTGAAGGCTGGTGGTCACCGTGTCCCAAAATTGCCGCTGTTTTGTGGCGGATATGTCCTGAACGGTCTGGCTGACGAGTGTGTCGCGACCGAGGCTCATCGCCGCCATAGCCTGAAGAACAGCATTTTGATCGGCCTTGGCAACAGGGGCCACGGAAAAGGAATGGTCCTGGAGAGAAAAGGAATGAACTGCCTCCCAATCGGACTCAGGCCATAATTGTAGAATATCCTTCCAGAATGCGTTTTCAGGCCACACTGTTTGGCCATGGCTTGCGGCTTGGAGGAGCAATTGGCGCTGGCCCTGGTTGGCCAGGGGGGAAACGCCGTTGAAGTGGCCCCAAAACCACAATTTCCAGGTGTTTTCCCAGAAAAATTCCATATCGGGTTCAGAAGTGAAACGCTCCTTTATGGATTCTTCGTCCCAATGGGTGCCGGCCTGGCTGTACTGCAACAGCGCTTGAACCCATTGTTGCTGCAGCCGGGCGGCTTGGCCCAATAGCCACAACCTCTCGCCTTCAGCTGACGACGAATCAAAGGGACCGTAGGAATCCAGCAAAGAGCGGGCTTGTTCTGCCTCGCCGCGTTGGAGGGCAAGCCTGACCCTTTTGAAGACTGTTTTTGGGGTAGGGCTCTGTTTGGCAAGTTCTTGGCCGAGCACATCATAAGCGCCGTATTCTTGAAGCCATTGGGCAAATGAGGCGTCATTGTTTTGGGCCAGCCCGGAAAGGGGTAGTGCCAGCCAGCAGAGGCAAAAACAAAGTGTGTAGCGAAGGACGGTGGCAATCATTAGGGATCCTCGGAAAATGCAAAAGAAGATTGTTTTGTTTACTAAGTAAACTTTTTTATGTTTAGTTGACAGTGTGGGTAGTGTGTACAGGCGTCGCCTCGTAGGCCTGGATCGCTCTGCATGCCCGGTAGAGTTGGGTTTTGTCAAGTTTCCCCGGTGGCGGTAAGCGCTTGCACAGGCAGTGGCTGTCCACAGCCTGACCCTACTTTTTGCCCGTAGAAAGGGCTAACCCGATAACCCTTTCGTCTTGCAGAAAAGGTGTCGTGATTTCCTGCAGCAAAGAGCTAATCTAACCGGGGGCGACGTTTTTTTCATTTTGTCCGCTGGCCGCACAATTCGGAATTGGCTCGTTCCAGGTGGCTGCGACTTGAAGGCAAGATGTCCGGCAACTTTTTGGGGATAGAGGTTGCGCCAGGCCACGTGTTGGAGGGCATGAGTGGCCATTGACAGAACTGTTTAGGCAATTACTGGGGCGCTACCTGGGCAGCCATCAGGGAAGTTGTCGGTGGCTCCCGCAGCACACGGGGTATTTCTATGCCCAAAGCAAAACCACAGTTCATGGATTCTGGAAAGGGGTTTTCTTTATTGATTCAGCCGGGCCACCACGGCGGCAACTACACCATGTTCTCAAGTGATAAAGGAACGTACAGGCACGGGATGTGAGCAGTTGTGGGCTTGCGCGGGAAAGTTGTTTAGTTTGATTTTCTGTTTAGTTAATATAAACAAGAATATACACGTCCCTTTTGTTTGCTTGTTAAGTAAACGTTTCGATCCTTTCTCGTTCGCCTTTGCGGCCTCGATCGAGAGCGCCGCCTACCAGCGTAGGAAGTTTGCCTTCATGTATATTCACAGTGGGATGGACCGATCCGCTTTGATGTGGTGGGCTAAGAGTCGTTGCAAGAAATTCCCTGGCGGGGAAACCTCCAGGGCGAGCCCGGGGTTGTAAAGTGGACGCAGTAGCGCAGGATTTGTGGGTCCGTGAAACGACACAGAATCTATTCCTGGCAGTCAGGTGGCGGACAACAGCGCTCACAATGTCCGCGATTTTTGGGCTAGATCTTATGGAAGGCTCGGTGTCTCATCCACATTGGCACAGAGGGCGGGGCAGTTTGCGTTTGTTTGTTTCGCTGGCTCCAATCCCGGGTTTGTTGCCGTGTGCGTTCGCGAGCTTTTTAAGGGCATATTTTGATTTTTGTGGTTGGTTTGAAACCGGGGATGGGAAACTGGATGCATAGGTGTGACGGGATGGGGAAGAACTCTGGTTCACAATTAAAGTTTACATAATATACATTATGAGACATTTGCGTATACCCCTTACATACCAGGAAATTATGCTTAAGGGCTTTTTTCCTGACCGACTTGGGTGGAAACTTTCAGGAGGTTGAGCAGTTCTTTTACAACGCTTTGCCAGGACGAATTGTTTGGGAATTGTCCATGAGAATGGCTGTGTGGCCCTGCCCAATGGCAGTCATCGCAACCAGGGAGGCCTTACTCGGAATACGGAGTTCGTTCCCGGAACTCCAATGTGCGGCAAAGAGGCCGGTTTTCTCGAGAATATTTCGATTGGGATCAATCACTCACCCAACAGGTTGTCCATTTTGGGCACCACCCGTGACTCCATTTCCGGTCCTCCGCCTCGGGCCCTTATGGGGCGTATGCGTCTTGGTATAGCTACCCCGTCCAATTAATAAAAAAGACGCGCCTGGAAGCCCGCTGACGGCCTTTGGAGGGGTACGGGGTACAGTTTTGTTGGCCACTGATTTGGGGTATTGGCGATGTACGCATTTTCCACAAAAACGGCCGCCCTTTTCTCAAAAGGCGGCCGATAAAGGCTTTTGTGGAGCCAAACGCTTGTGGTTTTGGTTTTAGGAGGCCAAGGCGTCGCGAAAGCGCTGCATAGCCTTTTCGACGTTTTCGCGGCTGTTAAAAGCGGAAATGCGGATGTACCCTTCCCCGCATTTGCCGAACCCGGCGCCCGGGGTGCAGACCACCCCCGCTTTATTGAGCAGGAGGTCGAAAAATTCCCAGGAATCCATGTTGCCCCGGATCCAGATATACGGCGAGTTTTCCCCACCGACACAGTCAAATCCCTGCTCTGCCATAGCTTCACGCACCAAGCGGGCGTTTTCAAGGTAATAGGCAATGCGCTGTTGGACTTCGTCCTGTCCTTGTTTCGAGTACACCGCTTCTGCAGCCCGCTGAACCGGATAGGCCACACCGTTGAATTTCGTCGAATGCCGCCGGTTCCACAAGGCGTGGAGGGAATGGGGATTGCCGGCGCTGTCATAGCCCTTGCACTCTTGGGGTACGACGGTGAAAGCGCATCTGGTACCAGTAAAACCGGCTGTTTTGGAAAAACTTCTGAATTCTATGGCCACTTCTTTGGCCCCTGGGATCTCATAGATGGAACGCGGGAGTTCCGGGTCCTGGATAAAGGCCTCGTAGGCCGCGTCAAACAAGATGAGCGCCTTGTGCTCTCGGGCGTATTCGACCCACTTCTGCAGCTCTTGCTTGGTAATGGTCGCTCCGGTGGGGTTATTCGGGAAGCACAGATAGATCAGGTCGACTGGTGTTTTGGGCAACTGGGGGATGAAATTGTTGTCAGCGGTACTTTCTAGGTATGTGATGCCCTCAAAACGGCCGTTTTTGAATGCCCCGGTTCGTCCGGCCATGACATTGGTGTCGCGGTACACAGGATAAACTGGATCCGGAATAGCAATGGCGATGTCAGTGGCTAGGATTTCCTGGATATTGCCCGTATCGCATTTGGCACCGTCGCTGATAAAAATCTCCTCAGCGCTGATATCCGCCCCGCGGGACTGAAAATCATTGGTGGCAATGGCTTCACGCAAAAAGGCGTATCCCTGTTCGGGGCCGTAGCCGCGAAATGTTCCCTCGTGCCCCATTTCATCAACAGCCTTATGCATGGCATCGATACAGGCTTGGGGTAAGCTTTTTGTCACATCTCCGATGCCCAATTTGATGATTGGCATATCGGGATTGGCCTCTTGAAAGGCCTGGATGCGCTTGGCGATGTCGGCAAAGAGATAGGACGCCTGCAATTTTAGATAGTTTTCGTTGATGCGTATCATAGTGCTCCTCATGTTTGTTTCGGCCTTACATATGCCTTATTTGGGATCCGTTTGGATTGTTGCCCAGCCCCTAATAGGCGTTCGCGGGATTTTCAATCTCCACATTTGCAAGTGTCGTCCCTGTTGTAGGGGCATGCCCTGTTTTTCTCGTAAATGATCTGATTTTTAGCCGCATTTGGCGATTTTTGAAAAGAGCACACAGCAGGTAAAGGGGGGGGGCCTCCGGAGACCGCTCGCTTTTTGCCTTGGAGTGCGGCAAAATTCGTCCCTACCGCGCAGTGCCAATCGTGGTGTCGTGAAGCCGTGAAAATTGTAATCAAAACCCCACAATCGGGGGGCACGGATCCAGATTGGTGGGCTAGCCGTTGGAATCTTGTCCTGTTTTCCAGTCCGCTAGAAATTTTTCCAGGCCTTGGTCGGTCAGAGGGTGGCTGGCGAGTTGGCGCAAGACCGGCATGGGCAGGGTGGCGACATCCGCACCGAGTTGGGCGGACTCTAAAACATGGTTGATATTCCGGATGCTAGCGACCAGTAATTGTGTTTGGAAATTGTAGTTCGCGTATATGTTCATGATTTGGCCCACGAGATCCATACCGTTGTGGCCTATATCGTCGAGGCGCCCGATAAATGGGCTGACATAGGAGGCCCCGGCCTTGGCGGCGAGCAGGGCCTGTCCAGCGGAAAAGACAAGGGTAACATTGGTCGGGATGTTTTGTTCTGCGAGAGCGCGAACCGCCTGGAGGCCAGCCAAGGTCATGGGGATTTTGACCACCACATTGGGGGCAATTTTGACCAGGTCCCGGGCCTCTGCGAGCATCTTTTCGGTTTCGGTAGCGATAACCTCCAAACTCACCGGTCCTTCGACCATTGCGCATATCTCGTGCGCTATGGTTCTCCACTGCCCTCCTTCTTTGGCTAAAAGCGAAGGATTGGTGGTCACACCGTCGATCAGGCCCCATTGATTTGCCTGGGCGATTTCCTCACGGTTGGCTGTATCCAGGAAAAAGCGCATAGCTACTCCTACTCTCCCGTCTTTTTACGCTCCAAGAACGCGTCGCGACATTCGTAGCTGCAAAAATAATATGTGGTTTCCCCGTCCCGGGCACGGATGTCAGTACTCGTAGGGACATAGGTGCCACAGGCCGGGTCTTTGACCATCTCCCCGGAGGTGGCCAGTTTTTCGTCTTTTTGTTGTTTTTGGGAAGTTTTTTGCCGGGTATCGCCCTGAATTAATTTAAAAAGCAAAAAACCGGCCCCGACAAGGAAAAGGAGTTTAAACATGGGCTGGCCTCGGCTTGAGCGGTTAGAAGTTAAAGTTGTACTTTAGGTTTGCCAGATCGTGTTCCCCTCACAGCGATAGTTGACTTTTGCTAGTAATTCCAGTGTGCTCTGCCTAAAGCCAGGCAGGATAAGCTCGGGCGCGAGTTCCGCTAGGGGGACTAAGACAAACGCCCGCTCGGCGAGCCGGGGATGGGGAACGTGCGCTTGGGCTGTATTCGAGCACTGTTCGCCGAGCACCAGGAGGTCTAGATCAATACAGCGTGGCCCCCACCGCTGCCCACGCACCCGCCCTAACCGGGTTTCGATTTCCAACAAAATCTCTACCGTGTGCTGCGGGGTGGCGTCTAGGGGCAACTGCAACCAGGCTACTTGATTGGCAAACCACTGCTGCTGCCGTACACCTTGCGGCTCTGTCCAATAGAGGGAGGACCAGGCACGGCACTGCCATGCCGGAATGTTTTCCAATTCCCGTTTAGCCTGCGCCAGGAACCTTGCGGGCTCGTCTTGATTGGCACCTAAACCAATAAAGGTGTTTTGGGTCGTAGCGGGCATGATGAAATGGGACTTCCCCTAGCTGTCGCGTGTCGATGTTGCCTGGCGGGCTTGTGCCGCCTGACAAGGCGTGTTCCTGCAAGCAAGAGGACTTGGAGCAAGCCCTGGCGCTGCGCAGATAGAGGCAACGTATACCTTGCGCAGCGAAAAACTGCAATTCTTGTCTCTGGCCGTATCGGCGTTACAGGATACGAGGCGAAGCGGGGAGACACAAAGAAGGAAGAAAAGCAGCTATGGATGACCCGTTACAAGCGCCGGTGGAAGAGGCCTGGAAAGACGCGTATGTGGAGCACTTGTTAGTGGTCAAAGGCCTTGCTGAGCCCAGTGTGGCTGCTTATACGCAAGATATCGACGCTTTTATCCAATTTCTGGAACAAAAACAGGCCTCTCTCGCGGATTGCGATTCCACGGCCTTGATGTATTTTCTCTTACACCTCAAAGGACGGGGCTTGGCCAGCACCACCTTAGCCCGGCATCTCTCAAGTTTGCGCGGTTTTTTTCAATTCCTTTTTGCTTCTGAGCGGCGATCTGATGACCCCAGCGCCCATGTGGATGGGCCGCAATTGACCCGGCATTTGCCTGAATTTTTAGACATACAGGAAATTCAGGCATTGTTGTCCCAGCCCGATATCCATACCACCCTTGGGTTTCGGGATCGTACGCTTTTAGAGCTGATGTACGCTGCCGGGCTCCGGGTCTCTGAAGTGCTCCAACTTCAGGCCTTGGATATCGATTTTCAAACCGGGGTCCTCCGGGTGTGGGGAAAAGGCGCGAAAGAACGGCTGGTGCCGGTGCATCCAACCGCTCTTGCCTATGTGCAGAGCTATATGCATTCTTGGCGCTCGCAATTACAACCACGGGAGAAAACCTTGTTCTTGAACCGTTCCGGACGCGGCCTTACCCGCCAAGGGGTCTGGAAAAACGTTAAACGCTACGCTACAGCTGCTGGTATCCGGCGGTCGATATCGCCGCACACCATTCGCCATTCCTTTGCCACCCATCTTCTTGAAGGAGGCGCTGACTTACGCACGGTGCAACTCCTTTTGGGGCATGCAGATGTCAGCGCCACTGAAATTTATACCCATATTCAGGCCGGTCGCTTGCGAGCGGCCCATCACGAACACCACCCCCGCACTCGGATTCGACCATGAGCCACAATAAAAAACGGAAGGACTCGCAATCAAACCAATTGGCAGCGCCTACCGTCATTACTGGGCATACGAACGCGGATTTCGATTGCCTCGCGGCCATTGTCGCGGCGGGAAAACTCTATCCAGAAGGGGTATTGATTTTCCCGGGCAGCCAGGAGAAAAATCTGCGCGATTTTTTTATCCAAAGTGCCACCTATCTCTATAATTTTCGCAATTTTAAGGAAATCGACCAAAGCACTGTACAGCGTCTGATCTTGGTGGATACGCGGCAAAAGTCCCGCCTCAAGCATGTGCAGCCCTTGTGGGAGCGCTCAGATATTGCAATCCATACCTATGACCACCATCCCGACACTGGAGAGGATGTGCAGGCGACCCGGACGACTGTACGCGAGTGGGGGGCGACAACCTCTATTCTCGTTGCCCAACTGCGGGAAAACAATATCGCTATTTCTCCGGACGAGGCGACGCTTTTGGGGTTGGGCTTATACGAGGATACAGGGTGTTTCACCTTCTCTTCCACTACTTCCCATGATTTGTCCGCAGCCGCCTGGTTGCGGGAGCAAGGAATGGATCCAAATTTTATCGCTGAGATGGTGCAACGCGAACTCAGCGCGGAGCAGGTCGCCCTGCTCAATGAATTATTGGACGCTGCAGTGACCCACGATATAAATGGGATTGAAGTTGTGGTGTCCCAAGTTACTACAGAAGAATTTGTTAGTGATTTTGCACTGTTGGTTCACAAGATGATGGATATGCAGAATCTACGGGTCTTTTTTGCCCTCGGGCGGATGCAGGATCGGATCCATGTGGTCGCTAGAAGTCGCACACCGGAAGTGAATGTGGGGCAAATCTGCTCCTCCTTCGGTGGCGGCGGTCATCCGTATGCGGCGTCAGCCACGGTCAAGGATCGGACCTTGGCACAGGTCAAGGATGAATTGTTCGGTCTGCTGTATTCGCATATTAATCCCCAGATTCAGATCCGGGACTTGATGTCCGCCCCGCCTATCACTGTGGAGCAGGACGCGAGCTTACAGCACGCCTCTGAGGTCATGACTAGGTATGGATTAAAGGCGATACCAGCCTTACGCTCGGGAACCCAGGAGTGTGTTGGGATTTTAGAACACCAATTAGCCGACCGGGCTGTAGCGCACGGCTTAGGGCAGATGTCGGTGAGCGAATACATGGGCCGGGAGTTTGCTACGGTACAGCCTGACAGCAGCTTGTACCCCACGATGGAGATTATTCTCGGCCAACGCCAACGTCTGGTTCCTGTGATCCAAGACGCGAGCCTTATCGGGGTTATTACTCGCACGGATTTGATTAATACGTTGATCGCCGAGCCAGCCCGCATTCCGGAGTCCATGCTCCCGGAACGTCGCCGGGAACGAAATATAAGCACCCTGCTTCAAAATAATCTGCCCCAGGAAGTGGTGAATATGCTGACCCAGGCCGGCAACCTGGCCCGGGATATGGGATATCACGTCTATGCTGTAGGGGGCTTTGTTCGAGATATTTTGCTGCACCGCCGGAACTTGGATGTGGACCTTGTTGTGGAAGGAGACGGTATTCGATTTGCGCGTCGCTTGGCCTTGGAGATGGGCGGACGGGTACGTGCGCATAAAAAATTCAAAACCGCGGTGCTGATTCTGCCGGACGAACAGCGCATTGATGTGGCCACGGCTCGGCTCGAATATTACGAACACCCCGCTGCCCTCCCCACGGTGGAATTGTCCACGGTGAAGATGGATTTGTCCCGTCGAGATTTTACCGTGAACGCTCTGGCGGTCCAATTAGATCCTGAACAATTCGGAAAGCTCGTGGATTTTTTTGGCGGCCAAAAAGATATCAAAGAAAAAACGATCCGGGTAATGCATTCGTTGAGTTTTGTAGAAGATCCGACCCGGATTCTGCGCGCGGTGCGCTTTGAACAACG